>NZ_AKHP02000044.1:0-3319 GCF_000296015.2 Helicobacter pylori FD535
GACAATAGGTTTAGCCACAAGCAGGCGTTTTAAAAAACAAGACGGCACGCCAGGCGAAGAGGTGTGCTTTATAGATGTGCGTTTGTTTGGGCGAACGGCTGAAATCGCTAACCAGTATTTGAGCAAGGGTTCAAGCGTTTTGATAGAAGGGCGTTTGACTTATGAGAGCTGGATGGATCAAACGGGCAAAAAAAATTCCCGCCACACTATCACAGCGGACTCGTTGCAATTTATGGATAAAAAGTCAGACAATCCCCAAGCAAACGCTATGCAAGATAGCATGATGCATGAAAATTCCAACAACGCTTATCCCGCTAATCATAACGCTCCCAGCCAAGATCCTTTTAACCAAGCCCCAAGTTATGCGCAAAACGCTTACGCTAAAGAGAATTTACAAGCACAGCCGTCCAAGTATCAAAACAGCGTGCCTGAAATCAATATTGATGAAGAAGAAATCCCCTTTTAAGGGTTAAAATTAAGGAGACATTATGGAAAGAAAACGCTATTCAAAACGCTATTGCAAATACACTGAAGCTAAAATCAGCTTTATTGACTATAAAGATTTAGACATGCTCAAGCACACGCTATCAGAGCGCTATAAAATCATGCCAAGGAGATTGACAGGCAATAGTAAAAAGTGGCAAGAAAGGGTGGAAGTAGCGATCAAAAGAGCCCGCCACATGGCTTTAATCCCCTATATTGTGGATAGGAAAAAAGTCGTGGATAGCCCTTTTAAACAGCACTAAATTTTTGGGCTAATGGGGGGCATGCCCCTTTTAATCTTATTTAATCTTGGCTTGGCTTTTGTTAAATGTTACATTATTTAAAAAGTGTTAAAAAGCGCTTTTTAAGACAAAATCAAAGAGCTTGATTTTAGTCAAGCGGTGGTTTTTAAACCCCACCCAAACACCACACAAACGAAACAAAAAACACCAAAAAGCACAAAAATTCTAAAATTTTCCCGAAATGACAAAAAAAAAAAAAAACGCTTTTACGCTATAATTCACCCCATGCATGTTCAATGCATCAAATTTCAAACCAATTTTAATGAAGGAGAAACGTCATGAAAAAAACCCTTTTACTCTCTCTCTCTCTCTCTCGTTTTTGCTCCACGCTGAAGACGACGGCTTTTACACAAGCGTAGGCTATCAGATCGGTGAAGCCGCTCAAATGGTAACAAACACCAAAGGCATCCAACAGCTTTCAGACAATTATGAAAAGCTGAACAATCTTTTGAATAATTACAGCACCCTAAACACCCTTATCAAATTGTCCGCTGATCCGAGCGCGATTAACGCAGTTCGTGAAAATCTGGGCGCGAGCGCGAAGAATTTGATCGGCGATAAAGCCAACTCCCCGGCGTATCAAGCCGTGCTTTTAGCGATCAACGCGGCGGTAGGGTTTTGGAATGTCGTGGGCTATGTTACGCAATGCGGGGGTAACGCCAATGGCCAAAAAAGCACCTCTTCAACCACCATCTTCAACAACGAGCCAGGGTATCGATCCACTTCCATCACTTGTTCTTTGAACGGGTATGTGCCTGGATACTACGGCCCTATGAGCATTGAGAATTTTAAAAAGCTTAACGAAGCCTATCAAATCCTCCAAACGGCTTTAAAACAAGGCTTACCAGCGCTCAAAGAAAACAACGGCAAGGTCAATGTAACCTACAGCTACACTTGCTCAGGGGTAGGGAATAATAACTGCTTCATAACTGGAGTGAAACAACAAAACGGATCCAAGATGGAAACCCAAACCATAGACGGCAAAAGCGTGATCACCACGATCAGTTCAAAAGTCGTTGATAGCGGAGTGCCTAGTAATACATCACATGTCTCCTACACCGAAATCACCAACCAATTGAACGGTGTGCCTGATAGCGCTCAAGCGCTCTTAGCGCAAGCGAGCACGCTCATTAACACCATCAACACGGCATGCCCGTTTTTCCGTGCTAATAATAGTAGTGCGCCTAACGCCCCAAAATTCACTACTACTACTGGGAAAATATGCGGCGCTTTTTCAGAAGAAATCAGCGCGATCCAAAAGATGATCACGGACGCGCAAGAGCTTGTCAATCAAACGAATGTCATCAACAGCCATGAACAATCCACTCCGGTAGGCAATAATAATGGCAAGCCTTTCAACCCTTTCACGGACGCCAGTTTTGCGCAAGGCATGCTCGCTAACGCTCAAGCGCAAGCCAAAATGCTCAATTTAGCTAATCAAGTGGGGCAAACCATTAACCCTAGCAATATTACCGGGAATCTTCAACATTTTGTTAAAGACTTTTTAGCCACATGCAACAACCCCTCAACAGCTGGCACTGGCGCCACACAAGGTTCAGCTCCAGGCACAGTGACCACTCAAACTTTCGCTTCCGGCTGTGCCTATGTGGAACAAACCATAACGAATTTAAACAACAGCATCGCTCACTTTGGCACTCAAGAGCAGCAAATACAGCAAGCAGAGAATATCGCTGACACTTTAGTGAATTTCAAATCCCGATACAATGAATTAGGGAATACTTATAACAGCATCACCACCGCGCTCTCAAAGGTCCCTAATGCGCAAAGCTTGCAAAATGTGGTGAGCCAAAAGAAAAATCCTTATAGCCCTCAAGGCATAGAAACCAATTACTACCTCAATCAAAATTCTTACAACCAGATCCAAACCATCAACCAAGAATTAGGGCGTAACCCCTTTAGGAAAATGGGCATCGTCAGTTCTCAAACCAACAACGGCGCGATGAATGGGATCGGTATTCAGGTGGGTTACAAGCAATTCTTTGGCCAAAAAAGAAAATGGGGCGCTAGGTATTACGGCTTTTTTGACTACAACCATGCGTTCATCAAATCCAGCTTCTTCAACTCGGCTTCTGACGTATGGACTTATGGTTTTGGAGCGGACGCGCTTTATAACTTCATCAACGATAAAGCCACCAATTTCTTAGGCAAAAACAACAAGCTTTCTGTGGGGCTTTTTGGCGGGATTGCGTTAGCGGGCACTTCATGGCTTAATTCTGAGTATGTGAATTTAGCCACCGTGAATAACGTCTATAACGCTAAAATGAATGTGGCGAATTTCCAATTCTTGTTCAACATGGGGGTGAGGATGAATTTAGCCAGATCTAAGAAAAAAGGCAGCGATCATGCGGCTCAGCATGGCATTGAGCTAGGCGTGAAAATCCCCACCATTAACACCAATTACTATTCTTTCATGGGGGCTGAACTCAAATACCGCAGGCTTTATAGCGTGTATTTGAATTACGTGTTCGCTTACTAAAGCTTTTGTAGAACTCCCTTTTTAGGGGGGTTTTTTT
>NZ_AKHP02000043.1:0-10721 GCF_000296015.2 Helicobacter pylori FD535
ACAGCCACTTTAGCCTTTTCACCCATCGCTTTGGCGTCTTTTGCGATGAGTTTTCTTTGCTCGGTTGTCATGGGCGGGAAAAAAAGCTTGATCGTTTCGCCGTCATTATTAGGATTGACGCCGATATTGGCTTCTTGAATGGATCTTTCAATTTCTTTGAGCAGGTTTTTTTCCCACGGGCTGATTTGAAGAGTGGTCGCATCCAAGCTCATCACGGATCCGACTTGATTTAAGGCCGTGGGCGTGCCGTAATAATCCACTTTGATGTGATCTAAAATATTGACTGAAACTTTCGCGCTCCTTAGAGTGGAAAAATCTCTGTTTAAAGCTTGAATGCTTTTTTGCATCAGATCTTTGGTTTCGTTATAAATGGCCTGTAACATTATTTTTCATCCTTTTTTTGGTTGGTATGGGCGTTGGTTTGCGTTGCATGCGTTTTAGGCTTTTGGTGGGCGGTTGGGGGCGTTTTTGTATTCTCTTTGGTTTTTTCAACACCCTTTATATTATCCTCTTTGGCATCATTTTTTTCATTCGGTTTGGGGCTTTCAACAGAAGGTGCTTTGGCTGGCTCTTTAGGGAGTTCGTTAGGCGTTTGTTTTGGCATTAAAGGATTAGTGGGGGCTTGCTCTAAAGGGTTGAGCGTTGGGTTTAGTGTGGGATTGAGTGTAGGGTTAAGCGTGCCGGTGGCAGGGACTAAGGGCGAAAGCTCTTTGTTGGTTTTGGTTTCATCTAAAATGCTTTTGCCGTATTCTTTGTTGTAAAAATAGCCCAAAGCGATGGTGTTAATGACAAATAACAGACCTAAAAACATGGTCAATTTCGCCATAAAGCTTGCGGGTCCTTTAGCGCCAAATAAAGAATCGTTGCTCCCGCTATAAGCCCCTAAGCCGATGTTAGAACTTTTTTGCAACAAAACCACCACCACAATCAATACCGCTAAAACAATTTGTAAGCCTAACAGAGCGCTCGTCATAAACACTGATTCCTTAAATGCCTAAAATTTAGAAAAAATTACTCCCGATCTTATCTAAAATTTGCTAAGAATACACTAAAATTTAGTTTTAATTTCAAGCGTGGTGCGTTAAAGGCGGTGGTGTTGGACTCTTTTTATTCATTCAATCAGCATGCATTCAATCAGCATGCATTTAATCGGTATGCTAAAACTTATCACCTTTTTGCCCATATCCAGCAACAAATCGCTATCTGTCTTGTCCAATTTTTAAAACGAAAACATTACGCTAAAGTTTTGGATCTAGGATCAGGGAGTGGGGCTGTTTTTAACGCTTTAGAGCGGCAAAATATTTTGATTGAAGACTTTATCGCTTTGGATAATTCTATGAACATGCTCAAACTACACCCCACGCATTCTATTAACATTCAAAAAATCTCTTTAGAGCATGCGGATTTTGAAGAACATGTTTTTTGCGCTTACGATTTGGTTGTGTCCTCTTCCTCTTTACAATGGGCAAGGGATTTAAAAAGCGTTTTAGAAAAAATCGCTCTTTCTAGTAAGGAGGTGGCTTTAGCTATCCATACGGATTTTAGTTTGCATGAAGTGCATGAGTTTTTAGGCACGCCTTCGCCTTTAAGGGATCTCAAAACGCTTAAATCCTTAATCAAAAACGCTTTTAAACATTTTCAAATAGAATTGGAAAACAAGCGCTTCGCTCTTTATTTCAACCGCAAACAAGATTGCTTGAATTACCTTAAAAAATGCGGTCTTTTAGGGGGTTCAACGCTGAGTTTCAAGCAAAAAAAACATTTTTTCCACAACATGGCGTTTGAAAAATTGAGCTATGAAGTGTTACTCTTTTCTGGGATCAAGCGTTCTTAAAAACCAAGATAAATTAAAATATTAAAATTAGGTGGTTACAATAAACGCTAAACTAATGAGCGAGAAACAACATGCACAAAAAACGAGTCTTTTCAGGCATCCAACCTACCGGGCAAATCCATTTGGGCAACTATTTAGGAGCGATCAAGCATTGGGTAGAGATGCAAGATGAATATGAAAACCTTTTTTGCGTCGTCAATTCGCATGCGATCACCCTACCCATAGATCCTACATTTTTAAAATCCCAAAGCTATGAACTGGTCAAATTGCTTTTAGCTTGCGGGATTAATCCTAAACAATCGGGGTTATTCATTCAAAGTGAAGTGGATGAGCACCCGGCTTTAGCATGGCTATTAAATTGTCAGGTGTCTATGGGGGAAATGCAAAGAATGACGCAATTCAAAGACAAGTCTTTAAAAAACCCTAAAAGCGTGAATGTGGGGCTTTTCAATTACCCTATTTTAATGGCGTCAGATATTTTATTATACCAAAGCGATTTAGTGCCAGTGGGCGAAGATCAAAAACAGCATTTAGAACTCACGCGAAACATTGCAGAAAAATTTAACAGGGATTTTGGGAACTGCTTTAAAGTGCCAGAGCCTTTGATCGCTAAAGTGGGGGCAAGGGTTATGGGGCTAGATGATCCAAAAGTGAAGATGAGTAAATCGCATCAAGGGGCTAACCATGCGGTTTTTCTTTTAGATGAGCCAGACATTATTGTAAAAAAAATCAAAAAAGCGGCCACTGATTCTACGGGCGTTATTGCGTTTGATGAAAAAAGAGAGGGCATTTTTAACCTTTTAAACATCTACATGCTTTTAAGCAATGAAAGCCCAGAAAACATAGAAGAGCGTTTCAAAAATAAGGGCTATGGGGATTTTAAAAAGGAATTGGCTGAAGTGGTGATCCAGGCTTTAAAACCCATCCAAGAAAGATACAAAGAAATCAGCGGTGATGAAGTGAGAGCCGTTTTAAATGGCGGCGTCAAAAAAGCCAAACCTTTAGCGCAAGCGACTTATCAAAAGGCTAAAGAATTGATGGGGTTGGTTTAGATGAAAATTTTAGGCTTATGGTTAGGGGTGTTTTGTTTCCTTAAGGCTACGCCTTATTTATACTTGGGCGAAGAGCCTAAATATAAAGACAATTTCACGCATTTTGAATACGCTAACCCTAACGCCAGAAAAGGCGGTGTTTTGAGGAATGACGCTATAGGGACTTTTGATAGCCTTAACCCTTTTGCACTTAAAGGCACTAAAGCCGAAGGTTTGGATCTGATTTATGATACTTTAATGGTGCAAAGTTTGGACGAACCTTTTGCCGAATACCCCTTGATCGCTAAAGACGCAGAAGTGGCTAAGGATAACAGCTATGTGATTTTTACCTTAGACAAAAGAGCGAGATTCAGCAATAACGCTCCCATTTTAGCGAGCGATGTGAAGTTTAGCTTTGATACGATAATGAAATTAGGATCGCCTCTCTATCGGCAGTATTACCAAGACGTTAAAAAGGCGGTTGTTTTAGACAAACACCATGTTAAATTCATTTTCAAAACCACTGAAAATAAAGAGCTGCCTCTCATTTTAGGGCAGTTGCAGATCTTTTCCAGAAAAGCGTTTCAAAAGGATTATTTCACCAAAAACCCTTTACTCATTCCTGTTTCTAGCGGCCCTTATGTGATCGCTTCTTTTGATGTGGGCAAGAAAATCACCTACCAAAAAAACCCTAATTATTGGGCGAGGAATTTGCCTAGCAGAAAGGGGCAATTCAATTTTGATGAGGTCAAATTTGAGTATTATAAAGACGAAACCATTGCTTTACAGGCTTTTTTAAGCGGGGCGTATGACTGGCGCATTGAAAGCACGGCTAAGGTTTGGGCTAGGGGCTATGTGGGGAAAGCTATGGATAATAAAAAAATCACTAAATACCTGATAGCCCATAAAATGCCAAGCGGCATGCAAGGGTTTTTCTTCAACACGCGCCGGGAAATTTTTAAGGATAAAAGGGTGCGTGAAGCCTTATTTTATGCGTTTGATTTTGAATGGGCGAATAAAAATTTGTTTTTTTCGCAATACAAACGAACCACCAGTTTTTTCAGTAACTCTGTTTATGCGTCCCCCTCTCTTCCAAGCCCTGAAGAAAAAGTTCTGTTAGCCCCTTATGAAAAGAGTTTAGATGAAAGGGTTTTTAAAGAGCCTTATGTCGTGCCTAGAACCGATGGGCCTGATGTTTTGGGCTATAATTTGAGGGAAAATTTAAAATACGCTCAAAAGCTTTTAGAGAGCGCGGGCTTTTCTTACAAAAACATGCGTTTAGTGGATAAGAATAACAAGCCCTTTAGTTTCACTTTGCTTTTAAACAGCCCAGCCTTTGAAAGGCTGGCTCTAGCCTTTGCTAAAAACTTAAGGGTGTTAGGGATTGAAATGAAAATCCAAAGAGTGGATTTAAGCCAGTATGTCAATCGGGTCAAAAGCTATGATTTTGACATGATTGTAGGGGTGATTGGCCAATCGTCTTTCCCGGGTAATGAGCAGCGCTTTTATTTTGGCTCTTTGAGCGCTAAGGAAAAAGGCGCAAGGAATTATGCGGGAATCTCTAGTAAAGCGGTAGATGATTTGATTGAAAAAATCATTAACGCTAAAGATTACAAGGAACAATTAGCCGCCATTCAAGCGATGGATAGGGTGCTGTTGTGGGGGTTTTATGTGATACCGCATTTTTATTTGCCTAATTACAGGATCGCAGCGTATAATTACATTGGCATGCCTGAAGTTAGCCCTAGCTATGGATTTTCGCCGTATTTGTGGTGGATAAAAAAAGAAAAGGATCTTCAATGATTGCTTATATCCTTAAACGCTTGCTTTTGATTATCCCTACTTTATTAGCCATCATGACGATCAATTTCTTTCTGATCCAATCGGCTCCTGGAGGCCCTATAGAGCAGATGATGGCCAAAATCAATAACACGCAGTCCAAAGAGATTCAAGGCGTTGTTAAAGATCGTGCCTATAGGGGGTCTCAAGGGTTGGAGAGCGATTTGTTGGAAAATTTAAAAAAACTCTATGGTTTTGACAAGCCCATAGGCGAGCGCTACTTTCTTATGCTCAAAAAATACATGCAATTTGATTTTGGGGAGAGCTTTTACCGCCAGATCAAAGTGATAGATTTGATTAAGGAAAAATTGCCGGTATCCATTTCGTTAGGGCTTTTTAGCACGCTTTTGATTTATCTTATTTCTATCCCTTTAGGGATTTTCAAGGCCAAACGCAATAACGAGCCTTTAGACGTGTTAAGCAGCGTGGTGATCATTGTCGCTAACGCTATCCCGGCCTTTTTGTTTGCGGTGGTGTTGATCGTGTTTTTTGCTGGAGGGAATTATTGGCACTGGTTCCCTTTAAAAGGGCTAGTGAGCGATAATTTTGAAAGCTTGAACGCGTTAGGCAAAATCAAGGATTATTTATGGCATATCACTTTGCCCGTTCTTTGCATTTCTTTAGGGGGTTTTGCAAGCCTTACGCTTTTAGTGAAAAACTCTTTTTTAGATGAAATGGGCAAACTTTATGTGGTGAGCGCTAAGGCTAAGGGCTGTTCAGTGGGGCGTATTTTTTATGCGCATGTGTTCCGCAATGCGATTTTATTAGTGGTGGCGGGTTTTCCGCAAGCTTTTTTGGGCATGTTTTTTAGCTCAAGCTTATTGATAGAAATTGTTTTTAGCCTAGATGGGTTAGGGCTTTTAGGGTATGAAAGCATTGTGAGTAGGGATTATCCTGTCGTGTTTGGTTCGCTTTATATTTTCTTCACGCTTTTAGGTTTGGTAGCGAGCTTGATAAGCGATTTGCTCTGCGTGGTGATTGACCCTAGGATTGATTTTGAAAAGCGTTGAGGGCAGGAATGAAAACTGAGATGAAATCTTCTTTAAAACTTTTTGTGCAGCCTTTTTTGGTGGTTTTAGCGTTCATGTTGTTGTATGCTTTAGTGCATGCTGCGCTTGGTTTTTATGCGAAAAAAGACAGCATTTCAATAGGCCAGAATGTAGAAAAAACCGAGAAAGAGCGTCCAAACAGCGCGCTTCCGCCCAAACAAGAAGAAGCCAACACGACCGCAACCGCTAGAGAAGAAAACCCCACCAAAGACCCTCCTTTGCCTTTAGAAACAACCACGCAAAAACAAGAAATTAAACAAGAAACTAAACAAGAGCAAGAAAAAGAAAACGAACCCAAACAAAACAGCGCCTCACTTATTCAAAACCATCAAAAAACCCTTTCAACCCCTACAATTGGAAAAAAACCTTTAGAGTATAAGGCCGCAGTCAATAGCGTGAATGTGCGCGCTTTCCCTAGCACAAAAGGTAAAATCATTGGCTCGCTTGCAAAAGATAAAAGCGTGAAGGTTTTAGAAATCCAAAACGATTGGGCTAAAATTGAATTTTCTAATAAAACAAAGGGCTATGTGTTTTTAAAACTTTTAAAAAAGGCTGAATGAAAGAATAATGAAATTAAAATCTTTTGGGGTTTTTGGAAATCCCATTAAACATTCCAAATCGCCCTTAATCCATAACGCTTGTTTTTTAACTTTTCAAAAAAAATTAGGGTTTTTGGGGCATTACCACCCTATATTGCTCCCTTTAGAAAGCCGTATCAAAAACGAGTTTTTACATTTGGGGCTTAGTGGGGCTAATGTAACCTTACCCTTTAAAGAAAGAGCGTTTCAAGTTTGCGATAAAATCAAAGGTATCGCGCTTGAATGCGCTTCAATCAATACGCTTGTTTTGGAAAATGGTGATCTTGTGGGTTACAATACGGACGCCTTGGGTTTTTGGCTCTCTTTGGGAGATGGGGGCTACCAGAGCGCTCTGATTTTAGGATCTGGGGGGAGCGCTAAAGCCCTAGCGTGCGGATTGAAAAAACAAGGCTTGAAAGTGAGCGTGTTGAACCGCTCTATTAGGGGGTTGGATTTTTTCCAACGCTTGGGTTGCGATTGTTTCATGGAGCCTCCTAAAAACGCTTTTGATTTGATCATTAACGCCACTTCAGCGAGCTTGAATAACGAATTGCCTTTGAATAAAGAGGTTTTGAAAGGGTATTTTAAAGAGGGCAAGCTCGCTTATGATTTGGCGTATGGGTTTTTAACGCCCTTTTTGTCTCTAGCCAAAGAGTTAAAAACCCCCTTTCAAGATGGAAAAGACATGCTCATCTATCAAGCCTCTTTAAGTTTTGAAAAATTCAGCGCTTCTCAAATCCCTTATTCAAAAGCGTTTGAAGTCATGCGGAGTGTTTTTTGATGCAAGGGTTTTTAAGAAGCCTGTTTTTTGGGGTTAAAAAGATCCCTAAACCATTCGCTCCTCTAATAGAAAAGGGCGTTTTAAAAGAAGCGCTTGGATGCAACAAGGAGCGCTATTTTTTAAAAGAAGGCTTTGATATAGGCAGGATTGAGTGGGTAAAAAATAAGGCGTTTTTCATTTCTTTAGCGAAAAATTACCCTAAAGACCCTTTAATCAAAAACTTACCCCCCTCTTTTAAAACAGACGCTTTGATTTTATGCCAAATAGGATGTTCTAAAAAACGCCCCATAGCCTTTTTTAAAGCCGCACTTTTTGATACGCAAGACACGATGATAGCTTACTTGGCTAAAGAAAATCACCAGATTGTGGCTATCCCTTTTAAAGAGCCTTTTAAAAAACCTGTTTCTTTAAAGCACAGCCAAAGATCCTTATTAGCATTGCCCAGGCATTGCGTGGTGAAGATCGATCTTAAAAAGCGTGAAATCAGCGAAATTTTAGGGGCTTTAGAAGACCCTTTAATAGATGAAAACCTTTCTTTGAGCCTTTTTGACAGGATTAAGGATTTTTCAAAAGATTGCCTAAATTTAGCCCAACATTACGCGCAACTCAAAGCGAGCGATTTTAAAGATAGGATCAATTATTCTCACATCCCTTTTATCACCATTGACCCCAAAGACGCTAAAGATTTTGACGATGCGATTTTTTACGATCAAGAAAAAAGGGTTTTGTTTGTGGCGGTTGCTGATGTGAGCGAATTTGTGCCGAAACATTCCAGTTTGGATAAAGAAGCTAGACTTAGGGGTTTTAGCGTGTATTTCCCTAATAGCGTGTATCCCATGCTGCCTTTGAGTTTGTCTCAAGGGGCATGCTCATTAAAAGCGTTTGAAAAACGCCTGGCTTTAGTGTATGAAATCCCTTTAGACAATTTGGAAAACGCCCGATTATCTCAAGGCGTTATTGAAGTTAGGGCTAATTGCACTTATGAAGAAATCAATCATTTTTTAAGCGCTAATCAAAGCTCTTTAGATAAAGATTTGCAGCAAAGCCTTTTAGGGTTTTTAGAAATGGCTTTAAAGTTAAAAAAGGAGCGTTTAAAAAAAGGGTTTAACTTCAATTCGTTTGAAAACAAATTGTATTTAAATAAAGAAGGGCGTATAGAAAAAATTGAAACGCAAACAGAAAGCAACGCGCACACCCTTATAGAAGAAGCCATGCTGTTAGCCAACCAATCTAGCGCGAGGTTATTAGAGAAGCATTTCCACAATAAGGGGATATACCGCACCCATAAAGAGCCAAGTTTGGAGCAGCAAAAACGCCTCTACGCCAAGCTTTTTGATTATGAGATCATGCGCCCTAAAAACATGGGTTTTTTCCCTTTTTTAGAGCATGCTTTAAAGATAGCCAAAGAAAAGAAGTTGGAAAGAGAAGTTTCGCGCCTAATCATTAAATCTCAAAATTTAGCCCTTTATAGCCCCATGCAAGAAAGCCATTTTGGTTTGGGGTTTGCCAGCTATACGCATTTCACTTCGCCCATTAGACGATACAGCGATTTAGCCTTACACAGGCTTTTAAAAGAATTGTTGTTCCATCAAGCTAAAGGCTGCTCGTATTTGTTAGAAGAAACGCCTGAATTATGCGCTGAATTGAACGCTTTACAAAAAAAGGCCGCTTTGATTGAAAGGGATTTTGTCAAGCGCAAATTCGCCCGCTTGGCTTTAGAGTTTTTAGAAAAAGAGTTTTTGGGCGTTGTTTTGGAGGTTAAAGATTGGGTGGTGGTGGGGTTAAAAGAATTTATAGGGCTTAAAGTTTTAATCAAAACGAACAAGGTTTTTAAGCCGTTAGAAAAGGTGCGCGTTACAATCACGCATGCGGATTTGATTTTAGGGCAAGTTAGAGGCGAAATCACAGAAAGGATCAAAGAGCATGTATCGTAAAGATTTGGACCATTATTTAAAACAACGCCTCCCTAAAGCGGTGTTTTTGTATGGGGAGTTTGATTTTTTTATCCATTATTATATTCAAACGATTAGTGCACTTTTTAAATGCAATAACCCTGACACAGAAACTTCGCTTTTTTATGCGAGCGATTATGAAAAAAGCCAGATTGCGACCCTTTTAGAGCAGGATTCTTTATTTGGAGGGAGCAGTTTAGTCGTTTTAAAACTGGATTTTGCGCTGCATAAGAAATTTAAGGAAAATGATATCAATCTTTTTTTAAAAGCCCTAGAGCGGCCTAGCCATAACAGGCTTATCATAGGGCTTTATAATGCTAAAAGCGACACCACAAAATACAAATACACTAGCGATATTATCGTTAAATTTTTCCAAAAAAGCCCCTTGAAAGATGAAGCGATCTGTGCGCGCTTTTTTACCCCTAAAACTTGGGAGAGTTTGAAATTCTTACAAGAAAGGGCTAATGCTTTACATTTAGACATCAGCAGCCATCTTTTAAACGCTCTTTTTGAAACCAATAACGAAGATTTAAGCATTTCGTTTAATGATTTAGACAAGCTAGCGGTTTTAAACGCGCCCATCACTTTAGAAGACATTCAAGAATTAAGCTCCAATGCGGGGGATATGGATTTACAAAAGCTCATTCTAGGGCTTTTTTTGAAAAAAAGCGTGCTTGATATTTATGATTATTTGTTAAAAGAGGGCAAAAAGGATGCGGATATTTTAAGGGGGTTAGAGCGGTATTTTTACCAGCTTTTTTTATTTTTCGCCCACATTAAAACAACCGGTTTAATGGACGCTAAAGAGGTTTTAGGCTACGCTCCTCCTAAAGAGATTGCTGAAAATTACGCTAAAAACGCCTTGCGTTTGAAAGAAGCCGGCTATAAGAGGGTTTTTGAAATTTTTAGGTTATGGCACATTCAAAGCATGCAAGGGCAAAAGGAATTGGGCTTTTTGTATTTGACCCCCATTCAAAAAATCATTAACCCTTGAAAAATGCCTAGGGCGTTTTTCGTTTTGAGCTTTAATATTCCAATAAAACTAAATTTAATCCAAAAACAAGCGAAAGCAAGGTATAATTGAAAGTTTTTTAGACCTTGCTCTTTTTTAGTAAAAAAAGGGCTATACAACCACAAGGAGAATGGATGAGGCATTATGAAACGATGTTTATTCTCAAACCTACTTTAGTAGAAGAAGAGATTAAATCCAAAATTGAATTTTATAAAGAAGTAATCACTAAGCATCATGGCGTGATTGAAACGAGCCTGGATATGGGCATGCGTAATTTGGCTTATGAAATCAAAAAGCATAAAAGAGGCTATTATTATGTGGCGTATTTCAAAGCAGAGCCGTCCATGATTGTAGAGCTTGAACGATTGTATCGCATCAATGAAGACGTGTTGCGTTTCATTATGATCAAATACGAAAGCAAAAAAGAAGTAGAAGCGTGGCATGCGTTAGTGGATAGGGCTAATAAAAAGCCATCACACGCTAAAGAAAAACACGAAAAAACCGAACACACGCATTCTCACCACGCAGAGGAAGCAGAAAGCGTAGGATCTCATAGCGAATAAGGGCTTATCATGTTTAATAAAGTGATTATGGTAGGGCGTTTGACTAGGAATGTGGAGTTGAAATATTTGCCTAGCGGTTCGG
>NZ_AKHP02000042.1:0-7790 GCF_000296015.2 Helicobacter pylori FD535
CCAACCACTAGCAGGGTGTTATTTGATTTTTGCAAAAGAGCCAGAATTTTTTCATAAGTTTCTGAATTGATGCCCGCTTCTTCAAGCAACCAATAAGTGGTTTTGGTAGGGACTTCAATGCTTTCTTTTTTAACCTCTGTCTTGTTTTCTTCTTGATTTTCTTCTTTTGAGAGAGCTGCTTCTGTTTTATCCTCTTCTTGATTTTCTGCCTTATTTTCTCCAACACTGCACCCTTGCTCGGCTTGTTCTAAAGCTTTTTTTCGCTCTTCTTCTAAGGCTTTAAGAGCCGTTTCATCTACAATATTTTGCTTGGAATCTTCTAAGCTTTTTAGAGCCGTGCTTTCAATGTTAAGCATTTTTAAAAGCATGCCTAAAAGGATTTCTTCAGCCCCCACTTCATGGGTGATGCAAAAAGAGCTTCGGCACAAATTCGCTAACGCGTTATCCTTAATAGGGTGCATAGCGATTAAAGAAGCTTTATTGAGTTTGAGAGCGTTATTGATGGCATAGCGCACCAAAGGGTTTTCTGTTTTGATAGAAGAGCCTATCGTAACGACTAAATGAGAAGTTTTAATCTCTTCAACGCTGGGGCGTTTAACTTCGCCCAACACTTTTAAAAATTGCTGGAAATGATACGCTTCTTGATTGTAGATTTTAAAATCAAGCTCTTTTCTCAAACGCTCTATTAAAAACGCCTCTTCATTCGTAATATCTCCTCCTATCCGCACCGCTTCGCATTCTTTGAGGGCGTTTTGCGCTTCTTTAAGATTGGCGCTGCCTTTAGGGCTAGAGCTCACATCAAAAGCGAAACGGCCTGCCCCACAAATTGGGTTATGGTAAAAATCATTCAGCACTCTAAAAATCTTGTTCTCTTCGCCTAGAGTATCAAAATGGCGCACATCATAAGAAATCAAACACCCGGCCGAGCAATGCGAACAAGTGGAATGGATCTTTTTTAGTTCCCATGCGTTAGCCGTGTAAGCGAAATCTTTATAGCTCAAAGCGCCCACAGGGCATACCGCAATGCATTCCCCGCAATCATAGCAAGGAACGCTGCCCACAAAAGAAATAATGCCTTTTTGCTTACGACTCCACACGCTAAAAGCGTCTTTGGACATGCTGTCTTTAAATTTATCCGGAGCATGCAAATCGGCTTTAGTGGCTTTGAGGTTGTTTTCGCCCACATTGTCCTTGCAAGTGGTTACGCACCTTTCGCACATGATGCACAAATTAGGATCATACAAGGCTTTTGCCCATGAATCTAGGGCTTTAAAATCATCAGCCACCGCATAAGGTTGGTGCTCTACGCCGGTTAAATGCGTCATGTCTTGCAATTCGCACTCCCCACTCTTATCGCACACGCCACACTCTAGGGGGTGGTTGACATCATAAGTTTGCATGATGCTTTTTCTTTCATCCATGAGCGTGGGGGTGTTAGTGAGAATGGTAGCGTTGTTTTTGGCTTTCGTGTTGCAGCTATAAATGCGTTTGCCATCCATTTCAACCATGCACATTTTGCATGCGACTGTGGGCGAGCAACCGCTTAAATAACAAATAGTAGGGATGTAGATCCCAGCGCTCCTAGCGGCCTCTAAAACGCTTTGTCCCTCTTGGCATTCAATTATTTTGCCATTGATATTCATTGTGATCATGAAATTCCTTGAGAGTGGGATAAAATAGGGATATAAGGGTAAGCGTCAAAAAACGCCCCTTCTAAAATCGCAATCAAGCCCTTCAAATGGGGGCTTTCTTCTAACTCGCATTCTAGCGTTTTATTTGAGATTTGAAACCCCGCTTTAGAATGCTGGATCTTGTTAGCGATCTTAAATTGTTTGGAAAAAGATAATTTGGGGGTTTCAAGGCTCTTGTAAGAAACATAGACAAACGAGCCGTTAGCCTCATCCATCCGCTCTAAAAGTTCTAAATCTTTTGATTGAAGCTCTGATTCAAAAGGCAAAACACCCTCTTTAAGGGCTGTTTCTAGAAGCCATTCTTGATCTTTAAAATCATAAAAAGCGGCCGTTACGCTTGAATCGTTGCAAGGGATATGCAAAATTTCTAGGTAATTTTGCAACTCGCTTAAAAGGGTGTATAAAAAAGCGCTATCCGCATGTTTAGTGATTTCTCTGTTTAAAACAAGCACCCTTTTTTTTGCTTTAACAATAAGCGCGATGAGATCTTGTAATTCCTCTTCGCTCATGTTCGCTTCAGAGCTTAAATACCCCACATCTATTTTTTCTAAAACATGCCCTTTTAATTGGGAAGTTTGTTCCAAAATACCCCTTAAAATCAAGGCTAAAATCGCCACTTCCGTGTGGATTTCATACGACGCAAAAAGGCAATTTTCTTGCAAATCTCTTGTATCTTGTAAGGGTCTTAATAGGGCATAGGGGCGTTTTGATTGGTTAATGCTTCCTAAAATCAATCGTTCATTTTCATTCAAACAAGCGTTTGAAAACCCCCCAAACAAAACGAACAAATCGCTTTTTTCTAAAAGGTTTAAGCTATCTTTGGTCATCTTGTAATTGATTTTAAACCCTTTTTGAAGAGATAATTTTTCTAAGCAATAAGCTTCTTTCAAGCTAATTGAAGAGCTTGCGCTTAAGGGAGAATTTAAGAGGTTAAAGCCGCTCAAAATCAAGCCTTTTTTCTCACGACAATCGTCCAATCCGCTTGATTGAAACGCAAAGAATTGAGAAGTTCATGCCCTTTAGATTGGATAAATTCAGCGCTCTTAGGGATATTAGAAAAATCCCCCACTTCAAACATGAAAATAGCGACTTCATTGGGTTGCATTTCTTTTTCAATCAATTCTTCTAAGCGTTCAAAAATATCTGCTTTTAAGGGGCGTAAATCAAAGCGTTTCATCTATCCACCTCGCCAAACACCGCATTGGTTGAGCCAATCACGGTTACCGCATCCGCTAAATATTGCCCCACTAAAATATCGCTCAAAGCCCCAATGTGATAAAAGCTAGGGGCTCTGATTTTTAGTCTGTGAGGGTAAGGCTCGCCCTCTGAATGGATAAAAAACCCTAATTCCCCTTTAGGGCTTTCTGTGGGGGCATACACTTCCCCAACGGGTGGGCGCATGCCTTGAGCCACTAAAACAAAATGTTGCATCAAGGCGTAGTTTTGCGTCATTATATCTTCTTTAGGGGCAGAAATATAATGCGGGTTTTGAGCCATGATAGGCGTATCGGTTTTAGCATACATGGGAATGAGTTGTTCAACGATGCGAATGCTTTCATCAATTTCTAACATATACAAACAATACCGATCATAACTATCGCCATAATTGCCCACCGGCACATCAAAATCAAGCTCTTTATAAAGCTCATAAGGCTCTTCTTTCCTAATGTCATAAGCGATCCCAGTCCCTCTTAACATGATACCGCTCATGCCCCAGCTTTGCGCCATTTTTTGCGTTACAACGCCCACATTTTCCAAGCGTATCCGCCAAATGCGATTCTTATCCAATAAGCCTTGAATGAGTTTTTTGCATTCCCTCATTTCGCCTAAAAACTTTTTTAAGCCTTCTAACCAATTAGGAGGTAAATCCAAAGGCACGCCCCCAATCCTTATAGCGTTGTGCGTGAGCCTAGCCCCGCAATAATCCTCCATCAAATCCAAGCCGTATTCCCTCGTTTTAAACGCATACAAAAACACGCTCATCGCCCCCACATCTAAAGCATGCACGCTGATAAAAAAGATGTGTGAGATCATGCGGTTAAGCTCTAGTAAAATCGTGCGGATCACTTGCGCTCGGCGAGGGATTTCTAAATTGAGTAAGGTCTCTACCGCATAAGCGTAAGCGTAGTTATTGCTGGTAGAAGAAGTGTAATCCAATCTATCAGTAGTGGGCATGTATTCGTTATAGGTCATGTTTTCGCCTAATTTTTCACAGCCTCTATGCAAGTAGCCAATTTCAGGGGTAGCCTTAATGATTTTTTCGCCCTCTAATTCCAAAATCAAGCGCAATTGCCCATGACTACTGGGGTGTTGGGGGCCAAAGTTTAAAATCATTTGGTTGTCGTCATGTTCAAAAATGATGTTTTCAAACTGAGGGTTGAGTTTCGTGAAATTTTGAGCCATTTTATAGCCTCTTTTTTAAGATAGTGGGGGCGATTTTGTGCAAATCTTTGACAAAAGGGATTTTCTTAAACGCATGCTTTTCTTCTACTTCTTTTAATTCTTCACCCTTGCCCTGCTCATAGCCAATTTTTGCAAAATTGAAAGTGTCTTTTTCATCCACTCTCGCGCTGTCTCGTTGCTCTTTGCCCACCACTTCTCGGTATTCTTTGCCAAAAATTTTATCCACTTCATACCATTGAGCGAATTCATCGCCTTTGAGCGGGTAAGAACGCAATAAGGGGTGGCCTACCCAATCATGCGGCATGATAAGGCGTTTCAAATAGGGGTGTTTGTCAAACACAATACCAAGCAAATCATACGCTTCCCTCTCGCTCCAATTAGCCGATCGGTATAAAAAACTCAAAGAATCCACGCTCTCATTAGGCAACAAAACGCATTTCACGCGCACCCTACGGCGGTTCTTGCAGCTATCGCTAAAGCCCACAAATTGATAAAACAATTCAAAATGCCCTTTTTTAGCGCACAAATCTATCGCGCTCATTTCGCTCAAACACTCATAACCCAAATGCCTTAAAGTCGTAGCGACAGAAAAAATATCGTCTTTTTTGATCCAAAACACAGCCGTGTTCGTTTCTATGTATTTGTCTAAAATCTCATGTTTGTAAGAAAGGTGGTTGTAAATGACCTCATAAGCGCTGCCCTCTAAGTATTTTTTAGGGGTGGGTTCTATGATTTTATAGGGGTCATGCTGGCGCGATTGTTTTTGCACATCTTCATAGGGGGATTGTTTTCTTACCATCACACTAACCTTTTAGGAGCGTCTTGTTTGATCGCTTTAGAGCGTCTGATCTTATCTTGTAAAACCATAAGAGCGTATTGTAAAGTTTCTGGGCGCGGTGCGCAACCGGGCAAGTAAATATCCACAGGAACAACCCTGTCTGCTCCTTGAACGGTCGCATAAGTGTTGAACATCCCACCCGTGTTAGCGCAACTCCCCATAGAAATCACCCATTTAGGCTCAGGCATTTGATCATAGAGCCTACGCATAAACTCGGCATGTTTTTTAGTGAGCGTGCCAGCGATGATCATCACATCCGATTGCCTAGGGCTCGCTCTAAAAATCGTGCCAAACCGGTCAAAATCAAACCTTGAACCCCCTGTCGCCATCATCTCAATCGCGCAACACGCCAAGCCATAAGTTAAAGGCCAAAGCGAATTAGAACGCCCCCAATTCAATAATTTATCCAAAGTGCTTAGAACAACCGGTGCTTGTTGCATTATTTCACCTCTAATTTCTGCCAGCTCAAAGCGTTTCGCTTTAAAGCGTAAATAAAACCAATGGTTAGAAAGAAGACAAAGCCTAGCATTTCAATGAGCCCAAACAAGCCTAATTTTTTAAAATCAATCGCCCAAGGAAACATGAAAACGATTTCTACATCAAATAAAATAAAAAGCATGGCCATGATATAGAAATGGTGCGACACCCTATTAGGCTGCTTGAGAGCCACAGGCCCGCATTCATAGGGAGCGAGCTTGAGCTTTTCGCCCTTTTTTTGAGCCATTTTACGGCTTAAAAACCTTTGAATCCTTAAGGTTAAGTTAAACGCCCAAAAGGTGAATACCAACAAAACAAAAACGCCAAAATAGGGGTGATTCAATGCTTCTGTGGCTTGTTGCATCAGACTCTCAAACTCCTTTAATTACTAGCAAATGACAAAGCCAATTAAACCATGTTTTTGCTAATCGTTAGCTGAAAAAATAAAAATTATTTCAACATCTCTTAAGAGGCCATTTCTATGAGTTTGGGCATTAAATCTTGCATGGCATGCACCGCGCTTTCATTAATGCATTGGACATTTTGGGGTAAATGGGCGTTTTTAGCCTTAGGGTCAATGTAATAAATGAGGGCGTCTTTGCTCGCATGCGTGTAGAGGCTAGCGGCCGGATAGACTTGCAAAGAAGTGCCAATGATGATTAAAAGGTGCGCTTGTTTGACTAAAGAAATCGCTTCCTTAAGCAAAGGCACCTCTTCGCCAAACCACACAATATCAGGGCGTAATTGCGATTTGTCTTTAGCCAAGTCGCCTAAATTCAAGTCCTTTTCCCACCTATAAACTAAATTAGGATCTTTTTCGCTGCGAACGCTCAATAATTCCCCATGCAAGTGTAAAATGCGAGAAGAACCCGCCCTTTCATGCAAATCATCTACATTTTGGGTGATGATATGGACTTGATAGTGTTTTTCCAATTGCACTAAAATCTCATGAGCTTTGTTAGGATAAACTTCAAAAAGCTGTCGGCGCCTTTGGTTGTAAAAATCCAACACCTTTTGCGGGTTCTTTTTCCAGCCATAAGGCGAGGCGACTTCCATGATGTCATGCCCTTCCCACAAGC
The DNA here is from genome assembly GCF_000296015.2 of Helicobacter pylori FD535. Classification (GTDB taxonomy): domain Bacteria; phylum Campylobacterota; class Campylobacteria; order Campylobacterales; family Helicobacteraceae; genus Helicobacter; species Helicobacter pylori_CT. The sequence goes on from NZ_AKHP02000042.1 coordinate 6,489, forward strand.
CATCAGTGTCTCTAAAGGTTTTAATCCCGCTTTCTGCTGAGATGCCAGCCCCGCTTAGGATCACTAAATTTTTCATGTTTCCTCCTTGATGATTTCAATATGAGTGCCGCTGAGTTTGTCATGCAAAAAAAACTTAAAAATAAAAGGCGTAACAAACCCTATGAGTAACCCCATGCTCAACACCCACAAAATAAAGCGCCACAAAGCTAAAAAAAAGCCCACTTTTTTGCGGTTGTTTTTGACTAATTTAAACTGAGCGTAACGCATGCCAGGGCTTTGGGATTTAAAAGCAATAAAAAAGCTGTGCGTTAGGGCGTAAAAAAGCAGGCATAAAAAAATCGCGCTCTGGTTTTCCCTAAAATCCTTCGCGCTCCCTAAAATCGCATAAGTCATTATGTAAAGCATGGGGGTGTAAATCATAAAAATATCGGTGATAAAGGCCTTTAAGCGTAAAGAGAGATACAGCCCTTTTAAAGGGCTTTCTAACGCTTGCTTTTTTTTGGGGGTTTTATTTTTTTTGGTTTTTTTAGTTGCCACGACTTCCTGGCTTTATAGCAACGCTGGTAGCGCATAAAGGGCAAGAGCTAGGCTTGTGCATGTCAAAAACAAAATCTTCTAAAGCAAAAAGGGGCAAATGGCTAGGCAAACATGCGCCCTCTTGGGCTTTTAAATGAGAATGAGCGCGCTTGCAAATGCCCCGATTGGCTAGAGCGCCAAAAGCCACGATTTGAGCGCCCTTTTCTTCTAAAACTTTAGCGCATTCCATAGCGGATTTTCCCGTAGTGATAATGTCCTCACACACTAAAATTTTTTCGTTTTTTTTGACCTCAAAACCACGCCTTAACGCCATGATATTATCCACCCTTTCGGTGAAGATAAAACGCACGCCCAAAGCCCTTGCAAGCTCATACCCAGCCAAGATCCCTCCAATAGCCGGCGAGCACACGCATTCAATATCCAAATGGGCTTCTTGGATTTGTTTGGCCAATTCTTTAGCTAATTGTTCGGCCAGTTTGGGATCTTCTAAAACTTTAGCGGATTGCAAATAATAATTGGAATGAAATCCGCTGCTGAGCAAGAAATGCCCCTCTAACAACGCTTTAGCGTTTTGATAACATGCCTTAATATCCATTATTTAGACCTTTAAGATCGCGTCTTCTTTGTTTTTCACGCTTTCATCAATTTTTTTAATGGCTTCATCGGTGATTTTTTGGATCTGCTCTTGGGCTTTTTTGCTTTCATCTTCGCTGATTTCTTTGTCTTTTTCTAATTTTTTTATCTTGTTGTTAGCGTCTTGGCGGG
>NZ_AKHP02000041.1:0-25280 GCF_000296015.2 Helicobacter pylori FD535
ATGTTTTTGCGTATTTGCAAAACAAAGAAGCCACCCACAAGCTTGTAACCGAAATCGCACCCAAATACGCGCAAAGGAATGGCGGATACACCAGGATCCAGCGCACCACTTTTAGAAGAGGGGACGCTTCCACTCTAGCCACCATTGAATTTGTGTGAAATTTGACGGGCTGCTAGCCAAGATTTTAGTCTTGGTTGGTAGTTATTGCCTTGATTTTATCTTTTTAAAAGAAGCACTTAAAAGCTTTGGTTTTATTGATTGTAAAATTTAAAAAAGGCTAAAAAGCGTTTTCTGTGATCAAGATATAAAAGAGCTTAGTTAAGCGATAATCTCAAAACGGCAAAAATAAAGTAACTAAAACCCATTTTTTAAAAAATTAAAATAAACTCAAAACTCGCTTCTATCCCACCCTTTAATTGAGCGGTATTTCTTGCATTTTTATTGGGATTTCCAATTGTTTTGATGATCTTAAGAAATCCAACTACTGAAAGATTGATTTAGTCGCTTTGTAATGGTTTTGTTAAAAAATTATGAACTCCTACCTTGCGCTAGCCACACAAGACACGCTAAAAACTCTAACAACCGACCTTACCACGCAAAGCGAGACTGAATCAATCTCTCTACACCTGCTCTCTCAAATGTTCCTTAATTTGGTGCAATATACAAACAAAAATTTGCCTAACAAACCCCGCTTACAAAAACTTTTGATACACCAACACCACTGATTTAGGAACAGAGCTAAGGCTAAAAAAACTATCTGTGGCTTCATTGAGCGATCCAGAAAAAAGGGTTTTTAAACGCAAGTTTTTTAAGGGGTATTTGAGATTTTTGGAAGTGAATTGGGCTTTAAGATCCAAGCTAAAAAGCGAGATTTGTTCCCCTTTAAAACTGGGCAAAGTAAAAGGGGTTTCTAGCACCCTAAAAAGACCATAATCGCTTACGGCTTGGATTTTTTTGCAAAATTTAAAATACTCCAACAATAAAAAAGTGTTCGCTAGAGCGTGGTCTTCTCGCTTGCCATTCAACCCTAAAAAAATAAAATCATCACAGCCCCTATTCAAGGCATAAAAAAAGGCTTTGGACAAATCGTTGCTGTCTTGTTCGCTCACGCATATAGGGTTATACAAAGCTTTCAAATGCGAATCAATGCTGTCCAGATCGCCTATAACAACGCTGGGTTTGAATTGAAGTGCATGCAAGGACTGGACAGCCCCATCGCATGCGATTAAAAAGGGAGCGTTTTTTAAAATGTCTAAGCATTTTTGAGATTTAGGAAACTCCCCATTCGCTAAAATCACTGCTTGCATGACTTATTCCACCGGTTAAAATAATACAAGCCAATAAAAAGGTATAGGATCGTTGTGAAGAGTTGCACCAAGCTCTCTGTAGAAATTTGGAAAATACAAAACCACACGATAATAGACACGATATTCCCCAAAGTCATTAAAACATAACTCTCCATATAACGCAAAACCTGCAAAATAAAAGCAACAATGAAGATGACGAAATTAAAACTCTCTGCCCATAAAAAATTCGTTTTAATCTCTTTAAAAAACAAAGCGCTCACATAAGTTAAAACCCCTATGCCTAAAACGAGCGCAAAACGCCAATTTTTGGAAAGTTTTTGAGCTTTAATAGCGCCCTCATGCTGCTGTGTCTTTTTCCATGCGAATAACCCATAAATCGTTACCGGCATATACAAAAAAAGGCATAAAATCACATCAGCGTTTAATTTCCACTGATAAGCGACATAAGCGTAACTCAAATTATAAACAAAACCGAACACAAAGCAAATCGTTTGCCTTTCTCCGGCAAAAAACGCATACAAAACCCCACTAAGCCCTGCTAAAAGATTGATAAACGAGCCTTTGACAAGGATATTAGTAACGATCAAAAACACGCAAGAAAGAATGAGTGTGGCGTAAAATCGTTTGGGTAGTTGGGTGGTTATTAACATGCTATTTCCTTACGCAAGCATTACCTTGACAAGTTCTACGGGTTTGATCTCAGCCTTTTAAAAACTTGATCGTTTTTAAAAAGCACCCCTTTGGTTTGGATTGTAACATAAATCAACGAGAATTAGTTTTTTTGATACGCCATATCCCAAAACAGATATTCGTATTCGCTTGTAGCGATAAAAATCTCCTTTAATTTTTCAATTTCTTGTTTTGAAGAGGTGAGGGTGAGGGAATCAAGCAAATTAATATTCCACGACACGCACGCTTGAAATTCTTTGGAACTATAGCCCTTAATCCAATGCCCATAAAAGGCATGTTCTAAAGCGTTAGGGATTTGGCTTAAATTTTGCGCGATCACCAAATAGCTCCAACCACAAGCCAAAACCGCCACCGCAACTTCTTTAATAGAGCCTTTAAACCCTTCAGCGAGCATGTAGCTTGTATAGGATTTGTTCGCTAGAGTGGGGCGCGCGTTTTGCAATTCTGTTTGAGTGATTTGAAGTTCTCTGATGTAATGGTTATGGATACTCATCTCGTTATTCAAAATATCTTGTATAGCGTTAGAAAACTCTCTCATCACCGCTTCATCAGAAGCTTTAACCACGCCCAAAGCAAACACCTTAGCGTATTCTAAAAGAAACAAATAATCCTGAATGATATAAAAACGGAATTTATCTCTTTCTAAAGTCCCATGCCCTATGCCTTGAACAAATGGATGGGAAATACAATCCTCCCAAATAGATTGCGCGTTTTGATACAGATATTGTGAAACTTGCATTTTTACACTCCTAAAATCTATTCAACGCATTCTAACACGAAAGTTTGTGATTATGGTATAAAAATTTGTTTTTAAAAAGGCTCGTGAGTAGGCTCTTGTTTTCAAAAATTGAACGCTGTATTAAAATATCTGTGATTTTGAATAGCGGTTAATGATATTATAAGGCTTGTATTGGTTGTTTAAGACTGGCTATCATTTGCAATCATAAAAAGTTAATTCCATCTCGCTCTGTAGGTTTTGATTTTTAGAAGTTTTTATTATGGGAACTTGCAGTATGGCACTTACAAGATAGGAGTCAATCTTAGATGCATGGTTTCAAACCTATTACAGAGCGAGATGGAATCAACCTTGCTATTTATGATTGGTTTAACCTCTGTATGAAGTCATATCGGCCAAAACTCAAAATAGTTTAGCATAAAAATAAAAAAGCATCTAATATATTCAAAATAGGCGTTCAATTTTTAAGCGGTTGGTGTAAAAACGCTATTAAAAGCTTGATGTTTTGAGATATTTGGGCAGAATAAAGACTACTATTAGAAAAGAAAGCCACAAGAAACAAAAAATTGTTTCTTGCAAAAAATTTATTGAACGTAAGCTTCTAGTTTGAGCTCAATCTTTACCTCATCTCCAACGACAGCATCGTTAAATGTTTTACCGATACCAAAATCCTTGCGGTTGATTTTGCCTTCAGCTTGTAACACCATGAATTCTTTTTTATTCATGGGGTTTTGTAAGGGGGCTTGGATTTTGGCTTCCAATACGACAGGTTTGGTTACGCCATGAAGGGTCAAATCCCCATGGATTTTACCATCTTCGTATTTTGTCATTTTAAAGCTCCCTTTTGGGTATTTTAGCGCATCAAAAAACTCTGCTGTTTTTAGGTGGTCATCTCTTTTTTTGTTCCTAGTGTTAATGCTTTTAATATCAATTTTGCCTTCAAAAACATTGAGGGCTTTGGTATTAGGATCGGCATCAATTTTGCCATCAAAACTATCAAACACGCCTCTTGTTTCATTGAATTTGAAGTGTTTGACCTCAAACCACACGCTAGAGTTTGCCTTATCAATCGTATAAGGTTTTGCAAACACCAAACTAACACCAAAAAGGGTGGATATTAACGCTTTCTTCATTGTTTCCTCACTTCATTTTGAATTAAAAACACCAACTATACAACAAATTGGTTAATTGTAAAATACTCCTAATCATCTGTTTTAAGGTATAATACAAAAAATCCCCATTAGGTAGGTGTTGTTATGATAAAAAAGACCCTTGCATCAGTTTTATTAGGATTGAGTTTGATGAGTGTTTTAAATGCCAAAGAATGCGTTTCGCCCACAACAAGAAGCGTTAAATACCATCAGCAAAGCGCTGAGATTCGAGCCTTGCAATTGCAAAGTTACAAAATGGCGGAAATGGCGCTAGACAATAACCTCAAGCTCGTTAAAGACAAAAAGCCAGCCGTCATCTTGGATTTAGATGAAACCGTTTTAAACACTTTTGATTATGCGGGCTATTTGATCAAAAATTGCATTAAATACACCCCAGAAACTTGGGATAAATTTGAAAAAGAAGGCTCTCTCACGCTCATTCCTGGAGCGCTAGACTTTTTAGAATACGCTAATTCTAAGGGCGTTAAGATTTTTTACATTTCTAACCGCACGCAAAAAAATAAGGCATACACTTTAAAGACGCTCAAAAGTTTTAAACTCCCCCAAGTGAGTGAGGAATCCGTTTTATTGAAAGAAAAAGGCAAGCCTAAAGCCGTTAGGCGGGAGTTAGTCGCTAAGGATTATGCGATTGTTTTACAAGTGGGCGATACTTTGCATGATTTTGACTCTATTTTTGCTAAAGATGCTAAAAACAGCCAAGAACAACGGGCTAAAGTCTTGCAAAACGCTCAAAAATTCGGCACTGAGTGGATCATTTTACCCAACTCTCTTTATGGCACATGGGAAGATGAGCCCATAAAAGCATGGCAAAATAAAAAATAAAATTTATCCATCGCATAAGAACGATTTTTGCTAACATGACAAAAATTTGATCTCTTAGGCGGAGTTATGGATTTTGTAGGGTTTGAAGATTTAAAATGCAAAGATAAAGAAAACTCTCAAAAAGTTTTTGTGATCCGTAACGACAAGTTAGGCGATTTTATTTTAGCCATACCCGCCTTAATCGCTCTAAAGCAAGCTTTTTTAGAAAAAGGCAAGGAAGTGTATTTGGGCGTGGTTGTGCCTAGCTATACCACCCCAATCGCTTTAGAATTCCCTTTCATTGATGAAGTCATTATAGAAGACAACCATTTGAGCGCCACTCTCAAAAGCAAATCCATTGACGCTCTTATCTTTTTATTTTCTAATTTTAAAAACGCCAGACTCGCTTTTAGTTTGAGGAAATTTATTCCTTATATCCTAGCCCCTAAGACCAAAATCTATTCTTGGCTGTATCAAAAGAGCGTGCGCCAAAGCCGATCGCTGTGTTTAAAAACCGAATACGAATACAATTTGGACTTAATCCATGCGTTTTGTAAAGATCACAACCTCCCTAACGCTTCAATTAAAAAAATCGCATGGAAGCTTAAAGACAAATCCAAAGAGCGATCCCTCATCGCTTCAAAACTCAACGCCAATGTTGGTTTGTTATGGATTGGCGTGCATATGCATAGCGGAGGCAGTTCGCCCGTATTGCCTGCTCCACACTTTATCAAACTGATTGGTTTTTTACACCAAAATTTAAGTTGTGAGATCATTCTTATTTGCGGGCCAGGCGAGAGGAAAGCCACAGAAGAACTCCTTAAAAAAGTCCCTTTCGCTCGCCTCTATGATACGAGCCATAGTTTAGTGGATTTAGCCAAATTGTGCGCGAATTTGTCCGTTTATATTGGGAACGCTTCAGGCCCTTTGCATGTGAACGCTTTGTTTGACAACCACTCTATCGGGTTTTATCCTAACGAACTCAGCGCCTCTATTGCCAGATGGCGGCCTTTCAATGAGCGTTTTTTAGGTATCACCCCGCCTAATGACTCAAACGATATGGGTTTGATTGACATTGAAAAAGAGGGTGAAACCATCCTTGAATTTATCGCACCAAATCTTTCTTGCCACACACAAGAAAGATAACAGCAACAAGCTTTCTCGTAAATTGAGCCTTGAAAAATCCAATTTGAGTTTGAGTTAGATTAGCCCTTGCAGGCTCTATAAGGTTATTAATTTATTGCCCATTTATCTATTTCTTGTAAAATACGAGTTTATTTTTAGCGTAAAGAAATTGATGATCAGTCTAATAGAAAAAGCCCCTTACATTCCTTACCCCCTAGCTCTTTATGAAAAATTAGAGCAACCACACACCTTGCTTTTTGAAAGCGCTGAGGTTGAGAGCAAAGCGCACACCAAATCCCTTTTAATGGCTAAAGCCTGTTTGAAGCTCATTTGCAACCACAATATCGTAACCATCACTAGCCTAACGCCTAATGGCGGGGCGTTTTTGCAAAAACTGAGCGCGTTTTTTAAAACGCCTATACAAGACAATGCCCTAATTTTAACCTACACTAAAAATAAAAAAACGCAAGATGAGTTTTTAAAACTCTTTGAGCCTAGCCCTTTTGACGCTTTAAGGGGGCTTTTTAAAAGCGTTAAAACAAAACCCAAACACCCCTTTACGCTTTTAAGTGCGGGCGTTTTTTCTTTTGAAATGCTTAATTTTTTTGAAGATTTGCCCCACTTAAAAGCAAAAGACAACACAGCGCATGACTTTATTTTTTATCTCGCGCAAAATTTGATCATCATAGACCATAAAGAAAAAAGCGCTGAAATCTTGGGGGCGTGTTTTGATGAGCGCTTTAAAACAGAGATAGCCCAAGAATTACAGGATTTAAAAGAGTTGGCTAAAAACATCAAAAGCGATTTTATCCCTAAAAAATCCAAGCAAAGTAGAGAAGTTAGCACTAATTGCGACGATAGCGAGTTTGAAAAAAGAGTGCTATCCTTACAAGAAGAAATCAAAAAAGGCGAGATTTTTCAAGCGGTGTTGTCGCGCAGCTTTTATATGGAGTGCTTGGAGGGTTTGAGTGCGTATTACCATTTAAAGCTCTCTAATCCTAGCCCCTATATGTTCTATATCAAAGACAGCGATTTTATTCTTTTTGGAGCAAGCCCTGAGAGTGCCTTAAAATACAACGCTTTAACCAATACGGCTGAAATTTATCCCATTGCTGGCACTCGTTTAAGGGGTAAGGACCAACAAGGGAATATTGATGACGATTTAGATAGTAAAATGGAATTTGATTTGCAACACGACTATAAAGAAAGGGCTGAACACATCATGCTAGTGGATTTAGCCAGAAACGACATGGCCAGAGTTTCAAAAAAACGCTATTGCGATAAGCTTTTAAAAGTGGATAAGTATTCCAATGTCATGCATTTAGTCTCAAGGGTTGTTGGGGAATTGAAAAAAGGGTGCGATAGTTTGCATGCTTACAGGAGCTTTATGAACGCCGGCACGCTCAGCGGAGCGCCTAAAATCTCTGCGATCAGGCTCATTTACCAGTTAGAAAAGCAAAGGAGAGGCTCTTATGGGGGGAGTGTGGGGTATTTAAATAGCGAGGGTTCTATGGATTCTTGCATCACCATCCGTTCATGTTTTGTCAAAAACAATAGGGCCGTGATCCAAGCAGGAGCCGGTATTGTGTTAGATAGCGTGCCTAAAAACGAAGCGAATGAAACAAGAGCCAAAGCGCAAGCCCTTATTGATGCGATCAGGAAAACAAGCTTATGAAAATCTTTTTTATAGATAATTTTGATTCTTTCTCTTATAACTTGGTGTATGAATTAGAGTGTTTGGGTTATGAAGTGGCTGTTTATCAAAACGATATTGATCCGAGTTATCTTATGGGCTTGATGCATGAAGAATCAAAAACCCCTTTATTGTTCATTTCACCCGGGCCAGGTAATCCTAGCAGTTCAGGCAATCTTTTAAAAATCATTGCAATGGCTAAAAAGAAATTCCCCATTTTAGGGGTTTGTTTAGGCTTGCAAGCTTTAGCGCAAAGCTATGGGGCTAAAATCATAAGGAGTAAAGAAATCGTGCATGGCAAAGCGACGACTATCGCGCTCAAAAAGCATGCCGTTTTTAAAGGTTTAGGGGAAAGCATGGTGGTGGGGCGTTACCATTCTTTAATGGCAAGCGGGTTGCCTAAAAATTTAGAAGTGATCGCCGAGCATGACAATATCCCTATGGCTATTGTCAATGAAGAAGATAAAATTTTAGCCTATCAATTCCACCCTGAAAGCATCATGACTTTACAAGGGAGGGCGTTGTTAGAGCAAAGCGTGGGGTTTTTAAGAGGGTTATCATGAAAGAGATTTTAAACGCTCTGTATCATCAAAAAGACTTAAACGATGAAGAAGTCAAAAAGTTATTCACTCTCATTATCCACGAAAAAGTAAGCCCAGCGCAACTTGGGGCCATTTTATGCGCTTTAAAAATCAAGGGCGAGAGCTTTAAGGAGATTAGCGTCGCTGCAACCACGCTTTTAGAGCATGCCCCTAAGCCTTTTAACAGCGGCTTGGATTTAATAGATAATTGCGGCACAGGGGGCGATGGGCTAAAAACGATCAACATCAGCACGATTGCTGCACTCATTGCCAGCTCCATGGGATTACCTATGGCTAAACACGGATCAAGGAGCGTTTCTAGCCATAGCGGGAGCGCGGATTTGTTGGAAAATTTAGGCGTGAATATTGAAATGAATCCCACGCAGTTAGAAAATTGTTTCAAACAAACGCGTTTTGGGTTTTTATTCGCGCCTTTATACCATCAAAGTTTTAAAAAATCCGCCCCTTTAAGAAAAGAGCTTTTCACTAAAACGATTTTTAATTGCTTAGGGCCTTTAATCAACCCCTTAAGGCCAAAAATCCAGCTTTTAGGCGTGTATGACAAATCCTTGTGTAAGACCATGGCGCTAGCGTTAAAGACTTTGGGCGTTAAAAGGGCGATGGTGGTTAATGGAGGGGGGACGGATGAAATCGTGTTGCATGACATTACGCATGCATGTGAATTGAAAAATAATGAAATTTTAGAGTATGACTTGAGCGCTAAAGATTTTGATTTACCCCCCTATGATTTGAAAGAATTACAGATTGGAAACGCCAAAGAAAGCGCTCAAGCATGTTTAGATATTTTAGAAAATAAAGGCAAAGATTCGCATACAATGGTGGTTGTGGCGAATGTGGCGAGTTTGTTGTATTTAAGCCATAGGGCTAAAGATTTAAAAGAGGGCGTGGGCATGACTTTAGAACATTTAAAAACCAAAGCACCTTATACGCATTTGCAAAAAATCATAAGGCTAAGCCATGCCTAGCGTGTTAGAAAACATCCTTAAAGACAAGCTCTTAGAAGTTTCTGCACTCAAAAAAAATCACACCTTGCCCGCAAACATAAACCCAAGCGACAGGGATTTTAAAAAAGCATTACTGGAGAAAAAAACAAGCTTTATTTTAGAATGCAAAAAAGCATCGCCCTCTAAAGGTTTAATAAGAAAAGATTTTGATCTGTTGGAAATAACCAAAACTTATGAAAAATTCGCCTCTTGTGTTTCAGTTTTAGCCGATTCTAAATATTTTTTAGGCTCTTATGAAAACATTAAGATCGTGTCGCAGCATTCCACTAAGCCCATCTTGTGTAAAGATTTTATCATTGATGCTTTTCAAATCAAACTCGCTAGAACGATGGGAGCTAATGCGGTGCTTTTAATGTTAAGCGTATTAGATAATAAAACTTATTCAGAGCTTTTCAACCTCGCTAAATCCTTAAACATGAGCGTGCTGACTGAAGTTTCCAACCAGCAAGAAATCAAGCGCTTGCTCAAACTCCAATACGACATTATAGGCATCAACAACAGGGATTTACACACTTTAAAAACCGATATTGACCACACGCTCAAATTACGCCCCCTTTTGCCTAAAGACGCGCTCGTGGTGAGTGAGTCCGGTATTTATTCGCATGCGCAAATCAAAGCCCTAGCGTCTCATGTAAATGGCTTTTTAGTGGGCAGCTCTTTAATGAAAGAAAAGGATTTGAAAAAAGCGTGTGTTAAATTGATTTTAGGCGAGAATAAAGTGTGTGGGCTTACAAGAATTAAAGACGCTAAAGCCGTTTATAAAAACCATTTTATTTATGGAGGTTTGATTTTTGAAAAATCTTCGCCCAGATACATCAAGCCTAAAGAAGCCCTAAAGATCACAAAAGCGGTTAAAAAATTGGATTTTGTGGGCGTGTTTGTGAAAGATAAGATTAAAAAAATTCAAAAAATCGCTAAAAAGCTTGATTTAAAAGCGGTGCAGCTTTATGGCTATTCGCCAAAAGAAATCGCTCAATTAAAAAAATCGCTCCCTAAAACTTGCGCGATCTGGCAAGTAGTGAATGTGATGGACGCTAACGATTTAGCACCTAAAATTAAAGAAGCCTCTCTCATCTTATACGACACTAAGGGGGATAAAATGGGAGGAAATGGCGTGAGTTTTGATTGGGGTGTTTTAGAAAATGTCAAAACGCCTTTCATGTTAGCTGGTGGGCTTAATTTGGATAATATTCAAAAAGCCTTGAAAATTAAAGCGTTGGGGTTGGATTTCAATTCCGGTTTAGAAATAAGCCCTGGGATTAAAAATAAGGATACAATCAAGCGCTTAGCCCGAATTTTAAGAGAGTATTAAATGAATAAAAAAGCGTATTTTGGGGAGTTTGGAGGGAGTTTTGTTTCAGAATTGTTAGTGCCTGCCTTAAGAGAATTAGAACAGGCGTTTGACGCGTGTTTGAAAGATGAAAAATTCCAAAAAGAATATTTTCATCTTTTAAAGGATTTTGTGGGCCGTCCTAGCCCTTTAACCTTGTGTCAAAATATCGTTTCTAACCCTAAAGTCAAGCTTTATTTAAAACGAGAAGATTTAATCCATGGCGGGGCGCATAAGACTAATCAAGCTTTAGGGCAAGCCCTTTTAGCGAAAAAAATGGGGAAAACAAGGATTATTGCTGAAACAGGCGCCGGTCAGCATGGCGTGGCAACGGCTATCGCTTGCGCGTTGTTGGGTTTAAAATGCGTGATTTTTATGGGAGCTAAAGACATCAAGCGCCAGGAAATGAACGTTTTTAGAATGCACTTATTAGGTGCTGAAGTGAGAGAGGTTGATTCAGGGAGCGCGACGCTTAAAGACGCTGTGAATGAGGCCTTAAGAGATTGGGCGAGCAGTTACAAGGACACGCATTATTTGCTAGGCACAGCCGCCGGGCCACACCCTTACCCCACCATGGTTAAAACCTTTCAAAAAATGATAGGCGATGAGGTTAAAAGCCAGATTTTAGAAAAAGAAAACCGCTTGCCTGATTATGTTATCGCATGCGTTGGAGGGGGGTCTAACGCTATAGGGATATTCAGCGCGTTTTTAAACGATAAAGAGGTTAAACTCATAGGCGTAGAGCCAGCCGGTTTAGGGCTAGAAACCAATAAGCATGGAGCGACTTTGAATAAGGGGCGTGTGGGGATTTTGCATGGGAATAAAACCTATCTTTTACAAGATGATGAAGGCCAGATTACAGAAAGCCATAGCATTAGCGCCGGGCTTGATTATCCAGGAGTGGGGCCAGAACACAGCTATTTAAAAGAGAGCGCTCGTGCGATTTATGAAAGCGCAAGCGATACTGAAGCGCTAGAAGCCTTTAGTTTGTTGTGCCAAAAAGAAGGCATTATCCCAGCTCTAGAAAGCTCACACGCCTTAGCGTATGCCTTAAAACTCGCTCAAAAATGCGAAGAAGAAAGCATCATTGTAGTGAATTTAAGCGGTCGGGGGGATAAGGATTTAAGCACCGTTTATAACGCTTTAAAAGGAGGTTTAAAATGAGGTATAAAAACATGTTTGAAACCTTAAAAAAACAAGACAAAATGGCGTTTATCCCGTTTGTAACCTTGGGCGATCCTAATTATGAATGGAGTTTTGAAATCATTAAAACCCTAATTGCTAGCGGGGTGAGCGCTTTAGAATTGGGGTTGGCTTTCTCAGACCCTGTAGCGGATGGCGTTACCATACAAGCGAGCCATTTAAGAGCGTTAAAACACGCTAGCATGGCTAAAAATTTCCAGCTTTTAAAAAAGATTAGAGGTTACAACCATGATATTCCCATAGGGCTTTTAGCGTATGCGAATCTCATTTTTTCTTATGGCGTGGATGATTTTTACGCTCAAATCAAAGAATGCGGCGCAGATAGCGTTTTAATAGCGGACATGCCCCTAATAGAAAAAGAATTAGTCATCAAATCCGCTCAAAAACACCACATCAAACAAATCTTTATCGCCAGCCCTAATGCGAGTGATAAAGATTTAGAACAAGCCGCTATGCATTCGCAAGGCTATATCTACACTCTGGCTAGGAGTGGGGTTACAGGGGCGAGTTGTATTTTAGAAAATGACGCGAGCGCTATTATTAAAACCTTAAAAGCCTTTAGCCCCACCCCAGCCTTACTGGGCTTTGGCATTTCTAAAAAAGAACACATCACAAACGCTAAAGGCATGGGTGCTGATGGCGTGATTTGCGGCTCAGCGTTAGTCAAAATCATAGAAGAAAATTTAAACAATGAAAACGCCATGCTGGAAAAAATTGAGAGTTTTGTGAGGGAGATGGTTGGTTGAAAGGGTTTGGGTTATTTTGGTTTTTGTTTGGTTTTTGTGGGGCAAACCCATGAAAAGTTTAAGTTTGAGAGATCACAGCTTGGGGGTTATCTTAGCCACAACCAACTAGCACAATAACTGGCGAATCATGAGACTCTCAATAGGGTAGCTTGAACGGGCATCCTAACCGATCAAAAAGATCCGCTTAAGTTATTTTGACCTCTATTATTTTCCACTACGCTTTCTATTAAAATAAAAAATTTCATGTTCGCTCCTTTTAAAAAGAATTCAATAAGTCTTATTCTGCCAAGAGAGACTCAAATCAGTATCTTTTATCTCTCTGCTGTCCATCAAGTCGCTGAAGCACTTTTTGAGATAATGATAGTTATCAGCGTCGAAGCCTCCTTGGTGAAAAGAAAAATCGCCAAGATATTCAAAGCCATTTTTTCTCATTGTATCTATGAGATAAGTTTGTAGGTCTTGAGGGATAAAATCAAATCGTGAATACTTTAAGTGAAAATGTAGTGTGTGCATTCTTGTTGATAGAATGACATCGTGAAAAGAACCTTGACCCCGAATCTTATCTCAGATCTTAAGGTAGTCTCTTATCTGATCGCCTGATATCTTACCCATAAGTTCCAAAACAAACTTCTCTTCCATAAACACCCTTTTAATTTAAGTTTTATTTCAAAATAAGTTCATTATAATAGGCTTAGGCTTAGCTTAAATAGCGTTCAATTTTTGGATAACTAGGGGGCTTACTCACAAATCTTTTTAGAAAGACATGGTTGTTAGCTTTAAGTTATTTTGATCTTTTTTAAAACTTAAAGCGTTTATTAAGCCAAATAAGGCTTAATTGGTATTGACTGGTTTAGAGCCTTATTTCTCTAGCAAATTGAGTAACGCCCTTTTATATTCCAATGCCGTTGTTTCATCCTTGCCTTCAAAGCGGCTGACTAAATAGGGGGTGGTGTTGCTTGCGCGAATAAGCCCAAAACCATGTTCAAAAACCACCCTCACGCCATCAATGCTGATGATTTCTTTGATTTTAGGGAAATGGCTTGGCGGGTTTTTAAGTGCTTCTTGCAGGTTATGAATGATTTCAAATTTTTCTTCTTCGCTCACGGCGATTTTTTCTTCAGGCGTGGTGTAGGAATAGGGGAGGTTTTTAATGGTGTTTTCCAAATCGCTTGGGGTTTGTTCGAGCAATAATTCTAAAGCCCTTAAGCATGCATAAAGAGCGTCATCATAGCCAAAATAGCGTTCTTTAAAAAAGATATGCCCGCTCATTTCAGCCGCAAAATGCGCATGGGTTTCTTTGAGTTTGATTTTTAAATTGCTATGCCCGGTTTTATACATGAGCGTCTTACCAAAGGTATTGATCGTGTTATACATCACTTGAGAGCATTTGACTTCGCCGATCACAAAGGGGGTGGTGCCTTGAGCATGCAAGCGTTTAGCGAATAAAATCGCTAATTCATCGCCCGCATAGATATGATGAGAGCTTAACATCGCAATCCTGTCCGCATCGCCATCAAAAGCAAAGCCTATAGGAATAGCGTTTTCTTGCATGTGTTTTTCTAAATCTTGTAAGTTTTTCGCTTCGCTAGGGTCTGGGTGGTGGTTAGGGAAATTCCCGTTAGGATCGCTATAAAGGCTGCTAAAATCAATGTTTAAAGCCTTTAAAATAGGTTCTAATCCTAACGCTCCCACGCCATTACCAAAATCTAGGGCGATTTTGTATTTAAGGTTTTTTAAATGCTTAAAATCCTTGATCAAGTAGCGGTGATACGCTTCTAGGGCATTGGCTTTCTCTGGTGTTTCTTTTAGGGGTTTTATTTCATGCTTGGCGTTTAAAAGCGTGTCTTTTAAAGCTTGAATGTCCTTGCCGTAAAATGGGTTTTGATTGAGCGTGATTTTAAAGCCGTTGTATTCTTTGGGGTTGTGAGAGCCAGTGATCATGATAGAATTGGGGCATTGGATGCCATCTATTTCATTAAAGGCCGCAAAATACGCTACCGGTGTGGGGATTAGCCCTAAATCATACACTTTCAAGCCGCTTGATTGCAGCCCCGCGCTCAAAGCTTCAAAAAGCGATCGCCCATGCACCCTTGCGTCATGCCCTACAAACACGCTTTTATCGTATTCTCGCATGATTTTCCCTAGCTCCACGCCGATACTAAAAGCCCCCTTCTCATCTAGCGTGGTGGGGTAAATGCCTCTAATATCGTATTCTCTAAAAATGCTAATGTCCATGTTATGACTCCTTGTTTTTGAATAAATTCAAACCCTGTTCGCATAAATTTTGCCATGCGTTTGTTTGATCTTTTTGTTTTAACTGAACGCATTTTTCTAAACTGGTTCTAGATTTTGCTTTTTGATGGGTTAGATCCAGTAAGCTGGATTGCAAGTATAAGGCTTTTTGGTGATCTTCTAAAGAAAGCCTGCGGTTTAAGAGTTTGTCTAGCGTTTCTAACGCTTTTGAATAGTCTTTGGTGGTCCTGTAAGCGTCAATGAGAGCAAATTCGCTAAAAGGCGTGTAAGAATAGTCCTTATAAGTGTCTTGGAGTTTGAGCAAGCTTGTGGCATAAATTTTGACGCTTTTAGGGTCTTTTTCATTCTCTAGCAATTTAAAATAAACTAGTGCCATGCGTTTATCGTCTTTGAAATGCTCTTCTAAAAACGCATACAAATTGAGGGCCAATTCTTTTTCATTGTTTTGCATGTAATCTGAAAATAAAACAAAAGCAATATCGTAAAATTCTTTTTTATTCAAGCTTTGAGCGAGAGTTAAAGCGTCTTTAGAGGCCAGAGTGGAATTTTTAAAATCCCCTAAGCGGTAGTAATTGCGCCCCAAACGATAAAGCCATATTAATTTCTCGCTAGGGGTTTTAGCCGCTTTTAAAGCGTTTAGGGCAATGATTTGCGCTTTTTCTTTGAGCGATGCGAAATACAAGCAATCAAAGGCTTGGATTTCTTCTTTGGGGTTGAACGCAAAGGCTGTGATCTGGGATAAATATTTTAAGGCTTCTTCGCAACGATGATTTTCTAATGGGGTTTTAGCAAGGATATTGAGCGTTTTTTGGATCAAAGGAGAATCTTTAGGCAAATTTTTTTGCATGCTTAACACTTCAGCGTAACGCTTGTTTTCAAACAATAGTTGGGCTTTCAATTCTAAAGCCTTTAGGGCTTCATTGGAATTGGGGAAATTGTGAATGATTTTGTCATAGTGGGCGATTTTTTCTTGCGTGTTCCCCTCCATGGAAAAAAGGGCTTTTTCATCGCGCGCTCTAACGACAGAGGCTTTATCCAATTCCGCATGGTCTTGCAAATATTGCAGATTGTAAAGGTGGGCGTTTTTAAAGTCCTTGATCCTTGCATACAACGCCCCTAAATCATAAAGCGCTTGCTCCTTAGCTTTCAAATCATCATCTTGATTAAGGAGCAAGTGGGCGATTTCAATCGCGCTTTCATTCATCTGGTTTTTTTTCAATAACTTGAGCAAGTCTAGGGCTGATTCGCTATGCGTAGAAATATAATCAGGGTTGGATTGGACCACCTTATCAATGAGGTATTTAGCGTTATTAAAGTTTTGATAGTTTATCTCGGCTTCAGCCCAATTAAGCGCGATTTCACTCGCGCTCTCTTTGTCTTTAGCGTTAGAAAAAGCTTCTTTAAAAAGCATACTGGCGTTGCTCAAATCAGAGCCTTCAGCCGCTTCAATGGCTAAACGCATTTGGGCTAAGGGAGCGTAGCGGGAGTTTTTGTATTCTAAAAGAATGCGTTTGTAATAACGCATGGCCTGTTTGTAATTGTTGTTTTCGTCTAAAGCTTTGGCGACATAGTATAACACTTCAGGGATATTGGGATCAGTCGGGTAATTTTTAACCCACTTGGTGCCAATGTCTATGAGTAAGGATTTTTTAATGCCTAATTGGCCTAATGCGATAATTTCCAATAAATACAAATCTTTTTTAAAAATCGTTTGAGGGTAGTTTTTAAACGCGCGGCTAATCGTTCGTAGAGCGTCAAAATAGGCTTGCGAATGGATTTGTTTTTTAGCTTCTAAATAAGCGTTTAAATCATAGCCCTTTGTGGTGAGTAGGGGTTTGTTATCCACATCTAGCTCTTGAATGATAGGGGTTTGAGCGTCTTTAATGACAATGGGGAAATTCAAGCCTTGTTGAGCGTGGTCTTTTTCGCTCAAAAAAGGGATATTTTGATCATAGCCTATGATTTGCCACATTGTGGCTTTAGGATCGTTTTCCACAAAAAGGGGGATCGCTTTTTTATAATCCCTGTCAAAAGAAAAAAGGGTGAGTCTTCGCATCACTTTGGGTTTGATGTGTAAAATGAATTGTTGTTGGCGCATAGAATAGGTGATATTAAAAAAAGCGTTTTCTAAAGGGGTAAAGCCCTCCTTAGGGATAGAGTCTATCACGCATTCTATGGGGCGTTTAGCGCGTATAATGGATAAAGACGCTTCAATCCCGCTTGGTGGTTTTTCATTAGTATAAAAACAAGAAAACGCCTTGTTGTGTCGTAAGGTTAAAACAGAAAAATCTTCCCCCCCTTCCTTGCCTTGCGTGAGCGTGAGGCTTAAGGCGTTGAGCGAATGGGAGAGCAAACCCATTAAAAGAAAGATTTTTGACTTAAGCCACAAACTCTAAAAGCCCTCGCATCATAAAAACAGAGAACAAGCACGCTAACGCCATGGCAATAATGACCGCATAAATGGGCATGGTAGCGTTTTGGGTGTAGATATCGTTTTGAGCGTAGCTTTGTAAGGGCTTATTGAAAAACATCGCCACGAGCCAACGGAAATAATAAAACGCAGCTACCGTGCTATTAATTAACATCACCACCGCTAAAAGAATGTGGTTGCTCTCTAAAGCGCTTTCAACGGCTAAAAATTTCCCCCAAAACACGCTAAAAGGCGGGATCCCTGCAAGCCCAAAAACAAAAATAGCGCCCAAGATCGCCACTAAGGGGTGGGTTTTGATAAGGCCGTTGAATTTAGAATAGGGGTGATCGTAGCGTTCATCCCATGTTTTTTCCCGGCTTTTTAAGAGCCATAAAAGGCCAAAAGCCCCAATGTAAGTGAAGGCGAACATGAACCAATAAACAAACATCGCTTGTTGGCTGTCTTGAGTGTGGATAAACACGCACGCTAAAGCGAACCCAGAATGCGAAATGGAGCTATAAGCGAGCATTCTTTTGACATCTTCTTGCCATAAAGCAATGAAATTAGGGATGGTGATAGTCATAAGAATGAGGGCGTAAAAAATGTCTTCTACCCAAGCGGTGCGGGTGTCTATAAACGCCCCAAAAAGGCGAGTCGCTACCACAAAGCCAGCGATTTTAGGCACAATGGAAATATAGCTCGCAAAGACCGGGTTATTGCCCTCATACACATCAGGCATCCAGGTATGGAAAGGCACTAAAGAAACTTTAAAGCCAATCGCTCCAATCAAAAAGATAGCGCCCATCGCAAAGAGCATGGGGTTTGTGATACCTTCAGTGTGTAAGTATAGGGCAATGACTTCAAGATTCAAGCTCCCTGTGAGCAAGTAAAAAGCCATAGCCCCCATAGCAAAAAACGCGCTCGCCATCGCCCCCATAGTGAAATATTTGATCCCTGCTTCTAAGCCGTAGCGTTTATCGCTTAATGCCATTAACACACAAAGGGGTAAGGACGCTGTTTCTAACCCGATAAGGATTAACAATAAATGGTTGCTTGAAACCATGAATTGAAAGCCAGCGGCAATAAACAAGTATAGGGAATAAAATTCAGCGGTCTGAAATTCGTTGAAGCGCTCTTTGGAAAGGGCTAAGAAAATGAGCAAAAAGGCTGAAATCAAGACAATGCTTTGAGAGATGAGCGAGAGGGTATCCAAGCTCAAAAACCCAAAAAAGGCGTTTTCTTGCTCTTCTAATCCTAAAACCACCAAAAAATCCAAAACCAAAAAGAGCATGCATAAAAACACATTCAAATTGCGTGAAAACCTGGAAGTGAAAGCGTTGATTAAGAGCGTGAAAATCCCCCCACACACCAACACCAGCATGGGTAAAATGCTCTCAAAATTAAAGCTGTCAAAAGAGATGTGGAGACTATCTATTAACATAAGAGACCTCTTTTATCTTAGTATCCAATGAACCTAAAAAAGGGAGCGAGCGGATTTCTATCACCTCTAAAAGCTGTTTAGAGCCTTGCTCAATCGGTTTTAAAAGCATTTTAGGATAAATCCCTAAAATTAAAATCAAAGCTAAAATCACGCTTAAAACCCCTGCCTCACGAGCGTTCAAATCTTCAAACACGCTTATTTGATTGTTCCCGGCTTTCAAATTGCCAAAGAAGACATCTTTGTATGAAGTGAGCATGTAAACCGCTGATAAAATGATGCTTGTTCCGGCAATGATAGCCAAAAGAGGGTAAGTGGCAAAAAACCCTAACAAGCTTAAAAACTCTCCCACAAAGCCAATGCTTAAAGGCATGCCCACATTCGCCATTAAAACGATCATAAAAAAGGCTGCAAAAATGGGAGCGCTTTTAGCGATGGATCCAAAGCGAGCGATTTCTAAACTGCTAGCACGCTCTTCTAAGATTCCAGCGAGCAAAAATAATCCCATGACGATAATTCCATGCGCAAACATCATAAACACCGCCCCAGAAATCCCCTCAACATTGAAAGAAAAAACCCCAAGCACCACAACTCCCATGTGCGAGAAGGAGCTGTAAGCGATGAGGGTTTTTAAATCTTTCTGAGCGTAGGCTAGAAAACCTCCATAAATGATCATGCATAGCGCCACAATGGCTATGGGGGTTAAATAGATTTCTGAAAGCTCAGGAAAAAGCGGGAGCAAGAAGCGCAATAAGGCGTAAGTCCCCATTTTAGAAAGCAAGGCTGAAAGCATGACAGAGCCTAAAGTAGGGGCGTTAGAATACGCATAAGGCAGCCATGTGTGTAAGGGAAAGAGCGGGATTTTAACCGCAATCCCTATTAAGAAAGCCACAAAGAGCCAGGTTTTAACTCCGCTAGAAAAGTTCAATTGATACCAGTCTAAAATATCAAAACTCATCATGCCGTAATTACTAGCGTAGTAATACCCAATGTATAAAATGCCTAAAAGCATGCATAATGACGCTAAAAAGGTGTAGAGGAAAAACTTCATGCCAGAATAGATTTTGTTATTGCGCCCAAAGCGACCGATGAGGTATAAAACCGGCAAGAGCGAGATTTCCCAAAAAGCGTAGAAAAAGATCACATTAAGAGAAGAAAACACGCCCATTAAAATCCCCTCTAACAACAACAGACAAATCGCAAAGTCTTTACGACGCTCTTTGACATAAATCACGGACAATAACACCACGATAGCGTTTAAGAGCAACAAAAAGAGCGCGATGCCATCAACGCCCACATGGTAATTCACGCCAATTTGATAGATTAATTCCTTTGTTTCTTCAAACTGCATGCCTGCTGTTTGAATATCAAACCCATGCCACAACAACAAGACTAATAACAATTCAATCAAAGCGATGACAATCGCATACGCCCTACTCGCTTGATCGCTCATAAAGAACGCTAATAGCGCGCTCAGCATGGGGAAAAAGATCACCACGCTTAAAAGATGCGCATGTAAAAACTGCATTTCTTATCTCCCAAAAAAAGCTACAAACGCTAATAAGATTAAAACCCCAGCCACCATGAAGCGCAGCATGGAAGTTAAATTCCCGTCTTGACTGATCCTAAACACACGCCCTATAACAAAAACGCTTCTTCCTATAGTATCCACTACCGCATCAATAATCCTTAATTCCACGACTTGGTGCAAGAATGAAGCGATGGCGCTAAAAACTTTTGCAATCCCTTGATAGAGCTGCGGGATATAGTATTGGTTGAGCAAGAGCTTGTATAAAAAGCCCCCCTCTTTTTTGGAAGTGATACCATTTTTATATTTAAATATGGCGTAGGCGATGCTCAATAACACCACTATGGTGGTGATACTGATTAAAAGAGCGAGCGGGACAGGATACTCTTCAACGCTAGGGATTACTTGAGAGATGAAATGGAAAAACGGCTCTTCAAAAAACCCGGCAATGACCGCTAAAATCGCTAACGGTAGCATGCTTAAAAGCATGAAATTTTTGGCCTCATGGGGGTGGTTGATTTCGTGTTGTTGGGGAGCAAAAAACACAAGCATGATGAGCCTAAAACTATAAAAAGCGGTAAAGATCGCTCCGATTAGAAGTATAAACCATAAAATATGGTGGTGCATCCCAAAAGCCGCTTCTAAAATTTTGTCTTTAGAAAAGTATCCTGCGAAAGGGTAGATCCCGCACAAAGCCACTGAACCTATAATCATAAAGACAGCTGTGATCCTCATAGGCTTGTATAAAGCGCCCATTTTAGTAATATCCAGATTGTCTTCCATCGCATGCATGACATTCCCTGAGCCTAAGAAAAGGAGGGATTTGAAAAACGCATGCGTAAAGAGGTGGAAAAGCGCGATCGCATAAGCCCCAAGACCGGCCGCTACAAACATATAGCCTAATTGAGAAAGCGTGGAATAAGCCACAATGCGTTTTAAATCCTTATTGACTAAAGCCATGCTCGCTCCAAAAAGAGCCACAAACGCCCCTAAACATGCGATAAAATAACCCACTTCAAACACCGCGCTATACAAAGGATTGGCTCTGATGATTAGATACACCCCAGCGGTTACCATTGTCGCTGCATGGATGAGAGCGGACACCGGCGTAGGCCCCTCCATAGCGTTGGCTAACCATGTGTGCATAGGGAATTGAGCGCTCTTCCCCATAGCGCCAATGAAAAGAAACACGCTGATGTAAAAGAGCATGGAATAATCGGTGTGATTGAGCATGCTAAAGACTTCTTTATACTGGAGGGTGCCAAAATTCCAAAAGATCAAAATAATCCCCATGAGCATGCCTAAATCCGTGATTCGATTCATCACAAAGGCTTCAATAGAAGCGTTGTTCGCGCTTGTCTTATGATACCAAAAGCCAATGAGCAAGTAAGAGCATAGCCCCACCCCTTCCCAGCCAATGAAAAGCCCTAAAAAATTATCGCTCAACACCAACACCAGCATGGAAAACACAAAGCCGCTGAGGTAGGAAAAATAGCGGTTAAACCCTGCGTCATGTTCCATGTAACCTATAGAATACACATGCACTAAGAAAGAAACTAAAGTTACCACGACAATCATGACCGCATTGATATTATCCAGCATGAGAGAAAAGCCGACTTTAAAATTCCCCACCACGATCCAGTCAAATAGGTATTTTTCATAGCTTTGATGGTGCCAGGCTTGAATAAAAAGAACCACCGCACCAATGAAAGAAACCAGCACGCACAAAGAATTGAAAACGCCCACATGCAACGCTTTAGCTTTAGCCCCAAACAGCCCCGCATAAAGCGCACCGATTAAGGGCAAAAACAACACCACTGACAGCAAAGAAGAATACTGCATGCTCAACCTTTCATAGCGTTTAAAGAATCAATATCTAGGCTTTTGAATTTCTTAAACCACAAAATCACCAAGCCCAAACCAATAGCCACCTCACTAGCGGCAATAGCGATAATAAAGAGCGCAAACATCTGCCCGTCTAAATTGTGCGTGTATTTAGAGATCGCTACAAAACCGATATTGATCGCATTGAGCATGATTTCTGTAGAAAAAAAGAGCAACAGAATGTTTTTGCGTTTCAGCATGCCCGCTAAACCAATGCAAAAGAGCAACCCTGAAACAATCAAATAGTGGTTCAACCCTATCATAGAGATTCCTTTATAAATTGCGTGTGATTTTTCCCATGGATTTTTTGAATCCCTGTAGCGATGCCTCCAACCATAGCGACTAGAAGCATTAAGGCCGCCGCTTCAAAAGGGATGAGGTAATTGGTAAAAAGCACATAACCAATGGCTTTAATGTTAGGGATTTGCGCATCAATAGCGTTGGAATTGACTTGATTAGAAAGGTTTTCGCCAATGCTAGGAGCGCTTAAAATCAAGGTGAGTAATAGCGCCACGCCAAATGAAAGCGTGCACAAGATTTTAGGGCTTTGCTTACGTTCAACCACTTCCGCAGCGGAGTTGAAAAACATCATGCCAAACGCATACATCACAATGACCGCACCCACATACACCGTGATTTGCACCACGCCCAAAAACTCAGCGTCTAGTAAAAAGAAAAAAGCGGAAATAAAAACCATGCTGCTAGCAAGAGCGGTAATGGCATAGAGGATATTCGTGGTGGTGATCACCACTAACGCCATGCTTAAAGTAAGGATCGCAAAGAAGTAAAAGGCAATGGTTTCAAACATTTTCATCTCCCTTATTGCTTTCTGGGTTTGTTGGAGTTTCTTCTTTTGATTCTTCCTTTGTTTCTTCTTTTGAAGGCTCTTGGACATAATCTAAAGGGGTGGCTTGCATGCGTTCATTGTAATTAGGGCTTACCGCACCAAAGCCTAAAAACTCGGCATGAGAGCAGTTTTTAGCGTCTTGTTCGCTCGTTAGAAACTCGCTTTTAGAGCCGTATTGGGAGCGTTGGGTGCTGGCGTTTTCAAACCGATTCCCCATAACAATCGCTAATTCTGGGCAAACTTCCGCGCACAATCCGCAATAAATGCAACGCCCCAAATTGATCGTGTAAGAATCGATCTTTTTGCGGTTGTCTTCGCCCTTATGCGTGATGATCCTTATGCAATTACTCGTGCAAATCTTTTCGCACAGCCCACAGCCAATACACCTTTCAGAGCCTGAGTCTAAAAGCCGTTGCAAATGATGCACCGCGCGATAGCGAGGGCTTAAAGGGAGTTGCTCCATAGGGTAATGGATGGTTACGCTCGGGCTAAAAAATTCCTTGATCGTAAGCCCTAGCCCTTTGAATAGATCCAAACCCAAGCTCGTTTTAATGGTGTCTTTAAATTGCTCGGTCGCGCTATGGACTTCGGTTCGTTTAGGAAGTTGCTTATATTCTTGTTTGGCCATAAAACCTCCTTTAAATTAAAATGATAATGCCCGTTAGCACAATATTCAATAACGCTAAAGGCAGCATGATTTTCCAGCACATATCCATCAGTTGGTCTGGGCGCACATGCGGATAAGTCGCTCTAACCCACATGGATAAAAAGACAAAAAAGCCCGCTTTAATCAAAATCGCTATGCCTCCAGGGATAAAGCCCCATGCGTTAAACCCGCCAAAAAACACAATAGAAATCACAAAAGAAAAAGCGAATAAATGCGCGTATTCCGCTAAAAAGAACATGCCCCATTTCAAGCCGCTGTATTCGGTGCAATACCCGGCTACAATCTCGGCTTCATGCTCTAACAAGTCAAAGGGGGTCCGATTCAATTCAGCATAGCTTGCGATCAAAAACAAAACAAACGCTAGAGGTTGCTTAAACACAAGCCAGTCTAAAAACCCACCGCTTTGGTAATGATTGATTTCCACTAAAGAGAGCGATCCCACCACCATTAAGGGGGCTAGAATGGTTAAAGTGCTGACCACTTCAAAGCTGAGCAGTTGGATCGTCGCTCTTGCTGAACCGATTAAAGAGTATTTGTTATTAGAGGCAAGCCCGGCTAAAATAGGCGCATAAATCCCTGCTGAACCCACGGCTAAGAAAAACAAAAAGCCAATGTTGATGTCAGAAATAAGGGGCTTGATCTCATAGCCAAACAGAGTGAAATTAGGGAAAAAGGGGATAGGCGCCATGGACACAAACGCACTCACCATCGCAATAATGGGGGCTAGCGTGAAAATGAACTTGTTTGCGCCTTGGGGGATAATGTCTTCTTTAGTGAAAAGCTTAATGCCGTCTGCTGCGACTTGCAAAAGCCCAAAAGGCCCCACATAACAAGGCCCTAAACGGCGCTGGAAATAGGCTAACACTTTCCTTTCAATGTAAGTGGCAAAGCCTCCTAAAGCCGAAAAAACAGCGACTAAAATCAAAATTTTAATCAGGGTTTCAATGATATAAGCGCTCATGCTTGCTCCTTTAAATCCACGCTATCAAACACGCTCTCTCTAAAAAAGCCAGAATGGTTTTTCAAGAGAGAAGGCGAGATGACAAAGACCTCTTGATCCAAGCTTTCATCAAGATACAAAACGCCTGTTAATTCCTCTTCTTCTTTAGATAAAGTGATGTTTTGCCCCACTTCTTTATTCAATTTTTTTAAGAAAGCTTTAGACACATAGACACCGGCCTTTAATTGCAAATTCTCGCTTTTATTGGTAGCGTTATTGAATTGCGTTTCTGGGTATTTTAAATACGCGTTGAAAGCGATTTTTTCTTTTAAAGGCTTGATAGGCTCGCATTCTATGGTTTCGCATTCTTTAGCGCTCTCTTCAAAATGGCTTGTTCCTAGCAGATAGCCTCTGTGATTGATCCTGTCGTTAGTGAAATAGTTGGTTAGACGATCAAATTCTATGGCTTTAAAGCCCGCTTCTGTAGGGAGTTTATGGGTGCATTCTGTGAGGTTTTCTTCCACAAAGCCAAAGCCTTGCATAATATCGCTCAAATCATAGCCCTCAAACCTCAAAGCCGGTTTTAAAGGCAACACACGCCCTTCAATATTAGTGATCGTACCTTCTAGCTGGTTGAGACTGGGTAAAATAAAATCCACTTTGCTGACGGCGTCTTTTCCAAAAACCCTATCATCACTATTGATAGTGAAATCCCCTTGAGCGCGAATGCCTACAACTTTTTCATGTTCAAAAACTTCTTCGCTCAATTCACAAATAGAAGCGATGCCTAAAGCGTTTGCGCTTGGGGGGATAAGAATGAGTTTAATAGCACTTTTTTGGGCTAACAAACGCAACATTTTAGCGATATTGTGGGCTTGTTTGTGGCTATAGGTTTCTTCGCCAA
>NZ_AKHP02000040.1:0-11110 GCF_000296015.2 Helicobacter pylori FD535
CCGCCACAGAGGCATTCGCCCACAAACTCGTGGGAGCGCGATGAACCCAGTGGATCACCCGCATGGTGGGGGTGAGGGTAAAACAGGGACAAGCGGTCATCCTGTATCGCCTTGGGGCACTCCGGCTAAGGGCTATAAAACTAGAAAGAAAAAAGCTAGCGACAAGCTCATCATTTCCAGAAAGAAACATAAATAAAGGGTTAAAGAATGTCTAGGTCAATTAAAAAGGGTCCTTTTATAGACGACCACTTGATGAAAAAAACGCTCAAGGCAAAAGAGGGTAAGGATAACCGCCCGATTAAAACATGGTCTAGAAGAAGCACCATTTTGCCTGAAATGATTGGTTTTACTTATAATGTGCATAACGGAAGGGTTTTTGTCCCTGTGTATATCACAGAAAACCATGTGGGTTATAAGTTAGGGGAATTCGCTCCTACAAGAACTTTTAAAGGGCACAAAGGCAGTGTCCAAAAAAAGATTGGCAAGTAAGGGGGTAGAATGAGTAAAGCGTTATTAAGATTTGTGCGGTTGTCTCCTACGAAAGCCAGATTGATTGCAAAGCAGATTCAAGGCATGAACGCTGAATTAGCGATCGCTAGTTTGGAATTTACGCCCAATAAAGCGGCCAGAGCGCTTTCAAAAGTGGTGGCTTCTGCGGTCGCTAACGGCTCTTTAGACGCTAAGAGCGCTCTGATTGTTTCTTGCAGAGTGGATGCTGGTCCTGTGCTTAGGCGCTCCATTCCAAGGGCTAAAGGCAGAGCCACAGCCATTAGAAAGCCAACATCTCATGTATTCGTAGAAGTAGCAGAAGGGAAAGAAATGAAATCTTCTAAAAGCCATAAAAAAAATCAAGCAGAAGGTAAGTAGGGCATGGGACAAAAAGTTAATCCGGTAGGTTTAAGATTAGGTATTAATAGGAATTGGACTTCCAGATGGTTCCCTAGCGCTCGCACCGCTCCAAGCAATATTGATGAAGACAATAAGATTAGGAAATTCCTTAAAAAAGAGCTTTATTATGCCGGCGTGAGCGAGATTGTGATTGAAAGAGCGGCTAAAAAACTGCGCGTTACGGTCGTAGCGGCTCGCCCAGGGCTTATTATTGGTAAAAAAGGCGTGGATATTGAAAAAGTCAAAGAAGGCTTAAAAACGCTCATCAAAAAAGAAGTCTCCATTAATATTAAAGAAGTCAAACGCCCCCAAGCTGACGCCCAATTAGCCGCAGAAAATGTAGCCACCCAGCTAGAAAAAAGGGTCGCTTTCCGCCGCGCGATGAAAAAGGTCATGCAAGCGGCGTTAAAATCCGGTGCTAAAGGGATTAAGGTGCGCGTTTCTGGCCGTTTAGCAGGGGCTGAAATCGCTCGCACCGAATGGTATATGGAAGGGCGCGTGCCTTTACACACCTTAAGGGCTAAGATTGATTACGGCTTTGCTGAAGCGATGACAGTATATGGTATTATTGGCGTGAAAGTGTGGATTTTCAAAGGGGAAGTTTTGCAAAAAGGCATCCAATTTGAGAAAAAAGAAGAGGCTAAAGAAGAAAGAGAGCCTAGAAGAAGCAGAAGAGGGAGGCAATAATCATGTTAATGCCAAAAAGAACAAAATACAGAAAGCAAATGAAAGGGCGCAATCGCGGGAAAGCCCATCGGGGTAACTCTATTGCGTTTGGGGATATTGCGATTAAAGCCATAGAGCATGGGAGGATTGATTCACGCCAGATTGAATCCGCAAGGGTGGCTATGACAAGGCACATTAAAAGAGCGGGTAAGGTGTGGATCAGAGTATTCCCTGATAAGCCTTTGACCGCTAAGCCTTTAGAAACCAGGATGGGTAAAGGTAAAGGCTCTGTGGAAAAATGGGTGATGAATATCAAGCCGGGCAGAATCGTTTATGAAATGCTAGGCATTGAAGAAGGACTAGCGAGAGAAGCTTTAGCGTTAGCTCAGAGCAAACTTCCTTTTAAAACCAAAATTGTAACTTGTGAGAGCGAAAATGAAATATACTGAATTGAAAGATAAGAGTATCAAGGAATTAGAAGAGTTGTTGCATGCTAAAAAAGCGGAGCTTTTTGAGTTGCGC
Source organism: Helicobacter pylori FD535 (assembly GCF_000296015.2). Taxonomy (GTDB): domain Bacteria; phylum Campylobacterota; class Campylobacteria; order Campylobacterales; family Helicobacteraceae; genus Helicobacter; species Helicobacter pylori_CT. The sequence goes on from NZ_AKHP02000040.1 coordinate 2,077, forward strand.
GTTAAGTTAAAGGCTATGCAATTGAGTAATCCTAACGAGATTAAGAAAGCCAGAAGAAATATCGCCCGCATTAACACAGCCATTAATGCGCATTATTCTTCTAGCGTTGAGTAAAAAAGGGTAAGCAATGAATACGAAAGAGCCACATAAAAGGCTGGTGCAAGGCAAGGTTATCAGCAAGTTTGCTGAAAAAAGCGCTGTGATTCTTGTGGAAAGAAAAGTGGTGCATGAAAAATACCGCAAAATTGTTAAAAAGTTCAAAAAATACACCATCCATGATGAAAACAATCAGGTGAAAGTAGGGGATTTTGTGAGCGCGATTGAGTGCAGACCGCTTTCTAAAACCAAGTCTTTCACGCTTAAAGAAATTTTAGTAGTGGGAGTATAAGCATGATACAGAGTTTTACAAGATTGAATGTCGCTGACAATAGCGGCGCTAAAGAAATCATGTGCATTAAGGTGTTAGGAGGCAGCCACAAACGCTATGCGAGCGTGGGCAGCGTGATCGTGGCTTCCGTGAAAAAAGCCATCCCTAATGGTAAGGTGAAGCGCGGTCAAGTCGTCAAAGCCGTTGTGGTGAGAACGAAAAAAGAAATCCAAAGGAAAAATGGTTCTTTGGTGCGTTTTGATGACAATGCAGCAGTGATCTTGGACGCTAAAAAAGATCCGGTTGGCACAAGGATTTTTGGGCCAGTGAGCCGAGAAGTGCGTTACGCTAATTTCATGAAAATTATTTCTCTAGCGCCGGAGGTTGTATAATGAAAAGCGGAATCAAAAAAAATGACATGGTGAAAGTCATTGCAGGAGACGATAAGGGTAAGGTCGCTAAGGTTTTAGCGGTGTTGCCTAAGACTTCTCAAGTGGTTGTTGAAGGGTGTAAAGTGGTGAAAAAAGCGATTAAACCTACTGATGATAACCCTAAAGGGGGCTTTATTCATAAAGAAAAGCCCATGCACATTTCCAATGTGAAGAAAGCCTAAGGAGTTGGATACATGTTTGGTTTGAAACAATTTTATCAAAATGAAGTGAGGGCAAAACTCGCTCAAGAATTAGGCATCAAAAACCCCATGCTTTTACCCAAGCTAGAAAAAATCGTTATCAGCGTGGGCGCTGGGGCTTACGCAAAAGACATGAAAATCATGCAAAATATCGCGCAAACGATTTCTTTGATTGCAGGGCAAAAAGCGGTTATCACTAAAGCGAAAAAATCCGTTGCAGGCTTTAAGATCAGAGAAGGCATGGCGGTAGGGGCGAAAGTTACCTTAAGGAATAAACGCATGTATAATTTCTTAGAAAAACTGATTGTGATTTCTTTACCCAGAGTGAAAGACTTTAGGGGGATTTCACGGAATGGTTTTGATGGGTGCGGGAATTACACCTTTGGGATCAATGAGCAGTTGATTTTCCCGGAAGTGGTTTATGATGATATTATGGTCAGTCATGGCATGAACATCACTATGGTAACTTCTACAGACAACGATAAAGAAGCGTTCAAGTTGTTAGAATTGCTTGGATTGCCTTTTGCAAAAGTGAGATAAGGGGTTGATATGGCTAAAAAATCAATGATAGCAAAGGCTCAAAGGAAACCAAAATTTCAAGTAAGGGCTTATACCAGATGCCGCATTTGCGGGAGACCTCATTCGGTTTATAGGGATTTTGGACTTTGTAGGGTGTGCCTAAGAAAAATGGGCAGTGAGGGACTCATCCCAGGCTTGAGAAAAGCTAGTTGGTAAGGATAAGATATGGTAAATGATATAATTGCAGATTCATTAACTCGTTTGAGAAACGCTTCTATGCGCCGCTTGGAATTCACACAGCTTTATTACGCAAAGATCGTGGTTTCTATTTTAGAGATTTTTAAAGAAAAAGGTTTCATTAAAGATTTCAACATCAAAGATAAAGACAAGAAACAATCGGTTTATGTGCAATTGGCTTATGATGAAAAAGGGCATTCAAAAATCAGCGAAGTGAAGCGCTTAAGCAAGCCCGGTCGCCGTGTGTATAAACAAAAAAACGAGTTGAAGCGCTTTAAAAATGGCTATGGTGTGATTGTGGTAAGCACTTCTAAAGGGGTGATCACCAACGAAGAAGCTTACAGACAAAATGTCGGTGGCGAAGTGCTTTGCAGCATTTGGTAAAGGATTGAAAATGTCAAGAATCGGGAAAAGAATCATTGAAATTCCAAGCTCTGTGCAAGCGAGCGTTGAAGGGAGCAAGCTTCTTTTTAAAAACAGCAAAGAAAAGCATGAGTTAGAAACCCACAACCGAGTGAAAATCACGCTTGAAAACAACCAATTGAGCTTCCAGCCTGTGGGCGAAGACGCGCAATCTAGGGCTTATTGGGGGACTTATGGAGCGTTAGCCAACAACATTGTAATAGGCTTAAGCACCGGCTTTAGTAAGACTTTAGAAGTCAATGGCGTGGGCTATAAGGTGGCTTTGGGCAATAAAACTTTGGACTTGAGTTTGGGTTTTAGCCACCCGGTGAAATACCCCATTCCAGCAGGGATTGAAATGGTGGTGGAAAAAAACACGATCACAATCAAAGGGAGCGATAAGCAAAAAGTAGGGCAAGTCGCCGCTGAAATCAGGAGCTTCAGACCCCCAGAGCCATACAAGGGCAAGGGCGTGAAATACAGCGATGAAGTCATTATTAGAAAAGCTGGTAAAACAGCTAAAAAATAAATAAGGTGGAGTGATGAACGCGAAAGCATTGTATAAAAAGAAAGCCTTAAGAGATCGCCGAAAATTAAGGATTAAAAGCAAGCTCTTGGGCGATAAATTAAGGCCTAGGGTGAGCGTTTTTCGTTCGAATCGCTATTTCTATGCGCAAGCGATTGATGATGTTAAACAAAGCACTATAACGCATATTGACGGCAGGAAAATGGGCTTTAAAAACACGCAAGAAGACGCTAAAAAATTAGGCGCTCTCTTCGCTGAAGAATTGAAAAAAGCAGGGATTGAGCGAGCGGTTTATGACAGGAATGGTTACCTCTATCATGGCGTGGTGGCAGCGTTTGCTGAAAGCTTGAGAGAGAACGGGATCGCTCTATGACAGAAAGGAAAGGTATGGAAGAGATTAACAGAGAAGAGTTTCAAGAAGTCGTTGTGAATATTGGCCGTGTAACCAAAGTGGTTAAGGGCGGTAGGCGGTTTCGTTTTAACGCTTTAGTGGTTGTGGGCAATAAAAATGGGCTTGTAGGCTTTGGTTTGGGCAAGGCTAAGGAAGTCCCTGATGCGATTAAAAAAGCGGTAGATGATGCGTTTAAAAACCTGATTCATGTAACGATTAAAGGCACGACTATCGCTCATGACATTGAGCATAAATACAACGCAAGCCGTATTTTACTCAAACCGGCAAGTGAGGGAACGGGAGTGATTGCTGGGGGTTCAACGCGCCCTATCGTGGAATTAGCAGGCATTAAAGATATTCTCACCAAATCTTTAGGCTCCAACAACCCCTATAATGTGGTGCGCGCGACTTTTGACGCTTTAGCGAAAATCAAGGCGTAGTTAAAAAGGATATGATGATGGGATTAGAAAATTTAAAACCGGCTAAAGGTAGCGTTAAAAAAATCAAACGAGTGGGCCGTGGTCAAGGAAGTGGGATGGGAAAGACTGCCACAAGAGGCGGTAAAGGCCAAACCGCAAGGACAGGCTATAAGGCTAAAAGAGGCTTTGAAGGGGGGCAGCAACCCTTACAACGCCGTTTGCCTAAAATAGGTTTTAGGACTAAAGATTCTCATATCTATTCTATCAATGTAGAAAAGAATGAAGCGATTAAGGATTTAGAAGAAATCACTTTTTCAAGCTTGCACGCTTTACACCATTTCCCCCTTTATATTGAAGGCGTGAAATTGATTGGTAAAGACGCTAAAAACTTGGCTTCTAAAATTAAAGATGAGAGAATCAAAACAAGCGGGCAGAAGTAATGCCCTTATCAGCTTGATTGGAGAGGAATAAGTTAATATGAATAAAGCTATTGCCAGTAAGATACTCATCACTTTGGGTTTTTTATTTCTCTACAGAGTCTTAGCTTATATCCCCATTCCTGGCGTAGATTTAGCAGCGATCAAGGCTTTTTTTGACAGCAATTCCAACAACGCTTTGGGGTTGTTTAACATGTTTAGCGGGAATGCGGTTTCTCGCTTGAGCATCATCTCTTTGGGTATCATGCCCTATATCACTTCTTCAATTATCATGGAGCTTTTGAGCGCGACTTTCCCCAACCTGGCTAAAATGAAAAAAGAGCGAGACGGCATGCAAAAATACATGCAAATTGTGCGCTATTTGACCATTTTAATCACTCTAATCCAAGCGGTGAGCGTATCAGTAGGCTTAAGGAGCATTAGTGGAGGAGCCAATGGAGCGATCATGATTGATATGCAAGTCTTTATGATCGTTTCAGCGTTTTCTATGCTTACAGGGACGATGCTGCTCATGTGGATAGGGGAGCAAATCACGCAAAGGGGCGTGGGGAATGGGATCAGTCTCATTATTTTTGCCGGGATTGTTTCAGGGATCCCATCAGCTATTTCAGGCACATTCAATTTGGTCAATACGGGCGTAATCAATATCTTAATGCTCATTGGTATTGTGCTGATTGTTTTAGCGACTATTTTTGCGATTATCTATGTGGAATTAGCTGAGCGCAGGATCCCTATTTCTTATGCGCGTAAAGTGGTGATGCAAAACCAAAACAAGCGCATCATGAATTACATTCCCATTAAGTTGAATTTAAGCGGGGTGATCCCCCCTATTTTCGCTTCAGCTTTGCTCGTGTTCCCTTCTACGATTTTACAGCAAGCCACAAGCAACAAAACCTTGCAAGCGGTTGCGGATTTTTTAAGCCCGCAAGGGTATGCGTATAATATTTTGATGTTCCTACTCATTATCTTTTTTGCTTACTTTTATTCTTCTATCGTGTTCAACTCTAAGGATATTGCGGATAATTTAAGGCGTAATGGCGGGTATATTCCAGGGCTTAGGCCTGGAGAGGGGACTTCATCGTTTTTAAATTCTGTAGCGAGTAAGCTCACTTTGTGGGGTTCATTGTATTTAGCGCTCATTTCTACCGTGCCTTGGATTTTGGTTAAGGCTATGGGCGTGCCTTTTTACTTTGGAGGCACGGCGGTGCTGATTGTGGTTCAAGTCGCTATTGACACCATGAAAAAGATTGAAGCGCAAATTTACATGAGCAAGTATAAAACTTTAAGCGCGGTAGGCTTTTAATGGCGATCTCTATTAAAAGCCCAAAAGAAATCAAAGCTCTAAGAAAAGCCGGGGAATTAACCGCTCAAGCGTTAGCCCTTTTAGAGCGAGAAGTAAGGCCTGGGGTTTCGCTTTTAGAGCTGGATAAAATGGCTGAAGATTTTATCAAATCCTCCCATGCCAGGCCTGCTTTTAAGGGGCTGTATGGATTCCCCAACTCTGTGTGCATGTCCTTAAATGAAGTGGTTATTCATGGCATTCCTACGGATTATGTTTTACAAGAAGGGGATATTATAGGCTTGGATTTGGGGGTGGAGATGGATGGCTATTATGGCGATTCGGCTCTCACGATTCCCATAGGCGCGATAAGCCCGCAAGATGAAAAATTGCTCGCTTGCTCTAAAGAGAGCTTGATGCATGCCATTAGTTCAATTAGAGTGGGCATGCATTTTAAGGAGTTGAGTCAGATTTTAGAGGGCGCTATTGTAGAAAGAGGCTTTGTGCCTTTGAAGGGATTTTGCGGACATGGCATTGGTAAAAAACCCCATGAAGAGCCAGAAATCCCCAACTACCTAGAAAAAGGCGTCAAACCTAATAGCGGCCCTAAAATCAAAGAGGGCATGGTATTTTGCTTAGAGCCTATGGTGTGTCAAAAACAGGGCGAGCCTAAAATACTAGCGGATAAGTGGAGCGTGGTTTCAGTGGATGGGCTTAACACAAGCCACCATGAGCATACTATCGCCATAATTGGCAATAAAGCAGTGATTCTTACGGAGCGTTAATGGCAAGAGATGATGTTATAGAAGTGGATGGGAAAGTGATTGAGGCGTTGCCTAACGCCACTTTTAAGGTGGAATTAGACAATAAGCATGTGGTGTTGTGCCGTATTTCTGGAAAGATGCGCATGCACTATATCAGGATTGCTTTAGGCGATAGGGTCAAGCTAGAGCTTACGCCCTATAGCTTAGACAAGGGTCGGATAACTTTTAGATATAAATGAATTTAAGGGTTATTTCAATGAAAATATGTTAGTATAAAAGTTTTTAGTAGTGCCTAATTTTTTCAAAGGAGAACAATCATGAAAGTCAGGCCATCAGTGAAAAAGATGTGCGATAAGTGCAAAATCATTAAAAGAAGGGGCGTTATTAGAGTGATCTGCGCTACCCCTAAACACAAACAAAGACAAGGATAAAGCATGGCAAGGATTGCTGGTGTGGATTTACCAAAAAAGAAGAGAGTGGAGTATGCCCTTACCTATATTTATGGGATTGGGCTTAAGAGTTCCAGAGAGATTTTAGAAGCGGTGGGCATTTCTTTTGACAAGCGTGTGCATGAATTGAGCGAAGATGAAGTGTCTAGCATCGCTAAAAAAATCCAGCAAAGCTACCTAGTAGAGGGCGATTTGCGTAAAAAAGTTCAAATGGATATTAAATCTTTAATGGACTTAGGGAATTATCGTGGGATCAGGCACCGTAAGGGTCTTCCTGTGAGAGGCCAAACCACTAAAAATAACGCTAGGACTCGTAAGGGTAAGAAAAAGACCGTGGGCAGCAAGTAGCAAATAAGGAGATGATGATTTAATGGCTAAGAGAAATGTAATGGCTAAAAAGAAAGTAGTCAAAAAGAATATTGCTAGAGGGGTTGTTTATATTTCAGCGACCTTTAACAACACCAACATCACTATCACTGATGAAATGGGCAATGTGATTTGCTGGAGCACGGCGGGCGGTTTAGGGTTTAAAGGCTCTAAAAAATCCACCCCTTATGCGGCCCAACAAGCTGTAGAAAGCGCTCTAAGCAAGGCTAAAGAGCATGGCGTTAAAGAAGTAGGCATTAAGGTTCAAGGGCCAGGCAGTGGGCGTGAGACCGCTATTAAGAGCGTGGGCGCGACAGAGGGCGTTAAAGTGCTTTGGATTAAAGACATCACCCCGCTCCCTCATAATGGTTGCAGACCCCCTAAAAGAAGAAGAGTGTAAGGAGGCTTTATGGCAAGATATAGAGGCGCAGTAGAAAGACTAGAAAGGCGTTTTGGGGTTTCTTTAGCTTTAAAAGGTGAAAGGCGATTGAGCGGGAAGAGCGCGCTAGATAAAAGGGCTTATGGACCAGGCCAGCATGGGCAAAGACGCGCTAAGACTTCTGATTACGGGTTGCAATTGAAAGAAAAGCAAAAAGCTAAAATGATGTATGGCATTTCTGAAAAGCAATTTAGGAGTATTTTTGTGGAAGCCAATCGCTTGGACGGCAATACGGGTGAAAACCTTATCCGTTTGATTGAAAGAAGATTGGACAATGTCGTCTATCGCATGGGGTTTGCGACCACTAGAAGCTCTGCTAGGCAATTAGTAACGCATGGGCATGTGCTTGTGGATGGTAAGCGTTTGGATATTCCCTCTTATTTCGTGCGTTCAGGGCAAAAAATTGAGATCAAAGAAAAAACCAAGAGCAACCCTCAAGTGGTGCGCGCGATGGAATTGACAGCTCAAACAGGGATTGTGCCATGGATTGATGTGGAAAAAGATAAAAAATACGGCATCTTCACCCGCTACCCTGAAAGAGAAGAAGTGGTTGTCCCTATTGAAGAAAGACTCATTGTAGAATTGTATTCTAAGTAAGGGGTTAGAGCATGAAAGTTATCAAAACAGCACCTTTGATCCCATCAGAAATTAAGGTGCTAGAGAAAGAGGGCAATCGGGTTAAGATTTCTCTGGCTCCATTTGAGTTTGGTTACGCTGTTACGCTCGCTCATCCTATTAGAAGGCTCTTGCTTTTAAGCTCTGTGGGGTATGCTCCCGTAGGTTTAAAGATTGAAGGCGTCCATCATGAGTTTGATTCATTAAGGGGGGTTACTGAAGACGTGTCGCTTTTTATCATGAATTTAAAGAATATCCGTTTTATAGCCAAGGCGTTAGTGGGGCAGGATAGCTCTTTAGAAAACCAATCGGTTGTGGTGGATTATTCTTTTAAAGGGCCTATGGAGCTTAGGGCTAGGGATTTGAATTCTGAGCATATAGAAATCGTCAATCCTGAAATGCCTCTAGCCACAATCAACGAAGACGCTCAATTGAATTTTTCGCTCATTATCTATAAAGGAATGGGGTATGTCCCAAGCGAAAACACAAGGGAATTGATGCCTGAGGGTTACATGCCGCTAGACGGCTCTTTCACGCCGATTAAAAAGGTCGTTTATGAGATTGAAAATGTTTTGGTTGAGGGCGATCCCAACTATGAAAAAATCATTTTTGATATTGAAACAGACGGGCAGATTGACCCTTATAAAGCGTTTTTGTCAGCGGTGAAAGTGATGAGCAAGCAATTGGGTGTTTTTGGCGAAAGGCCCATTGCTAACACGGAGTATTCAGGCGATTACGCCCAAAGAGATGACGCTAAAGATTTGAGCGCTAAGATTGAGAGCATGAATTTGAGCGCTAGGTGTTTTAATTGCTTGGATAAAATCGGCATCAAGTATGTGGGCGAACTCGTGTTGATGAGCGAAGAAGAGCTTAAGGGTGTGAAAAACATGGGTAAAAAATCCTATGATGAAATCGCTGAAAAATTGAATGATTTGGGCTATCCGGTGGGCACAGAATTAAGCCCTGAACAAAGAGAAAGTTTGAAGAAAAGATTAGAAAAATTAGAAGATAAAGGAGGTAACGACTGATGAGACACAAACACGGATACCGCAAGCTTGGGAGAACCAGCTCGCACAGAAAGGCGTTATTAAAGAATTTAGCAATCGCTTTGATTGAGCATAACAAAATTGAAACAGGGATTTATAAAGCTAAGGAATTGTGCAGTTACATTGAGAAATTAACGACAGCGGCTC
>NZ_AKHP02000039.1:0-23027 GCF_000296015.2 Helicobacter pylori FD535
TAAGCAAACACGTAATTGAGATACACGCTATAAAGCCTTCGGTATTCTAGTTTGGTGTCTAGAAAAGAATAGTAATTCGTGTTAATGGTAGGGATTTTCACGCCCAATTCCATGCCATGTTGAGCCGCATGATGACTATCTTTTTTCTTAGGTCTAGCGAGATTGGTTCTCAAGCCCAAATTGAATAAAAATTGGAAGTTAGCCGTATTCACTTTAGCGCTATAGACATTGCTGATGGTTTTTAAATTCACGAATTGAGAATTAAGCCATGAAGTCCCTGCTAAGGCGATTCCTCCAAAAAGCCCCACTGAAATCTGGTTATTCTTGCCTAAAAAGTTGGTGTTTTTATCGTTGATGAAATTAAACAATAAATCGCTACCCACCCCATAAGTCCACACATCAGAAGCCGAGTTAAAGAAGCTAGATTTAATATAGGCGTGGTTGTAATCAAAGAAACCATAATACCTTAACCCCCATCTTTTCTTTTCTCCAAAAAATTGCTTATAACCCACTTGCACCCCAAGCCCGTTCATCGCCCCGTTATTGGTTTGAGAACTAATGATGCCCACCCGTTTGAAAGGGTTATGACCGAGTTCTTGAACAATGGCGTTAGCGAGGTTTTGCGCTTGATTGATTTGAGGCGTTTGGCTAGAAAAAGAAGCGTTGCTACTTTCTAGCGAAGTTAGAGTTTGTTTCACGCCCGCGCAACCTTTCCCCCAAGTGTCATTGGAAACGCTTTCATTTGAACCGCTGCATTCTTCTATATAATTTTTAAGAACTCCTGTAGAAATTCTATTGAAATCGCTCCCCACTTGATTGGCTAGTTTTAAAACCGCTGCTTGAGATTGAGCGTTTTTGAGCATGCTTTGAGCCAAAGCGATACTATCAGGGGAGTTGAGGTTGAAATCATGGGGTTGCGCGATGCTTTTTAGTGGGGTGGTCTTGAGTTGTTGGGTTTCTTTTACGATGTTTTGAGCGTTACTAATCATGTCTGAAATAGCGCTAAATTCCGTGCCAAAAACGCTGCACGAATTTTGGTTAGCACCTGTTTGCCATGAAGGGGTGTTTGCGCTATTAGTTCCACCATTACTACTAGAAGATTTCCCTTTCAACTGCGGGCAATTGTCTTGAAGGGTGTTGATGATGGTTTGGGCTTGGGTTAAAAGATTTTGCGCATCGTTAATATAAGTATCAGTTATGCTAACTGTAGTGTCAGCAGCATTGTTATTGGTATTATTGACATTAATGTTTTGAGCGTTAGTTCCTGTTTTAATGGTTACTTCCACTGTTGTTGTGTTGCTTAAAGCAGGGAGACCTTTTTTCAAAGCGGCTTGAATAATTTGATACGCTTTGTTGAGCGTTGCAAATTGTTCAATGGACAGATGAGAATTTTTGCCTGCTGGAAGTAACCCCACATGCCCACCGCAAGTGATCGAATCTGAACCTTGTCCTGGTTGGTTGTAAAAAGTTTCTGTGGTGTTATGATTGGGTTTATCCGTATAGCCTCCGCATATGACCGCATAAGCTATGCTATTCCATAACCCTACCGTGGATTTTAGCGCTAAAAGCGTGGCTTGATAGGCAGGGGAATTGTCTGTTTTATCCATTAAATTTTGCGTGTTTGCGTTTAAATTACCAATCGCTTGATTGATCGCTGTTGCACTGTTTGTGTTAATCTCTTGATTGGAGCGGCCATGATTAGCCAAAAGCTTGTTTAAGTTTTCATAAGCGTCTGAAAGTTTTTGCACCCTGTCGGCGTTTTTCACTTTTTGAACCGCTTCACCGATTTGATAGCCCACGCTTAAAAAAACGCCGTTGTCTTCAGCATGGAGCAATGATGACGCAAGAGTTAGAGAAAGCAAGAGGGATTTTTTGATTTTCATGTTTTACTCCTTTTGATAGATTTTTCTTTAATAAAAAGAAACCTCGTATTATAAGCAATAAATGGAATTTATGGCTAATTTTAGCTTTAAATTTTAGAGATTTTGTTTTTTTTTTTTTTTGTAAATTGGGAAAAATGGGGGTTTGATCCAATTTTTGAGGCTTAAAAACCACCCTTAAAAGAAAGACTGGCTAGTCTTCTTTCAAGCTATAAGCGATAGGGATTTTTAGATGCACGGTTTCTTCTGGTTTAGGGAATAAATGCGCTGCGTTTTTGATGGCATCTAAAGCCGCATGGTTTAAAATATCCGTCGTGTTGCTTTTGACGACTTTAATGTCCGTAACGCTCCCATCAGGATTGATCACAAAGCTCACTAACACTTCGCCCTCAATGCCCCTAATCTGCGCCATTTTAGGGTAGCGGTTTTTAGAAGAAATAGCGGTTTGGATCTTCATTAAAAATTCGTTGCTCACCCCTGGGTTATAAGCTTGAGCTTCAGAAGTCGCGCCCTCAGAGGTTTTGTTGGATTCTTCTTGCTTGTCTTTTTCTTTGACTGCATCTTTAGTCGTTACTTGTTTAGGAGCGCTTTTTTCTTTAGCTTCCTCTTTAGCTTCTTCTTTTTTGGGTTCTTCTTTAGACTCTTCTTTTTTAACCTCTTCAACTTTAGGCTCAGGTTTTGGCTTAGGCTCGGGTTTGGGTTTGGGTGTAGGCTTAGGTTTTGGTTTGGGTTTTGGCTTAGGCTTAGGCTTTGTAACCTCTTTTTTGGGCTCTTCTTTCTTGGGTTTTTCTTTAGGCTCTTCTTTGGGTTTAGCCGACTCAGCATTGGTCTTTGTATTGGAATTAGTGTTAATGCTGGCTAAACTCATGGTAACCTTAGTGGTGCCCGCTTGCGCTAAAGGCGCTGGAACATCTTCGCGCAGTAAAAAATAGCCAAACCCTATAGCGTATAGGGCAAAAGAGATTAAAAAGCTAACACTCGTGGAAACTTTACTGAGCTTGCGTGGAGATGGAGAAATTTTCATGATTATGCTCTTTTAAAATATCCATAATGCTGATAAAAGTTTCAAAACGAGAGCCTTTGTCGCTTTTTAAGTCTATAAGGGTTTTAGGGTCTGTTTGTTTGACCACAGCGCTCAAAGCTTCTAAATTCATCGGTTTGTCATCTACGAAAATATTGTCATGCTCATCTACGGAGATGACCACCACTTTTTGATCGTTTGGCTGGGATTTTTCCGCATTTTTAGCGTTAGGGAGACTGACTTTAATCTTACCTTGCGCGATAAAAGTAGAAATGCTTAACACAATCGCTAGCAAAACGAGCATAATATCAATGAAAGGGACAACATTCAGCCCATCGCCTCTTCTGATGCTTTTCATTTTTTCATGATCCTGAATTTTTCACTCAAAACATCGGATTTTCTCAATAAGCTGTTATAAGCGATCAAAGTGGGAATCGCTACAGCAAGCCCTAGAGCGGTCGCTTTTAAAGCTAAAGACAAACCTACCATGATCGTTTTAGCGTCCATCCCGCCGCTCACGCCCATGTCATAGAAGATCACCATAATCCCTAAAACCGTCCCTAATAAGCCCACATAAGGCGCGTTAGAATAGATCACATAGAGAATGGTTAGATTCTTGGTTAAATCCAAATTCAGGGCATCTATATCGTCATAAGCTTTCAAATTGACTTTGGAATAAAAAATAACCCTTTCAATCACAAACCACAAGGCTAAAAAACTGGCCACGCCAAGCACCGCAAAAACAAACACATCCACATAATCTTTCAACATTGCCATTGAAAAACCGCCCATAAAAACTCCTTGTCTATGATAAAATAATTCCCTTAAAATCAAAGCAACATGCAATACAGCCACACTCTAAGAGCATGCGCTCTTAAGAAGCATTCGTTCGCATAAATGCTCCAAAATGATAAAAGAACGTTGGGTTGTTGATTATATTGTTTTAATAATAACAAGTCAATAATAATTAAGCTAGTAATCGCAATCAAATCCAAACGCTCTTATGGCCAACCATTTAAATCCAGTTTGTATTATAATTGTTAATTTTAAATTAATTCAATAACACTAGCATGAGCGGCTTTTAACAAACTCATGCCAAAAAAGGATTTTTCTCAATGGATACACCCAATAAAGACGATTCAATCATCCGCTTTTCGGTTTCTTTACAACAGAATTTATTAGACGAATTAGACAACCGCATCATTAAAAACGGCTATTCTTCTCGCTCAGAATTAGTGCGCGACATGATCAGAGAAAAATTAGTAGAAGACAACTGGGCAGAAGACAATCCTAATGATGGGAGTAAAATCGCCGTGCTTGTGGTGATTTATGATCACCATCAAAGGGAATTGAACCAGCGCATGATAGACATCCAGCATGCCAGTGGGACGCATGTTTTATGCACCACGCACATTCATATGGACGCGCATAATTGTTTAGAGACGATGATTTTACAAGGCAATTCGGTTGAGATCCAACGCTTGCAATTAGAAATCGGGGGGCTTAGGGGGGTTAAATTCGCTAAATTGACTAAGGCGTCTAGCTTTGAACACAATGAATAGCGTCTTAAAATGCGAAGAATTAGCGCTCTATGGAGGGAGTTTTGATCCCTTACACAAGGCTCATTTAGCCATCATTGATCAAACTTTAGAATTATTGCCATCCGCCAAGCTCATTGTCTTACCCGCTTATCAAAACCCTTTCAAAAAGCCATGTTTTTTGGACGCAAAAACCCGTTTTAAGGAATTAGAATTAGCTTTAAAGGGAATGGATAGGGTGCTATTGAGCGATTTTGAAATCAAGCAAAAAAGGGCTGTGCCTACGATAGAAAGCGCGCTTCATTTTCAAAAACTCTATTGCCCTAAAACGCTTTATTTAGTCATAGGAGCGGATTGTTTGAGGCATCTTTCTTCTTGGACTGACGCTAAAGAGCTTTTAAAAAGGGTGGAATTAGTGGTTTTTGAAAGGATTGGCTATGAAGAGATCCAATTTAAGGGGCGTTATTTCCCTTTAAAAGGCATTGACGCACCGATTTCTTCTAGCGCGATTAGGGCTAGTTTGGGGGTTTAAGCGTGTTTTTTAATGTGGCTATAGGCTTCTTGAATGATAGCGAAGCGTTTGGCGTAAAGAGCCTTTTTTTCTTTGAGATCGCATAAATCAGGGTGGTAGGTTTTAGCCAACTCTAAATAGCGCTTTTTGACTTCGCTGAAATTTTCATGCTTGATAAAACCTAACGCTTTATAGCATTCCCTTAATTTGCGTTCAGCCAAAGTGGTGTAGCTGTCCTTGCCAAAGCCGTTAGGATAGATGAAATCTAAGCATGCGTTATGGACGATTCTATTTCCATTGAGCGTTACAATGAGTTCCCAAAAACGCTCTGAATCGCCTCTTATATGCAATTCATCTTGGGTTTCTAAAAACACACAGCCACTGAATTTTTGGCGTAAAAACCGCTTGGCGATAGGGTGCTTGGTGATAAAAAGCGCATATTCTGCCCCAAAGGTTAAAACTTTCACTTCTATTTTTTCTAAAAGCGTGTTTTGAGCTATGATTTTGATGCGTATGGGCAAGTGGCTTTTTTGTAAAACCTCTTCTAAAGAATGCGCGCTAATATCTTTCTCATGTGCGCACTCAAGGGCATGATAGACCCAATTAAGCAAGTAGTTTTTTTTAAAGCATTCCGTGTCGTTTAAGATGAGTAACGATGAAGAGAGCATGTGGCACTGGCTGAAATGTTTTTTGGCGTAGTTTAAAACTTTTTTCAATAAAGGGTGGCTGTTAGGGAGCGCGATTTGCGTGAATTTGGCTAACAATTCAATTTTGGCCATTGCCCTTATTTTCTCCATGCGTTTTGATGCGATTTTAAAAAATCTTTAGGTATTTTAGCATGCCAATGGTTAAAAAAGGTGGTTATGAATGGTTTTTGCGCTAGACTACGAGCCATAACTCATTTAATGAAAGATTAAAAATGAAAATAGCGGTATTACTCAGTGGGGGGGTGGATAGCTCTTATAGCGCTTATAGCTTAAAAGAGCAAGGGCATGAATTAGTGGGGATTTATTTAAAACTCCATGCGAGTGAAAAAAAGCATGATTTATACATCAAAAACGCTCAAAAAGCGTGCGAGTTTTTAGGCATTCCTTTAGAGGTGTTGGATTTTCAAAAGGATTTTAAAAGCGCGGTTTATGATGAATTTATCAGCGCTTATGAAGAAGGGCAAACCCCTAACCCTTGCGCGTTGTGCAACCCTTTAATGAAGTTTGGGCTAGCTTTAGATCACGCTTTAAAATTAGGGTGTGAAAAGATCGCTACCGGGCATTATGCGAGGGTCAAAGAAATGGACAAGGTAAGTTATATTCAAGAGGCTTTGGATAAAACTAAAGATCAGAGCTATTTTTTATACGCTTTAGAGCATGAAGTTATCGCTAAATTGGTGTTCCCTTTAGGGGATTTGTTAAAAAAGGATATTAAGCCTTTAGCCTTGAATGCGATGCCTTTTTTAGGCACTCTAGAGACTTATAAGGAATCTCAAGAAATCTGCTTTGTGGAAAAAAGCTACATTGACACTTTAAAAAAGCATGTTGAAGTGGAAAAAGAGGGTGTGGTGAAAAACCTGCAAGGCGAAATCATTGGCACGCATAAAGGCTATATGCAATACACGATTGGCAAACGCAAAGGCTTTAGTATTAAAGGCGCGTTAGAGCCGCATTTTGTGGTGGGGATTGACGCTAAAAAGAACGAGTTGGTTGTGGGCAAAAAAGAAGATCTCGCCACGCATTCGCTTAAGGCTAAAAACAAATCTTTAATGAAAGATTTTAAAAATGGCGAATATTTTATCAAGGCTCGTTACAGGAGCGTGCCTACTAAAGCGTTTGTGAGCCTCAAAGATGAAATGATTGGAGTGGAGTTTGAAGAGCCTTTTTACGGCGTGGCTAAAGGGCAAGCATTAGTCGTTTATAAAGATGACATCTTGCTTGGTGGGGGCGTGATTGTTTAGGGTTTTTGCGCTTATAGCCTGATTGGTTGCTTGTTTAAACTCACTCCCGCTTAAAATTTTCAAAGCTAGGGAACCCATGCGGATCTAAGCGGATATTTTTAATAAGAGTTTTTCCACCGCTCAAACCACCGCTCACATTGAAGGGCTTTTTAGTCTGTTGTTGGGCTAAAAGGGCTAAAACTCGGGCGTTTAACGCCATGGTTTCATTCAAAAACGCCATTTGCTTGCTCAATTCGCTTAAAAATTCTATATTCAAGGTTTTTAAAGTATGCTCGTAATTGGCTAAGATTAGAGCATGCTTTTCTTTATTGTTTTTAGCGTTTTTTAATTCTTTGTCTCGCTCTATAAGGGCGTTTTGGTAGCGTTGGTGCAATTCTTTAGCGCATGATTTTAGATTTTCTTTATCGCATAAAAAATGCGTTTTTAAAGTTTCCAGGCGTTTTTCTAAGGGTAAAAAGGTTTTTAGGGCGTCTTCTTTGGCTTGGATTTGGCTTTGAAGCTTGTTTTTAAATTTTTTCAAACGCATGGCTTTATAGGCTTGAAAGTCATGGTTTTTAAGAGCGTTGTATTCTAGAGTTTTGTTATGGGATTGTTGGTTATGGGCTTGGTTTTCTAAAACTTGATCGCACAAGGCGTTTAAAGCGCTCATCAAATCCAATCGTGAGAGCAAATGGGCGAGTTTGGGCTCTTTGAGCAAGAAAAGGGCGTTGTTTTGCTCTTGGACTTCTAAAGCGTTTGAAGCCTCTTCTAAATTCTTAACGCCGCTCAAATAAGGGCAATGCTCTTGTAAAAAAATGATTTGGGATTCTTCTATCAAGCGTTCTTGTTCCATGCCCTTTTTTATGTGTTTTTCTAAAGCTTGTAATTTTTCTAATTCCAAAGCGCTTTGTTTCAATAGCGCATCAGTGTCCATAAGGCGGATTTGGCTGGCGTTAAAAAAACGCCTCTGGCTATTTAGGGTGCTGTTAGCTTTTTTGATTTCTTTAAGCTGATCTTGGTTGTTGGAAAGCACGCTTTGATAGATTCTTAAACTTTCATTGAGTTTGTAAAGCATGTCTGAAAGCTGTTCGTTAGAGCGCGAGAGCTTGGCATTAGTTTGAGAATCAAAAGTCATCATTATCTGTGCGTTTGAAAAGGTTAGAAAAAATAAGAAAAGGCAAAAAAATCTCATGGGGTTATCTTTATTAACTATAGTTTCATCGTGTTATTTTATCTAAGTTTTGGCATGCACCAAAACACGCAAAATTATCGCTTTTAAGATAAAATAAGCGTTTTGATGCCATTTTTGGAGCGATCGTGGAATTGAGTTATTATGAAATTTTAGAAGTGGAAAAACACAGCAACCAAGAGACCATTAAAAAGTCTTACAGAAAGCTGGCTTTAAAATACCACCCAGACAGGAACGCCGGCGATAAAGAAGCCGAAGAAAAATTCAAGCTCATCAATGAAGCCTATGGGGTGTTAAGCGATGAAAAGAAACGGGCCTTATACGACAGGTATGGTAAAAAAGGCTTAAACCAAGCCGGCGCGAGCCAGAGCGATTTTTCTGATTTTTTTGAAGATTTAGGCTCGTTTTTTGAAGACGCTTTTGGGTTTGGCGCTAGGGGGAGCAAAAGGCAAAAAAGCTCTATCGCACCGGATTATTTGCAAACCATTGAATTGAGTTTCAAAGAAGCGGTTTTTGGCTGTAAAAAAACCATTAAGGTCCAATACCAGAGCGTTTGTGAAAGTTGCGATGGCACAGGCGCTAAAGACAAAGCCCTAGAGACTTGCAAGCAATGCAATGGGCAGGGGCAGGTGTTTATGCGTCAAGGTTTTATGAGTTTTGTGCAAACTTGCGGGGCGTGTAAAGGCAAGGGCAAGATCATCAAAACCCCATGCCAAGCGTGTAAGGGTAAAACCTACATTCTTAAAGATGAAGAAATTGATGCGATGATCCCTGAGGGCATTGATGATCAAAACCGCATGGTGCTTAAAAATAAAGGCAATGAATACGAGAAAGGAAAAAGAGGGGATTTGTATTTAGAAGTGCGAGTCAAAGAAGATGAGCATTTCAAGCGCGAAGGCTGTGATTTGTTTATTAAAGCGCCGGTGTTTTTCACCACTATCGCTTTAGGGCATACGATTAAAGTGCCGTCTTTAAAAGGGGACGAACTGGAATTAAAAATCCCTAGAAACGCCAGAGACAGGCAGACTTTTGCGTTTAGAAACGAGGGCGTGAAACACCCTGAAAGCTCTTATAGAGGGAGTTTGATCGTGGAATTGCAGGTGATTTACCCTAAAAGTTTGAATAAAGAACAGCAAGAATTGTTGGAAAAATTGCATGCGAGTTTTGGCTATGAGGGCGAGCCGCATAAAAGCGTTTTAGAAACCTGTATTTCTAAAATTAAAGACTGGTTCAAATAAAAGGTTGTTGATGCATGATTTTCTAAAAGCCTTTAAAGACGCTTTCCCTCACACCATTTCTATCTTTTTAGGGTATTTGCTTATGGGAATGACTTTTGGGGTGCTTTTAGTCCAGAATGGCTATGATTATAAAGTCGCCTTGTTCATGTCGTTATTCATCTACGCTGGGGCGGTGCAATTTGTAGCGATCACGCTTTTAAGTGCGCAAGCGAGCTTGATGAATGTGCTTATTGTGAGCTTGTTGGTGAATGCGAGACAGACTTGTTATGCGCTTTCTATGCTAGACAGATTCAAAAACGCCAAATGGCGTTTGCCCTATTTAGCGCATGCGCTCACGGATGAAACCTTTGCTTTATTGAATCTATACGCTCCTAAAGAGGGGGTTAGTGAAAAAGACTTTATTTTTAGCATTTCCTTACTCAACCACTTTTATTGGATTTTTGGCTCGTTGGTGGGTTCGTTAGTGGGAACGCATTTTTCTTTTGACACTCAAGGCATGGAATTTGTGATGACGGCGATTTTTATCGTGCTGTTTATGGAGCAATACAAACGCACCACAAATCATAAAAACGCATGGCTTGGGATTGTTATTGCGGTTGTTTGTTTAACGCTCTTTGGGACTGAATATTTTTTGCTCATCGCTTTAGTTTTAATGGTGCTTGCTCTTATTTTGTTTAGAAAGCGGTTAGAATGTTGATGCATTCTATACTCATTATTTTAGTCATCATATTAACGACTTATTTCACGCGCATTTGGCCTTTTATGGTGTTTAACGCTAAAAACCCGCCCAACGACTTTGTGCGTTATCTGGGTAGGACTTTATCATGCTCAGTGATAGGCATGCTCGTGGTCTATTGTTTTAAAGACATTCAAATTTTAAAACCCCCTTATGGGATCAATGAAATCACCGCTTTTTTATCCGTTATCCTTTTACACCGCATTTTTAAGGTGTTTGTTTTAAGCATCACGCTCCCTACCATTCTTTATATGGTTTTAGTCCAAAGCCATGCGTTGGAAAAGGCTTTTTTTAATTCCTGAAATCATGTTGGATTCCTTTCACTTTTAACCCTAGCGTTTTTAATCACAAAATACGCCGTAGGGATAATAAATAAGGTTAGAATAACGCTGCTTATCATGCCCCCTAGCATGGGTGCAGCGATGGATTTCATGATTTCACTTCCTGTGCCATGGCTATACATGATCGGAATGAGTGAAGCTAAAATGCTAAAAAAGGTCATAAGCTTGGGCCTTACCCTAAGTACCGCCCCATGCATGATGGCCTCTTTTAAAGCGGTGCTGTTTTGCTCTTTTAAAGGGGTTTTGATGAATTTTTGAAACGCATCTTCTAAATAAATGATCATCACAATAGCCGTTTCGCTCGCTACCCCTAAAAGGGCTAAAAAGCCCACTAGTGCCGCCACGCTCATGTTAAAGCCCATGAGATTCATAAAAATTAACCCCCCTAAAAACGCAAAAGGCAGAGTGAAAAAGCATAGTAAGGAATTAGTGAGATTCTTTAAAGCAAAGACAACTAAAATAAAAATGATAAACACGCTCACCGGCACGATGTATTGTAAGGTTTTAAACGCTTCTTCTAAATACTGGCTTTCGCCGCTAAATTCATAATAATACCCGTTAGGCAATTTGATTTTTTCTAGCGCTTTTTGAGCCAGTTGCCTATAGGTATCAGAGCTGGTATTGGCTTGCGGCACAATATAAATAAAATTCACATTCAGGCCCTTTTCGCTCTTTAACACCGCCGGCGAGTTGTCGTAATAGATATGGGCTAACTCCCTTAAGGGCATGTAATTGTAAGCGGTTTTGACATAGAGGTTTTTTAATTTTTCAATGGTGTTTCTTTCTGTATCTTCTAATCGTAAAGAAATGGGGTAACTTTCTACGCCCTTAATCATAGTAGTGAGCGTGGCTCCGCCCAGAGCGAATTTAATCGTGTCTAACACAGCGTTTTTATTGATGCCATAACGGGCCAGATTTTCATCGTTCAAATCCAGCGTGATGTAGTAGCCATTATTGGATCGCTCGGCAAAGACGGACAAACTCTCTTTTAGGGTTTTGAGCTGTTGTTCCATAAGGATCGCTAATTCTTGTAATTTATCCGTGTCATTACCATAGAGCTTGATGCCTAGGGGCGTTCTAATCCCGGTTAAAAGCATGTCCGTCCTCCCACGAATGGGGTAAGTCCATGAATTGGTCAAGCCTTTTAATTGCAGGGTTTTTTCTAATTTATCCCTAACTTCTTTATAGTTGAGCTTTTCTTTCCATTCGTTTTGCGGCTTTAATTCAATGTAGGTTTCTATCATGGATAAACCGGCAGCATCGGTGCTGGTGTTAGCGCGCCCCACTTTACCAAAAACTTGTTTGACAAAATCTAATTGTTTGATAGCGCTATTGCTTTTTTTCAAATATTCTAAAGCGGTATCAATGCCCACGCCGTTAATGGTTACAGGCATATACATTATTACCCCTTCATTGATTTGGGGGATAAATTCCCAGTTGAGTTTTTTATACGCTATATACAAGCCCCCTAAACCCACAACGCTCGCTATTAAAAAAGCGTATCTGAACTTAAGCACAACCTTCAAGCTCACGCCATAAATTTTCATGAAAAAAGCGTTAATCGGGTTTTTAGACTCTTCTAAAATCCGCCCTTTAATGAGCCATACCATTAAAATAGGGACCATGGTGATAGAAAGCAGCGCTCCTACTAGCATGGCAAAGGTTTTGGTGTAAGCTAAAGGGGCAAAAAGCTTTTCTTCTTGGCCGGTGAGCGCAAAAATTGGCAAGAAAGAAACCACGATGATCATTAAAGCAAAAAATATCGCGCCCCCCACATGCTTAACCCCTTGCATGATGCCATTAACCCTTTGAGCGTTGTCTTTCGTGTCAATGTGTTGCAGATGTTTGTGAGCGTTTTCTACCATCACAATCGCCGCATCCACCATCGCCCCTATAGCGATCGCAATGCCCCCCAAACTCATAATACTCGCTTCAATATTGAAATAACGCATGAGCAAGAAACTAATACACACGCTTAAAGGCAGAGTGATAATCACCACTAAAGCGCTCCTGAAATGCAGTAAAAAAATCGCAATAATGATTAGCACAATGACGCTTTCTTCTATGAGCGTGTGGATTAAATTATTAATGCCTTTTTCAATCAATTCGCTCCTGTCATACACGCTTGTGATTTTCACATCAGGGTTACTCGCTTGTAGGGTGGCGATTTTTTCTTTAATGGCTTTAAGCACCTTATAAGTGTCAGCGTGATAGCGCACCATAACAATCCCTCCCACCACTTCCTTACCGCCATTGAGGTTGGCAGCCCCTCGGCGTGGTTTTGGCGTTAGCCTGACGCTGGCTATATCTTTAATCTTTAAAGGGATAGCCCCTTCTTTTTTAACCACAATTTCTTCTAAATCCTTCAAAGATTGGATATAGCCATGCGATCTTATGATTTTTTCAAACCCGTTTTCTAAAATAACGCCCCCACCGGTATCGTTATTGGAATTTTTGATCGCGTTAGCGACTTGCTCTAAACTCAAGTCATAACGGATCAAAGAATCGTTTTGAAGCGTTATTTCATAATCCTTCACAAAGCCCCCCACGCTTGCGACCTCACTCACCCCATCAACCCCCAAAAGCGCATAGCGGTAATAAAAATCTTGCAAGACTTTCAAATCGCTTAAATTCTTGCTATCGCTAGATAGAGCGTATTGATACGCCCAGCCAATAGAAGTGGAATCGCTCCCTATTTCCACTTTAGCGTCCTTGGGTAGATTGCCCACTCGGTTTAATTGCTCTAAAACCCTGTCTCTAGCCCAATACAAATTGACGCCGTCTTTAAAAATGATGTAAATCAAGCCGCTTTCATAGCTAGAAATCCCTCTAACCGTGTCAATGTTAGCGATACTCATGAAAGTAGAAACTAACGGGTAAGTAACTTGCTCTTGCACGATTTTAGGGCTTTGATTGGGGTAAGTGATTTGCACGACCACTTGAGCGGGGCTTAAATCCGGCAAAGCGTCTAAACGGACGCTCTTTATCGCCCACAAAGAGGCTAAAAAAATGAGTAGAGTGACTAAAGTGGTAAGGAGTTTGTTTTTAACGCTTAAATCAATGATTTTTTCTATCATTCAATAATCCCCATTGTTTTGAGCGTCAGCGTCTAGCACGAATAAAGCGTTATTAGCGACTTCTTCGCCCGCTTTTAAACCCTCTAAAATTTCATAACTCCCATCGCTCAAGCGAACGGCTTTAATTTCTAACGGGCTTAAGCCAAAATCATCTTTTTTAAACACGATAGCTTTCCCCCCTTTAATCAAAACCGCTTCTTTAGGCAGGATCTTCATTTTTTGTGGTTTGTGGAAGATTTCTACTTGAGCGAACATGTTAGGGTAATAAAGCTGTTTAACATTAGGCACATTGAAGCGCGCTTCTAGCATTTTATCTTGCGGGTTGATGATGGGGTTGATGTTTTCAAGCGTGATTTCTTGCTCGCCTTTAATCCCTTCTACGAACAAGATCGCTTTATGCGTGTTTTTTAAAAACTCTAAATCCTCTTGATTGACTTTAACAAGTGCCCACAATTGGCTTAAATCTATGATTTGAAACAACTCCTGCCCTTTTTTAATGAAGCTCCCCTCATTGAGATCCGGGCTTTTTTTAAAAATAACGCCACTGAAACGAGAGTAAATAGTCATTTCATTTTGGACTTTATGAGCGCTGATGATCTTTTCAATGCTAGAGTTTTCTAGCCCTAATAGTTTCAATTTTTCTTTAATCGCTCCCACTTGCTGGTTGAATTTCAATGATGATAGCAATTCGCTTTGAACGCTCACTAATTCAGGGGAATACACGCTCAATAACCTGTCGCCCTTTTTAATGGGGGTGTAGGTTTTATTCGCATAAAGCTTTTCCACATAACCATCAAAACGCAGGGTTTGAGAAAAAATCAGCGCTTCATTAGGCTGCAAAAGCGCATAATAGCGCCGGCTTTGAGAAAATTCTTTTTCTATGACCTTAGTGGTGGAAATGTTGAAACGGGTTTGGCTTTGAGCTTCTTTAGTTTCTTTAATTTCTTTAGTTTCTTGAGCGTTAGCGAATAAGGGGCTAAAAAATAGAATCAAGGCTAACCATAAAATCCGCTTCATTCTAATCCTTTAAGGTTTTGTAAGGACAAATAAGCGCTATTGAGAGTGCTTAAGGTTTCAAGCTGGGTGATTTGGATGGTGATTTTGTCATTAAAAGCGTTGTAATAAGCGTTGTAATCGCCATTAGATTTCAAATCCAACGCATAAATTTGCGCGATTTTTTCATTCTGCTTGATGATTTTATTGATCGCTTCTAAGTTTTTTTGCAAGGTTTCTAATTTTTTAAGGAGTTTTAGGGCCAGGTGGCGCGTTTTGTTTTTGGTGTTTTCCACTTCGCTTTTAAACACTAGGCTCTCTTTTTTCTTTTGCTCCACTAATTTAGCCTGCTTGCCATAAATAGGTAAGGGGATAGACAAAGCGATGCTAAACATATCGTAGTTATAGTATTGTTTGGAGCGGAAATAATACACCCCGGTAACATTCACGTCTTCTAAAAAGCTTTTTTTAGCCAAAGCGATGTCTTTTTGCGATTTTTCTTCATCAAGCCTGGCGATCGCAATATCGTAATTAGTGGCGCTAATGTTATATAGCTCTTGCTCCTTATTGAATTCAAAATTTTTAGGGGCAATGCTTAAAAGCTCGTTTTCTTTAAAAGTCAATTCACCCATGGAATAATGGCTGCTGGATAGCGCTTCTTCTAAATTGTTTTTTTTGATTTCTAATTGCGATTTTAAAATTTCTAGCTTAGAGATCGCTATTAAACTGGGCGAACTGGAATGGTTGGCTTGATAGAGGGTGTTTTCTAAATTTTTAATCGCTGTGTTTAAAAGCTCTATTTCTTGTTGGTTTTTATAATTTTCAATGCCGCTTATCATTAAACTAATCGCTAATTGTTGCTTGGTTTTTTTAAGCTCTAATATCTTTTTTTGTTTTTCTAAATGGATCATTTGAGATTGCGTGAGTTTTTTACCATTTAAATCCACTTTTTGAGATAAACCCAAACTCATGTTTTGCATCAAAGTGCTATCCAGCCTGAAAAAATCGCTCACATTAGCGTTGTTATAGCCTAAATACAAAATAGGGTTATCCCACTTGCTAACGACTTTTTCTTGAGAACTTAAAGCGTCAATTTGCTCTTGTAAGGCTTGTATTTTTTGATTTTTAGAAAGGTATTTAGCCACAAAAGATTGGATCTCTAAATCTTTAGTAAAACCCAAACTAAAAAGCAGTAAAAAAGCTCTTAGGAGGCGTATTAAAACGCCCCCCTTATAGAATGCGCTTATAAAAGACAGCATGGCTCTTATAAATCCAGGCTTGTTTTAGCGCGATAAACCTGGCCCTCTTTAGATTTAATATCCACCCTCACCTGCCATGTCCCGTTCATAGAAAGATTGGTTTTAGCTTCATAAATGCCGTTTTTTTCACTCACTTGCGCCATTTCTTTCATCGCTGGCATGCCAGGCATTTCAGGCATCATAAACTGCACCCTAACGATAGCTTTTTCTAAAGCCTTACCTTTTAAAGTGGGGCTGAGAATGAAAGTGTTATCGCCTTTAATGGGGTTACCCACGGATTTGATTTTCACTTCCAAGTCATTGGCTTTTAGGGTTTGCTCCCATGCGTTTAAACTCATAACCCCTAATGCGCTTATTAAAAATAAAGCGGCTAACTTTTTCATCGTTTTGACCTTTAAATTAAGATAACAAGAAAATTCTTGTTGCGAACGAATGATAACCCTCTTTTGTGTAAAAATTGTGGAAATGGTTTTTAAAAAAATTAGGGTTTTTAAGTAGAAGGTATAAGAGTTTATGCTATTTTTTTAAGGTTTTAAAATCAAATTTCAAAGGATTAGTATGCAATTTAGAATCGAACATGACACGATGGGCGGAATTCAAGTGGATGATAGCCAATACTGGGGGGCTCAAACGCAACGCAGTCTTGAAAACTTTAAAATCGGCACTGAAAAAATGCCTAAAGAACTCATTGGCGCGTTTGCTAAACTCAAAAGGAGTCTGGCGGTTGTCAATCATCAGTTAGGGAAATTAAGCCCAGAAAAATCACAAGCCATTATCAAGGCGTGCGATTGCATTTTAAAAGGCGAGCTGTGCGGCGAATTCCCATTGGCGGTATGGCAAACAGGGAGCGGGACTCAAACGAACATGAATCTTAATGAAGTCATTGCCAATAAGGCTACCGAAATTTTAGGGGGTAATTTCAGGGAGAAAAAACTCATCCACCCTAACGATGATGTGAACATGTCTCAAAGCTCCAACGACACTTTCCCTACCGCAATGCACATTGTGAGCGTGCTAGAAATCACGCACAAACTACTGCCCAGTTTAGAGAATTTGTTAAAGACCTTTAAAGACAAAAGCCAGCAATTTAAAGAGATTGTCAAAATCGGGCGCACGCATTTGCAAGACGCTACGCCTTTAACTTTGGGGCAAGAATTTAGCGGGTATGCGAGCATGCTAGAGCATTCTAAACAACAAATTTTAGAGAGTTTGGAGCATTTAAGAGAATTAGCCATAGGTGGGACGGCCGTAGGCACAGGGCTAAACGCTCATAAAGAATTGAGCGAAAAAGTGGCTGAAGAATTGAGCCAGTTTAGCGGCGTGAAATTCATTTCTGCGCCCAATAAATTCCATGCGCTCACTAGCCATGACGCTATCGCTTATGCGCATGGGGCTTTTAAGGCTTTAGCGGCGAATTTAATGAAAATCGCTAACGATATTAGATGGCTTGCGAGCGGGCCGCGCTGTGGTCTGGGCGAGCTTAATATCCCTGAAAACGAGCCGGGCAGTTCTATTATGCCCGGTAAAGTCAATCCCACGCAATGCGAAGCGATGACCATGGTGGCCGTGCAAGTGATGGGGAATGATACCGCTATTGGCATTGCGGCCAGTCAGGGTAATTTTGAATTGAATGTGTTCAAGCCGGTGATCATTTATAATTTCTTGCAGAGTTTGAGGCTCTTAAGCGATAGCATGGAAAGCTTTAATACCCATTGCGTAAGCGGTATTGAGCCTAATAGAGAAAAAATTGATTATTACTTGCACCATTCTTTAATGCTAGTAACCGCCCTAAACCCGCATGTAGGCTATGAGAACGCCGCTAAAATCGCTAAAAACGCCCACAAAAAAGGCATTTCTTTAAAAGAAAGCGCGGTGGAATTGAAACTCTTGAGCGCTGAAGATTTTGACAAATTCGTGGTGCCTGAAAAGATGATCGGGCCTAAGGCTTGAAACCTTGGGCGTGCGAGATGAAGCCTGAAAAAACCACTCATTTGGTTGCGTATCAATGATTTTAGGCATTGATGAAGCGGGGAGGGGGTGTTTGGCCGGTTCGCTTTTTGTGGCTGGGGTGGTGTGCGATGACCAAACAGCCTTAGAATTTCTAAAAATGGGTTTAAAAGACAGCAAGAAGCTCAGCCCCAAAAAACGCTTTTTCTTAGAAGATAAAATCAAAACGCATGGTGAGGTCAAGTTTTTCGTGATTAAAAAAAGTGCAAATGAAATTGATCATTTGGGCTTGGGGGTGTGTTTGAAACTCGCTATTCAAGAAATTTTAGAAAATGGTTGCTCTTTAGCCAATAAAATAAAGATAGATGGCAACACGGCGTTTGGCTTGAACAAACGCTACCCCAATATACAAAGTATCATCAAGGGCGATGAGAAGATCGCTCAAATCGCTATGGCGTCTGTTTTAGCGAAAGCCTTTAAGGACAGAGAAATGCTAGAGTTGCACGCTTTGTTTAAGGAATACGGCTGGGATAAGAATTGCGGGTATGGGACTAAACAACATATGGAAGCGATCATTAAGCTAGGGGCTACGCCTTTTCATCGGCGCAGCTTCACGCTTAAAAACCGCATCTTAAACCCCCAACTCTTAGAGGTGGAACAACGCCTTGTTTAAAATGGCGCTGAGGTTGGTAGCGCTCGCTAAAGAAAGGTAGATGCGTTTGGCTTTGAAGTAAGCGATCAGATCTTCAGGCTGAATGAAAGGGAATTGCACCATGACATACACACGATGATTGGTGGCATCCACGAACCTTTTAGCTAAAATGGATTTAGACGTTAAAAAATCAACCAACCCGAATAAATGGCTGATAGCGTTATTTTTAATTTGGAGCGCTTTAACAATACGATGGCACATTTTAGTGATTAAAACGCTTTCTAAAGTGCTGTAAGCGTTCATTCTAGCCCTTAAAAGAGCGATTTCTTCAGCGTTTTTTTCAGGGGGCAATTTGTCATCATAGGGGATGTAATTGGCGTAAAAATCGTTTCTTTTACCAGAAATTGAAGCCGATCCGACATATTGATTGGGCGGGTTCTTTTGGTCAAAAAGATTGATTTTAAGCCAATCAGGACAGTCAATCGTGTCCTTTAGACTATTAGCATGCGCTGTTTGAGCGAAGAGGCCTAGGGATAACAAGGCACAGAAACTTAATTTTTTCAATGCATTCATTGTAGCTTCCTTTCTATTCTATAAAAGAATATTAAAAATGCCCTACGCTTTTAGGGTAGGTGGTATTTCTCAAAAAAGCGAAATACCGGGATAGCTTATAGTGGGTTAGCTTAAGAAAAAATAAAAAATATTAAATAATCAATTAAAAATTTTAGTAATAATATTAAATACATAAATACATAAATACATAAATACATAAATACATAAATACATAAATACATAAATACATAAATACATAAATACATAAATACATAAATACATAAATACATAAATACATAAATACATAAATACATAAATACATAATAACTATTATACCAAAATAGATTGAATATCCAAAGAAAAATCAATGAAATTAAGGTGTTTGTAGGGGGTATTGGTTGCCAAAATGGGGGCGTTGATAGAAACCACCACGATATTAAAAAACCCATGTTTATGGCACCATAGAAGCTGTTTTTCTAAAAAATGGGGCGTGGGGAAAGCGTGGGCGATGAGGGCGAGCTTGTTGGTGGAATTTTTGCGCAAGATAAAAATCCCGTTGTCATGGGAGTAAAGCTCATATTTTGGGAATTGCTTGTAAAGCTCTAAAAAAACCATGTTTTCAAAAACACTTAAAAGCGAGGGGCTAGGAGTCAGGCTATAAGGCAAGGCAAAATCGCACAAATACAATTTGGTTTTATGGTTTTCAAAACTGGGGACTAAAAAAAGGATGCGTTGTTTTTCTAGCGCGTGTAAAAATTTATAAAGGGTGTCTTTAGAGATCTTAAGCTCTTTTTTGAGTTGCGTATAAAGATAAAAAGCGCTCACAAACTTAGACTGATGCGAGCAGATTTTAGCCATCAAGGGGGCGTAAGCTTGAAAGACTAATTTGATATTTTCTTGTTTTTTTAGGATTTTTTCTTGCTCGTTTTCTGTAAAAAGCGAATCTAAAGCGTTGCCGTCTCTTAAAAAGCGGTTAAACAGGGTGTTTTTAGGGGTGTTGGGTTTGAAAAAGCTAGTGTATTCTTTAAAATCCAACCCTAACGCATAGCATAAGCTAAAATCGGGCGCTGTTATGGGGTTTAAACAATTAGGGATAAGAACGATTTTAGAAAGCTTGGGCAGGCTGAAATCCAAGCGATCAATATGATCTAAAATGAGCAAATCCATTTTCTTTTCCAAATGCCATTTTAAAAGCCATGAGCTCAGAATGTTTTGGTTCAAACGCATGTCATTGTAATTGATATACACAGGGTTTTTAAAATCCTTCGCCAGTTTGAGGGCGAAAGTGGTTTTACCGGATTTCATCGGCCCTAAAAGACAGATTTTATCGCTTGAATGCGCGTTTAAAAGCGGGTTGTTTAAAGCCGGCTCTTTAGGGGTTTCAAAAGGCCCAAAAGGGTGTAAGCAAGAAAGGGGCATGAACTTCCTTTCAAATGAGATTGAATAGGATAAGCGTAGCGCATTTTTTTATATTTCCTTATAAAAAGGAAGTAAAAATCTCTAAAAAGCCCTAAAAATAGCAAAAGTTATTGACTAAATGGCGCATTTTGAGTAGTATTTCAGTTTTTATTTTATTGTTTTATTCTGTTTTGAGTAACGAATGAAACGAGTTCTTTTAGGAGAGTTTATGGAAAAAATCAGGTTGAAGCTCAAAGCTTATGACCATAGAGTGTTGGATCGCTCTGTTGTGGCTATCGTGGAAGCTGTAAAGCGCTCAGGTTCTGAAATTAGAGGGCCTATCCCTTTACCGACTAAGAATAAGCGTTACACCGTTTTGCGTTCCCCGCATGTCAATAAGGATTCAAGAGAGCAGTTTGAGATTAGGGTTTATAGCCGATTGATTGATATTATCTCGGCCACCCCAGAAACCGTGGATAGCTTGATGAAGTTGGACTTAGCTCCTGAGGTGGATGTAGAAGTAACCTCTATGGAAACGAAGTAGTTTTAACGCATTGAGATCATAAAATAAGGGTTAGATATGGAATTTTTAGTTCAAAAGATAGGCATGAGCCGCACCATTGACGCTAACAGCACGCCTGTAACCTTGCTTAAAGTCTTGCAAGCGAAAGTGTGCCAGCTAGAAAACGGGAAAGCTTTAGTGGCCTATGCGATGCATAAAAAACACAATAAGGCGATTGAAGGCCAGCAAAAGAAATACCAACTCAGTAAAGAGTTTAACCATTTCGCTACCTTAAAAGCTTCCCAACAAAAAGAGTTGGGCGATTTGGATTTGAGCGCTTTAGAAACGCTTAAAAGGGTTAAAGCGAGCTTTAAAACTAAGGGAAGAGGCTTTGCGGGGGTGATGAAGCGTTGGAATTTCCAAGGCGGGCCTGCAGCTCATGGGAGCCGTTTCCACCGCCGTCCTGGTTCTATTGGTAACAGAGAATGGCCAGGAAGAGTGCAAAAGGGCAGGAAAATGGCAGGGCATTATGGCAATGAGCTAGTTACTTGCCAAAACGAGGTGCTCTCTTTTGATAAAGAAAGTATGGTGTTAGTGCTAAAGGGTTCAGTGGCCGGCTTTTCTGGGGCTTATGGACGCATTAGAGCGGTGTAAAACCATACATTGAATATAATATAAAGGGTTTGATATGAGTAAGGCCATCGTTTTAGACAGCCATTTGAAAGAAAAGGGTAGCGTGGAGTTACCTAAAAGATATGAGGGTATCAACAGCCATAACCTCTATCTTTATGTGAAACATTATTTATCTTCTGCGCGCGCTAATACCGCTAAAAGTAAAAACCGCGCTGAAGTGAGTGGGGGCGGTAGGAAGCCTTGGGCGCAAAAAGGGGGCGGAAGAGCCAGAGCAGGGAGCATCACTTCGCCTGTGTTTGTGGGTGGGGGTGTCTCTCATGGGGCCACTAACAACCGCAATTACAACCTTAAAATCAATAAAAAACAAAAACGCTTGGCTTTAGAATACGCTTTAGAAGAAAAAGCGCAAGCGGATAAGCTTTTTGTGGTGGAAAAAATCGCTATAAAAGGCGTGGTTGAAGACAACAAAAGAAAGCATTTGACTAAAGAAGCCAACCAAATGTTCCAGGCTTTAGAGCAACGAGACACTTTGTTTGTGTGCATGAACATGGATGAATACACCGAGTTAGCCTTTAGTAACCTTAAAAAATGCCTTATTATTGATGTGAGCGAGTTAAACGCTTATCTTTTAGCGGCGTTTAGCTCTGTCGTGATGGAAGAAGCAGCGTTTCAGCATGTGGTGCAAGATAAGACAGAGGAGTAAAAAATGGCAGACATCATGGATATAAAGTCAATTCTTTACACTGAAAAGTCATTAGGATTGCAAGAAAAAGGCGTTTTAGTGGTTCAAACGGCTCAAAATGTAACCAAAAACCAGCTCAAAGAAGTGTTTAAAACTTATTTTGGCTTTGAGCCTTTGAAAATCAATTCTTTGAAACAAGAGGGTAAGGTGAAACGCTTTAGAGGGAAGCTTGGACAAAGAAAGTCGTTTAAGAAATTTTATGTGAAAGTTCCAGAGGGCGCTAGCATTGCCGCCCTTGGCGCGTAGAAAGGAGAAAGCGTTATGGCGATTAAAACTTATAAGCCCTACACCCCAAGCAGACGCTTCATGTCGGTGTTGGACTCTAAAGACATTACCGCAAAAAGCAGTGTCAAAGGCTTACTCACTAAGCTTAAAGCAACAGCAGGGAGAAACAATAACGGGCGCATCACCAGCCGCCACAAAGAAAGAGGGGCTAAAAAACTCTACCGCATTATTGATTTCAAGCGCAACAAATACAACATTGAAGGGAAAGTGGCTGCGATTGAGTATGATCCTTACAGAAATGCGCACATCGCTCTTGTAGTCTATCCTGATGGGGACAAACGCTATATTTTACAGCCAAGCGGTTTGAAAGTGGGCGATAGCGTTATCGCTGCTGAAGGCGGTTTGGATATTAAAGTGGGCTTTGCGATGAAGTTAAAAAATATCCCTATAGGAACGGTGGTGCATAATATTGAAATGCATCCGGGGGCTGGCGGGCAATTAGCCAGAAGTGCTGGGATGAGCGCTCAAATCATGGGTAGGGAAAATAAATACACTATCCTTAGAATGCCAAGCTCTGAAATGCGCTACATTTTAAGCGAATGCATGGCGAGTGTTGGCGTGGTAGGGAACGAGGATTTTATCAATGTCTCTATCGGTAAGGCAGGG
>NZ_AKHP02000038.1:0-3617 GCF_000296015.2 Helicobacter pylori FD535
TTTCAATAACTTCTTTTCAATAACTTCTTTTCAATAACTTCTTTTCAATAACTTCTTTTCAATAACTTCTTTTCAATAACTTCTTTTCAATAACTTCTTTTCAATAACTTCTTTTCAATAACTTCTTTTCAATAACTTCTTTTCAATAACTTCTTTTCAATAACTTCTTTTCAATAACTTCTTTTCAATAACTTCTTTTCAATAACTTCTTTTCAATAACTTCTTTTCAATAACTTCTTTTCAATAACTTCTTTTCAATAACTTCTTTTCTGCTTGCTATCTGTTAAACTGAATTTTTGGCTCTAATGGGGCGTTGGTTGTCAAATTTTAAAAAGGCTTTGAGTGTCTGTATTTGATGGGAACAGAACCTTTATTTTCTTTAAAAAACAAGGCATGTTTAGATCCCCATGCTATACTCAACCCTTATGGCAAAGTTCGTATTTTGGGAGAAAACATGGAAAAAACTGAAACCACGATTTTTATGGATTGGGAAAATCTACTCACCGATTTGATAGCAATCCAAGAAATGGATGAGCGTTTTAAGGAGTCTCATTTCAATTTCAACAACCCCGAGTAGCTCTTAGTGCTAATCCGTTCGTTTTTGGAGCCTGAAGAGGAATTGAAGCGGATCTACTTTTATGCGTCTGAGCCTTTCACAGAAGCCGAACCTAGAATCAAGGGCAAGAAAAACGAAGAATTTGAGGAGTATAAAGAGAAGAATCCCAAAGAATATGAAGAGAAGGTGAATAAGTCAGAGATTATCCAAACTTTCAACCACAAGATCGCCCAACAAAATCAAGTGAAATTGCGAGTCGGTCGGGTAATGTTCGAATTCGTAGATGAGTTCGAAGACAAAGAAATCCATAAGGGTATAGAAGCCAAAATTCCCATACCGCACTTAAAGTTGCGTCAAAAACAAATTGATGCGCTGTTGGCACACGATATTACCAAGCTCTATTGCACCAAACCAGGAGGGCATATTTTGCTGTTCAGCAAGGATACCGATTTTGTGCCCGTGCTAGAAGCCGCTTGGGAGAAAGGCTTTGAAGTCTTCATCGCCAACATCAAAGAAAACCTCAATCCTGTCCCCCCAGACTTGAAGAAGTCTTGCGATGTGAGAGAGCGTAGTGTTAAAGAAATTGTAGACAGCTTGCCAAAAAATCAGAACAAGAAAAAGAACTTTCCCCCCAAAGAGCCTTTTAACGGCTCACTTAAAGACCAATTCTCTAAGAAGAACTAACGCGCTTCCCCCACACCAGGACAAAAAACACCCAATTTAAAAGGGTCAAGATAGCTTAAGCGGATTTTTTAATCCATGGTTTCATTTTTTGCTCTTTATTATGGAGTGATTTTTGAAAACGGGGATAAATTAGTGCTTAATGGTGTATTTATGGGGAATGCGTGTGTGTTTTTGGTGGCATTTAGACTTCTCAAAACCCAATCGTTTTGAAATTTCAAAATATTTTCCCAAACATTCCCTAGATTTAAGCAAACCTTAAGCTTTGTATGACTATACTTTCATTTCCTTGTTTCAGCAAGGGCTTTTAAAAGCCGCTTGATACCTTACAAGGATAGCTGATTAAAGCAAACGATCTTTGAAAACTAAGCAAATTGATAGAAGTTCTTTTTAAAGGGATATTCTAAAATGATTTTAAGGATGACTTATTATAAAGAGTGAGGGTTTCAATCGCTTTCATTCTATTATGAGAAATTCTTATCCAACGAGTGCTGTTCAATAATCATTGATTGTATGATGATGATTGATGGTTAATTGGCATGAGAGTATTTACTAGGTTAGCGTTTAGCTAAACCTTTTTAAAAAGTTTCTTTCTGTTTTGTTGTTGTAATACTTAAGAACACAACCCGTTTTATTCAATAATCAAATAAAACGAGTTCTTGTGATACGCTAAAGCTGTTGTTAAGAATAACAACAGCCTATCAAAAAACAAAAGAGCTTTAGGACAAACACTTTTATGGAGAGTTTGATCCTGGCTCAGAGTGAACGCTGGCGGCGTGCCTAATACATGCAAGTCGAACGATGAAGCTTCTAGCTTGCTAGAATGCTGATTAGTGGCGCACGGGTGAGTAACGCATAGGTCATGTGCCTCTTAGTTTGGGATAGCCATTGGAAACGATGATTAATACCAGATACTCCCTACGGGGGAAAGATTTATCGCTAAGAGATCAGCCTATGTCCTATCAGCTTGTTGGTAAGGTAATGGCTTACCAAGGCTATGACGGGTATCCGGCCTGAGAGGGTGAACGGACACACTGGAACTGAGACACGGTCCAGACTCCTACGGGAGGCAGCAGTAGGGAATATTGCTCAATGGGGGAAACCCTGAAGCAGCAACGCTGCGTGGAGGATGAAGGTTTTAGGATTGTAAACTCCTTTTGTTAGAGAAGATAATGACGGTATCTAACGAATAAGCACCGGCTAACTCCGTGCCAGCAGCCGCGGTAATACGGAGGGTGCAAGCGTTACTCGGAATCACTGGGCGTAAAGAGCGCGTAGGCGGGATAGTCAGTCAGGTGTGAAATCCTATGGCTTAACCATAGAACTGCATTTGAAACTACTATTCTAGAGTGTGGGAGAGGTAGGTGGAATTCTTGGTGTAGGGGTAAAATCCGTAGAGATCAAGAGGAATACTCATTGCGAAGGCGACCTGCTGGAACATTACTGACGCTGATTGCGCGAAAGCGTGGGGAGCAAACAGGATTAGATACCCTGGTAGTCCACGCCCTAAACGATGGATGCTAGTTGTTGGAGGGCTTAGTCTCTCCAGTAATGCAGCTAACGCATTAAGCATCCCGCCTGGGGAGTACGGTCGCAAGATTAAAACTCAAAGGAATAGACGGGGACCCGCACAAGCGGTGGAGCATGTGGTTTAATTCGAAGATACACGAAGAACCTTACCTAGGCTTGACATTGAGAGAATCCGCTAGAAATAGTGGAGTGTCTGGCTTGCCAGACCTTGAAAACAGGTGCTGCACGGCTGTCGTCAGCTCGTGTCGTGAGATGTTGGGTTAAGTCCCGCAACGAGCGCAACCCCCTTTCTTAGTTGCTAACAGGTCATGCTGAGAACTCTAAGGATACTGCCTCCGTAAGGAGGAGGAAGGTGGGGACGACGTCAAGTCATCATGGCCCTTACGCCTAGGGCTACACACGTGCTACAATGGGGTGCACAAAGAGAAGCAATACTGCGAAGTGGAGCCAATCTTCAAAACACCTCTCAGTTCGGATTGTAGGCTGCAACTCGCCTGCATGAAGCTGGAATCGCTAGTAATCGCAAATCAGCCATGTTGCGGTGAATACGTTCCCGGGTCTTGTACTCACCGCCCGTCACACCATGGGAGTTGTGTTTGCCTTAAGTCAGGATGCTAAATTGGCTACTGCCCACGGCACACACAGCGACTGGGGTGAAGTCGTAACAAGGTAACCGTAGGTGAACCTGCGGTTGGATCACCTCCTTTCTAGAGAAAAGCTTTTAATATTCGCTTATTAAAAGCCCAAGAGTATTACCTGACAAAAGAACTTCTTTTGCTTAGTTTTGAAGGATTGGGCTTATTCTTTCTTTTGTCTTATTTGTTATCTCTTTTATTTTTATTGGTTTTTA
>NZ_AKHP02000037.1:0-2630 GCF_000296015.2 Helicobacter pylori FD535
AGCCGAAGAAAAAGGATCGCTTTAGGGAGCGGCTTAGAAGTGTCTGAAATCAACCGCATCATCAAACGCTTTGATCAAGCGAGCAAAATGGCGAAACGCTTAACGAATAAAAAGGGCATTAGCGATTTGATGAATCTAATGAGTCAGGCTAAAAACCAAACACCCCCTAAAATGCGCTGATTTTTAAGCATGTTTTAGGCACTTTTGTTGTATAATCTCAAATTTAATATGAATATTTTAGGAGATTTTTGTAATGACAGTCATTAGACTCACGCGCATTGGGAGAAAGAAAAAGCCTTTTTATAGAGTGGTGGTAACCGATTCTAGGAAAAGAAGGGATGGAGGTTGGATTGAATCCATTGGGTATTACAACCCTTTAAGCGAGCCTAAAGATATTAAGATTGATAAGGAACGCTTGGATTACTGGAAAAGCGTGGGGGCTAAAATGAGCGAGAGGGTGGAAAAACTTTCTCAAAAAGCCTAAGGTTTTGTGAGGCTAAATGCGTGAATTAGATCCTTTGAACACGCCTTTTTCTCAAGCTGAGTGTAAGGACTATTCGTATTGCGTGGCAACTTTTTTAGAAAAATATTTAAAAAAGGTTGTTTCTTTTCCGCAAGCTTTGAGCGTAGAGTACACGCTTTTAGAAGATAAAGTCAAACAAATCACTATTTATACCCACCCATCAGACATGGGGCATGTGATCGGTAAAGAGGGCAAAATGGTGAGCGCGATTAAGGTGTTTGTTTCTGGCGTGAAAGCCAAAGACGGGTTTTCTTATAAAATCGTTGTTTTTGCCAGTAAAAATAGCGATCAAACGCCTGGTTTCTATGCTTTTAGTGGGCAGAATTGGTAAAAGCGTGGGGCTTAATGGGGGGTTAAAGCTTCATTTAGAGAGCGATTTTCCAGAGTGCTTAAAAAAAGGCGTTAAGGTGGGCGTCGCTCCCTTGAACGCTTTCTCTTTTGCTTCTTCTTTTAAAGAATATATAATCCATTCTTATGAACATGCTAAAAACCTGTTGTTTTTAGAAACGATCCAAACGCCTGAAAAAGCTAAAGAGCTGACTAATTTAGGGCTTTTTATGAGCGAAGCAGAGAGCAAAAAACTCTGTGTTTTAAAAGAGGGGGAGTTTTTTTATTGCGATTTAGTAGGGCTTAGCGTGGTGGAAGAAAACGAGATTCTAGGGAAAGTCATAGAAATCCAAAGGATTTCTCAAATAGATTATTTTCTAGTTGAAACCACGAGAAGTTTGGTTGAAAAAGGTTTGGCTAAGATTTTTTTAATCCCTTATAGGGATTTTTATGTCAAAGAAATCCTTTTGCAAGACAAAAAAATAACCACCCATAACGCTAAAACGCTTTTAGAGAATAGTTGAGTGAAATTCAGCGTTTTAACCCTTTTCCCACAACTCGTATGGCCTTATTTTGAAGATTCTATTTTAAAAAGAGCGTTAGAAAAAAATCTTTTTGAATTAGAAGTATTAAACCTTAGAGATTTTAGCGCTAATAAACATCAAAAAGCGGATCACACGCTCATTGGTGGGGGTGCGGGGCAAATTTTAGACCCTGAGATGGTAGAAAACGCGCTCCATTCTGTTAAAAACCCTAAACACACGATTTTTTTAAGCGCGGTGGGCAAGCCTTTCAAGCAAACAGACGCGATGCGTTTGGCTCAAAAAAAGCATGTCGTTTTGGTGTGCGGGCGTTATGAGGGCTTTGATGAACGCTCTATTGAACTTGGTGCTGATGAAGTTTTTTGTATAGGCGATTTTATTTTAACAGGGGGCGAGCTTGGGGCGTTGTGCTTGATAGATAGTATCGCTCGCCACATTCAAGGGGTTTTGGGTAACGCTCAATCTTTAGAAAATGAGAGCTTTGAAAACCATTACTTGGAAGCCCCTAATTTCGCTAACGCTGTTTTTAAATCCAAAGAAATCAATAAAATCCCTGCACCTTTAGAATATTCTAAAGGAAATCATGCTAAAATTGAGCAACTGAAACTTGATTTGTCAAAATTAAGGACGAAATTTTACCGCCTTGATTTATTCAAACAGCACAAATCATGAAATTGACATTAAGGAAAACACATGAAAAACCGCTACATTCAGCAGTTTGAAGACGCTCAATTAAAAGGCAAGACCATGCCAACATTTAAAGCCGGCGATACTTTGAAGCTTGGTATCACCATTAAAGAAGGCGAAAAAACACGAACTCAGTATTTTGAAGGCGTGTGTATCGCGATTAGAGGCAATGGCGTGGATAAGACTTTTTGCGTGCGTAAAATAGGGGCTAACAATATCGGCGTGGAGAAAATTTTCCCTTTCTATAGCGAAAGTTTGGCGAGCGTTGAGGTGTTGCGTGTGGGTAGGGTGCGCCGTGCGAAGCTCTACTATTTGCGTGATAGGAGAGGTAAGGCAGCAAGGATTAAAGAAGTCCGCCATTAATTTCTGTTGAGATTCTTTTTTTAAAAGACTGATTAAGAAGACATCTCTATTTTTTAAGGGTTAGAATAAGTTTTTAACCCTTTCTTTTAAGAATGGTTTTTCTTTTAACTTTTATTACCAACTTTTTAAAACTTTCTTTAAAACTTTCTTTAAAACTTTCTTTAAAACTTTCTTTAAAACTTTCTTTA
>NZ_AKHP02000036.1:0-31967 GCF_000296015.2 Helicobacter pylori FD535
TCATTGCTCCATGCTGAAGACAACGGCGTTTTTTTAAGCGTGGGCTATCAAATCGGTGAAGCGGTTCAAAAAGTGAAAAACGCCGACAGGGTGCAAAAACTTTCAGACGCTTATGAAAACTTAAACAAGCTTTTGGCTAATCATGGCCGCTCCAATCAAGAGATTAACACAAACAGTGCAACAGCGATCAATCAAGCGATTGGTAATTTAAACGCAAACACGCAAAATTTAATGGATAAAACAGACAATTCCCCTGCCTATCAAGCCACGCTTTTAGCGCTAAAATCCACGGTAGGGTTATGGAATAGCATAGCTTATGCGGTCATATGCGGAGGCTATACGGATAAACCCAATCATAACACCACAGAAACTTTTTACAACCAACCAGGACAAGGTTCAGATTCGATCACTTGCGGTGGGCATGTGGGGTTACTTCCAGCAGGCAAAAATTCTCATCTGTCCATTGAACAATTTGCAACGCTCAACAAAGCGTATCAAATTATTCAAGCCGCTTTGAAAAAAGGTCTCCCTGCTTTAAGCAACACAACAACAGTGGAAGTAACCATTAAAACAGGAACTAACGCTCAAAACATTAATGTCAATAATACCAATAACAATGCTGCTGACACTACAGTTAGCATAACTGATACTTATATTAACGATGCGCAAAATCTTTTAACCCAAGCCCAAACCATCATCAACACCCTTCAAGACAATTGCCCGCAGTTGAAAGGGAAATCTTCTAGTAGTAATGGTGGAACTAATAGCGCAAACACCCCTTCATGGCAAACAGGTGCTAACCAAAATTCGTGCAGCGTTTTTGGCACGGAATTTAGCGCTATTTCAGACATGATTAGTAACGCTCAAAACATCGTAAAAGAAACCCAACAACTCAAGACCACCCCACTAAAAAGCATCGCGCAACCCCATGATTTCAACCTCAACTCCCCTGATAGTATCGCTTTGGCTCAAAGCATGCTCAAAAACGCTCAATCTCAAGCAGCGGTTTTAAAACTAGCCAATCAAGTGGGGAGCGATTTCAATAGAATTTCTACAGGAGTTCTTAAAAATTATATAGAAGAATGCAGCGGTTCAAATGAAAGCGTTTCCAATGACACTTGGGGGAAAGGTTGCGCGGGCGTGAAACAAACTCTAACTTCGCTAGAAAGTAGCAACGCTTCTTTTTCTAGCCAAACGCCTCAAATCAATCAAGCGCAAAACCTCGCTAACGCCATTGTTCAAGAACTCGGTCATAACCCTTTCAAACGGGTGGGCATCATTAGTTCTCAAACCAATAACGGGGCGATGAACGGGCTTGGGGTGCAAGTGGGTTATAAGCAATTTTTTGGAGAAAAGAAAAGATGGGGGTTAAGGTATTATGGTTTCTTTGATTACAACCACGCCTATATTAAATCTAGCTTCTTTAACTCGGCTTCTGATGTGTGGACTTATGGGGTGGGTAGCGATTTATTGTTTAATTTCATCAACGATAAAAACACCAACTTTTTAGGCAAGAATAACCAGATTTCAGTGGGGCTTTTTGGAGGAATCGCCTTAGCAGGGACTTCATGGCTTAATTCTCAATTCGTGAATTTAAAAACCATCAGCAATGTCTATAGCGCTAAAGTGAATACGGCTAACTTCCAATTTTTATTCAATTTGGGCTTGAGAACCAATCTCGCTAGACCTAAGAAAAAAGATAGTCATCATGCGGCTCAACATGGCATGGAATTGGGCGTGAAAATCCCTACCATTAACACGAATTACTATTCTTTTCTAGACACCAAACTAGAATACCGAAGGCTTTATAGCGTGTATCTCAATTACGTGTTTGCTTATTAAAAACTCTCTTTTTAAAAAAGGGGGGGGGTTAAACTTCTCAAAAATCTCTCAAGCTAAAAATTTTTAAAAAACGATAATTAAACCTTAAAAAAAGAAATTTTAAGGTATAATGTTTTTGCCATTTTCAGTTTTCCATGGCGAACTCCTTTTTAGAATTTATCCCCATAATCGCGCTTATGGGGGTGTTTGTTTTGCAACAATCTTTCCACATTTAAAAAACGCTCTCTCAAAAACCATTAAAGAATAAAATTACCTTACAAGATGAGCTTTTTTGCGGTTTTCATTAAAAACGATCATTTTTAGCGGAGTTTTTCTAAAAAAAGGGTTTTTTACTCACTTTTGTTGATTTAAACGACACAATCAAGCGTCTTAAGGCAATTTAAAATAAAATAGTGGTAGCATAGTTCTAAAGCCCCTTATTAAATTAATCTATACCAAATAGTAAGGAGTTATCTAACATGGGGTTTTTCAAGCTTAAAGAACACAACACTAACATTGCCACCGAGTTTAGAGCGGGTTTAACGACCTTTATTACCATGATTTACATCGTGCCCTTAAACGCTCTTATCCTTTCTCAAGCCAACATGCCTTATGAAGCCCTTTTGAGTGCAACGGCCATTATCACTA
Source organism: Helicobacter pylori FD535 (assembly GCF_000296015.2). Taxonomy (GTDB): domain Bacteria; phylum Campylobacterota; class Campylobacteria; order Campylobacterales; family Helicobacteraceae; genus Helicobacter; species Helicobacter pylori_CT. The sequence continues at coordinate 2,470 of NZ_AKHP02000036.1, forward strand.
TCTTATCGAGCGTGTTTAACGGATTGTGGGCAAACACCCCCATCGCTATGAGCGTGGGCTTAGGGCTGTCAGCTTATTTTAGCTTTGGGCTGGTTCAAGGGCTAAAACTCCCTTGGCAGAGTGCTTTAGGCGTCGTAGCGCTCTCTGGAGCGATTTTTGTGATCCTGTCTTTCACCAAATTTAGAAGTTGGGTCATGCGAAGCATTCCTAGCGATTTAAGGCGCGCGGTGAGTGCGGGAATAGGGGCTTTTATCGCATTTATTGGCCTTAAAGAAATGCATATTGTAGTTACCCATAAGGCTACGCTTGTAACTTTAGGCGATTTTAGCGATCCGCATGTGTTATTGGGGGTTGTGGGGATCGTTTTAACTTTCGCGCTCTACACGCTCAAAATCAAGGGTTCTTTTATCATAGCGGTCTTAATCACTTCCATTCTCGCATGGGTTTTAAAACTGGCTCCTTACCCTAGCGAATTTTTTTCCATGCCCGCTAGCATTAGCCCTATCGCTTTTCAATTAGATTTTAAGGGCATTTTTTTTGATGCGAGCGGGACTTTTACTTTAGCGTTAGTGCCAGTCATCATCACTTTTTTTGTAACCGATTTGTTTGATTCCTTAGGCACGCTTGCAGGGATTGGCCACAAGACTGATTTTTTCAATGATGAAGAAAAAAACAAGGAATTAGAAAGGACTTTAGAAGCGGATGCGGTGGCTTCCTTAGGGAGTGCGGTGGTGGGCGTTTCTACCACGACCGCTTTTATAGAAAGCGCGAGTGGGGTTGAAGAGGGGGGCCGCACAGGGCTTACAGCGGTTTTTACCGGGCTGTTTTTTGTTTTAACGCTCTTTTGCTTGCCTCTTTTAAAAGCCATTCCCAGCAATGCGATTTACCCGGTGCTAGTGATAGTGGGGGTTTTGATGTTTAGCGTGTTAGAGGGGGTGAATTTTAAAGACATGGCCGTTAGCGTTTCCACTTTTTTAACCGTGGTGATGATGCCTTTAACCTTCTCCATTACCGATGGCTTAGCCTTTGGCTTTTTGTCTTATGGTATCATCAAATTAGTTCAAAAAGACTTCAAAGCCATCAATTCTGGCGTTATCACTCTCTGCATCATTTCTGTTTCTGTGTTTATCTTTCGTTAAGCTCTTTTTAAAGAGCTTTGCATTTTTTACCCATTTTGTGGCTTTTTCCTTAATTTGGGTAGTTTATTATCTCAAAACAATTACAATAGCATTATTATTATTGTATCAGTTCAATAAAAGGAAATGGTATGCAAAAAACTTCTAACACTTTGGCGCTGGGGAGTTTAACAGCGTTATTCTTCTTAATGGGTTTTATCACGGTTTTAAACGATATTTTAATCCCGCATTTAAAACCCATTTTTGACTTGACCTATTTTGAAGCTTCGCTCATTCAATTTTGCTTTTTTGGGGCGTATTTCATCATGGGAGGCGTTTTTGGGAATGTGATCAGTAAAATCGGCTACCCTTTTGGTGTGGTGCTTGGTTTTGTGATCACAGCGACGGGGTGCGCGTTGTTTTATCCGGCGGCGCATTTTGGCTCCTATGGGTTTTTTTTAGGAGCGTTGTTTATTTTAGCGAGCGGGATTGTGTGCTTGCAAACCGCTGGTAATCCCTTTGTAACCTTGCTTTCTAAAGGTAAAGAAGCCAGAAACCTGGTTTTAGTCCAGGCGTTCAATTCGCTTGGCACAACTTTAGGGCCTATTTTTGGGAGCTTGTTGATTTTTAGCACGACTAAAATGGGCGATAATGCAAGTTTGATAGACAAATTAGCGGACGCTAAAAGCGTTCAAATGCCTTATTTGGGTTTGGCGGCGTTTTCACTTCTTTTAGCGCTTGTGATGTATCTTTTGAAATTGCCTGATGTGGAAAAAGAAATGCCCAAAGAGACGACGCAAAAAAACCTGTTTTCGCACAAACACTTTGTTTTTGGGGCTTTAGGGATCTTTTTCTATGTGGGGGGAGAAGTGGCGATTGGCTCATTCTTGGTGCTAAGCTTTGAAAAGCTTTTGAATTTAGACCCTCAATCAAGCGCGCATTACTTGGTGTATTATTGGGGAGGCGCGATGGTGGGTCGTTTCTTAGGCAGTGTGTTGATGAATAAAATTGCCCCTAATAAATATCTGGCTTTCAACGCTTTAAGCTCCATTGTTCTCATCGCTTTAGCCATTATCATTGGAGGCAAGATCGCTTTATTCGCTCTGACTTTTGTGGGCTTTTTCAACTCTATCATGTTCCCTACAATCTTTTCTTTGGCTACGCTCAATTTAGGGCATCTCACTTCTAAAGCTTCTGGGGTGATTAGCATGGCGATTGTGGGAGGGGCGTTAATCCCCCCCATTCAAGGCGCGGTTACAGACATGCTAACAGCGACCGAATCAAATTTGCTCTACGCTTATGGTGTGCCGTTGTTGTGCTATTTTTATATCCTCTTCTTTGCGCTTAAAGGGTATAAGCAAGAAGAAAACTCCTAAAAAAAAGGGGGGGGGTTTCTCTTTTATTTTCTTTGTTTTAGCTTGTTTTAAAAATCCAAAAAATTCCAAATTTAATAAGGTTTTATTTGTCAGTGTTTGATGAGGACAGAGCTTTTTTAACAACAACTTGAGACAAAAACACAAACAGGGTTTTTAAAATTTTTAAGATGCGATCAAAAACACTGCTAATGAATAAAAAAATCCCCTAACCACAAAAGATTAAGAGATTTTTAAAAAAGAAGATTAGTAAATGGGCTTAGCGTCTTTGAATTTATACTCCGTAAGAAACCCGGTGCCATCAAAATTACCCACCAAAGAGATCTTTGCAATATCACCCACTTGGCAATCGGTTTCTAAAATAAGATAAGGCACTTCATCTTTACCGATTAAGGTGATCACTCGGCCCTTTTTTTCACGGCTTTGCTTGGGAAATTCTTTAGAATCAAGACCTGTGGTATTATCGCCGGTTTGGAGCATTCTGAAAGCATAACACATGCCATCATTGATTTGAGCGCTATAAATCTTGCCTTTTTTAACTTCTTTTTTAACCCCCGGTTTAAGTGCGATGCGTATTTCTGAGTGGATCTCAGCTTCTTGCATTTTGCCTTTATAATCCCGCACTTGCACCTTATGCACACCATTAGGGTCTCCCTTTTTAAGCAGAGAATCTTCATAGCTGAATTTTTGAATGTCTAAATCCCCATCAACAAAACTCCTAGCATCAAGCTGAACGCTCAAAAGCCCTAGCAACCCAACCAATGAAAATTTCAAACAACGCTTATAAAAATGATTCATCAACAAATCCTTTCAATGTAAAATTAAACAAATATATCTCAAAATTAAAAACAAAAAGATCACAAAACCGCTCATTTAGCAACAAAAACACGCTCCATCAAGAAAACAAAGCCTGAAAAAATCATTCAAAAATAATTTCTTCTGGTTTGATTCCATCGCCATAAACAGGCTCTAAAGTTTCCTTATAAGCTTCTTTTAAGAAGTCGCTAGAAATGAGGGAATCCATCTCGTTATCCAGCCATTCTAAAAGCTTAGGGTTGCCTTTTTTAATCGCTGGAGCGATCACATCCTTATCGCCAAGGCTTGTAATGCCTAATTTAAATTCAGGGTGTTGTTTTATCCAAGCGAGCAATAAAGTGTTGTCATGGGCTAGAGCGGTAGCCTTATTGTTTAAAAGGGCTAAAAAAGTCTCTGTGTTTTGCTCAAATTTCAAAAGTTTGATATTGGGGTAATTTTTAGTGAAATAAAAATCCGCTGTCGTGCCTTTATTCACAATCAACTCTTTATCTTTCAACTCTTCTATATTTTTAATGACCCCATCTTTAGAAATCACCCCCAAAGCGACTTTCATATACGGCTTAGCGAAATCCACGACTTTTTCTCTTTCTTTAGTGCGCGTGAAATTAGCCATGATAATATCCACTTTATTGGCTTTTAAAAATTCCACCCTAGCTGAAGCTTCTACAGGAATAAACTCAATCTTATTTTCATCGCCCAATAAATCAAGGGCCATGCGTTTAGCAATGACTACATCATAGCCTTGATATTCCCCTTTAGAATCCACGGAGCCAAAAGGAGGTTTATCGCTAAAAACCCCCACTTTTAAAACCCCTCTTTGTTTAATGACTTCTAAAGCGTCCTTTTTTTCTTTATGGCTGTCAGAGCAAGCGCTAAAGACTAAAGCGGTTAACACTAAAAACAGCCCCCATACCTTAAAAAGCCCGTTTGTTTTCATAAAAACACCTTTTTTTGAAATTGAAATCATCTTTTTAGCAAACTTTATTTAACAGCTCCCTAAAAAATGGAAAGTTTCTAAAAATTTTTGCGCTCTTTGAGATTTCGGGTTATTAAAAAATTCTTTAGCGCTGTTTTCTTCAGCGATCTTACCGCTATCAAAAAACACGATTTTATGAGCGATTTTTTGCGCGAATTTCATTTCATGCGTTACAATCACCATGCTCATGCCCGTTGTGGCCAATTCTAAAATCACTTCTAAAACTTCTTTAACCATTTCAGGGTCTAAAGAGGCGGTTACTTCATCAAAAAGCATGATTTTTGGCCGCATGCACAAAGAGCGCACGATGGCTACTCGCTGTTTTTGCCCGCCGCTCAATTCTTTAGGGTAAGCTTGTTGTTTATGCTCCAAACCCACGCGCTTTAAAAGCTCTATGGCTTGAGAAATGGCCTCATCTTTGGATCGTTTTTGCACTTTTATAGGAGCGAGTAAGATATTATCCAGCACATTTAAATGCGGGAACAATTCATAATTTTGAAACACCATGCCTATTTTTTGGCGCGTTTTATTCCAGTTAGTGGCCTTATTGTTAAGGTTGGTGTTTTCAAAAAGGATTTCACCTTCATCAATCTTTTCAAGCCCGTTTAAACATTTTAAAAAAGTGCTTTTCCCGCACCCGCTAGGCCCTAAAATCACTGCCGCTTCACCCTTATTTAAAGTGAAATTGATGCCGTCTAAAACCAAATGGTTTTGATAGGTTTTTTTTAACCCTTTGGTTTCTAAAATCACGCTCATTTTACCCTCTAATGTATTGGAATTTTTTTTCTAAATAGGAACTATACAGGCTCAAACTATAGCATAAACTAAAATAAAACATTAAGATAACGCCATAAACCACAAAGCTCGCGTTGGGCATGCGTAAGAGGTTAAGCTCTATGATTTGCTGGCCCACTTTTAACAAATCAATCGCTCCAATGAGAGAGACTAAAGCCGTGGTTTTAATCATGCGCGTGAATAAATTAAGGCTTGAGGGCAATAAAGACAAAAAGCTTTGGGGGAAAATAATGTTAAAAATCACCCTTTTTGAATCCATGCCTAAAGCCAGAGCGCTTTCTATTTGGTGTTTGCTCACGGAAGTTAAAACCCCTCTAGTTAAATCCATCATTTCAGCGCCACCCCACAAGCTAAAAACAATAACGCTCGCCCAAACAGCGCTAATGTGCAAATCAAACCAGCTCGCTAACCCGAAATACACAATAAAAAGCCATGCTAAAAGCGGGATAATGCGAACGCTTTCTAAATACACACGACACGCCAAAACCACTATTTTAGAACCAAACGCCATCAAGCTCCCCAAAAGTATTCCAACAACGATTGAAACAACCGCAGAGCTAAGAGCGATCAAAAGAGTGATCTCAAACCCTTCTAACAAACGCTTAAGATTGTCTAATTCTAGTAAAACTCCCATTTTTAAGCCACTTTCTTTTTAAAGAAACGCTCTAAGACCACAAACAAAACGCTTAAAGGGAGCAAAGCGATCAAATAAGTGGCGCTTAACATCAAAAGGCTTTCAGTCGTTTTGTAATAAATGCCAATAAAATCTTTCGCCACAAACATAATATCGGTTAGGGCTATCGCGCCCACCACAGAAGTTTCTTTGAGTAAAAAAATCACATTCGCCCCTATAGAAGGCATAGAAACGCTTAAACTTTGAGGCAGAATGATGTAATACATCATTTTCAAAGGGCCAAACCCCAAACTCAAAGCGCTTTCTCTTTGAATGGAAGCTAAGCTTTTAAACCCAAGCAAAAAACTCTGACTCATATACCCCCCACCCAAAAACCCTAACGCTAAGATCGCGCACTCTAAAGCGCTCAAACCGATTTCATTCAACCCGTAATACAAAAAGAAAAGCTGGATGAGTAGGGGCGTGTTCCTAGCGATTTCGCCATAGATATAGACGATAGGGGAGATAAAGTGCGTTTTAAAATACAAAATGAGCGCGCACAAAAACCCCACTAAAAGAGAGAGCAAAATCCCAAAGAAAGAAATATAAAGCGTGAGTTCTAACCCCTTAAGAAACGCAGGGATGGAGTGAAACATAAAATCCCAATCTAATGCCATAACGCTATACCTTAAAATTAATGACGCTTTAAAGCATCATGTTTAAAAACAGCTCTTATTTACCCCAATTGTTAGAAGTTTAGAAAAACCCAAGCCTTTATTATGGAAAGTTTATGAGCCATTCAGTCCCTATTCAAAAAATTTGAATTATAATAAAAAACTGGCTGAAATTAACAACAATGGTTAAACAATCATTAAATGGAGAGGACATGCAAAAAAGTTTAGTTTCTTTGGCTTGGGTTTTTGCCGCTATTTTAGGGGCGATCTGTTTAGGGGTGTTAGCCTTACACAAGGGCGAGAGCATCAACACACTATGGCTTGTAGTAGCGAGCGCTTGCATTTATAGCATAGGCTATCGTTTTTATAGCCATTTTATCGCTTATAGGGTGTTAAAGCTAGATGATAGCAGAGCCACGCCTGCATGCGTAAGGAATGATGGCAAGGATTTTGTGCCAACCGATAAAGCGATCACTTTTGGGCATCATTTCGCTGCTATTGCTGGGGCTGGCCCTTTAGTAGGCCCGATACTGGCCGCTCAAATGGGTTACTTGCCCTCTATCTTATGGATTTTGATAGGCTCGGTTTTAGGGGGTTGCGTGCATGATTTTGTGGTGCTTTTTGCTTCCATTAGGCGCGATGGCAAGTCTTTAGGCGAAATGATCAAGCTTGAAATGGGTCAATTTGTAGGCATGATCGCCAGTCTTGGTATTTTAGGGATCATGCTCATTATCATTGCGATTTTAGCGATGGTGGTGGTGAAGGCTTTAGCACATTCGCCTTGGGGCTTTTTTACGATCGCTATGACCATTCCCATTGCGATTCTTATGGGGCTTTACATGCGGTTTTTCAGACCGCATAAGATTTTGGAAGTTTCTGTTATTGGCTTTATCCTATTGATTATAGCGATTTATGCGGGTAAATACGTTTCTTTAGATCCTAAATTAGCGTCAATATTCACTTTTGAGGCTAGCTCTTTAGCGTGGATGATCATGGGCTATGGGTTTGTGGCTTCTATTTTACCGGTATGGTTTTTACTCGCTCCACGAGATTATTTAAGCACTTTTTTAAAAATTGGCGTGATAGGGGTGTTGGTTGTGGCTATTGTTTTTGTCGCTCCGCCTTTACAAATCCCTAAAATCACGCCCTTTGTAGATGGCAGTGGGCCCGTGTTTGCAGGAAGCGTGTTCCCTTTCTTGTTTATCACGGTGGCTTGCGGGACGATTAGCGGCTTTCATGCTTTAATTTCTTCAGGCACAACCCCTAAAATGCTCGCTAAAGAAAGCGACGCAAGGCTAGTGGGCTATGGCTCTATGGTGATGGAGAGCGTTGTGGCTCTTATGGCGTTGGTGTGCGCAGGGATCTTGCACCCAGGGCTTTATTTCGCTATCAATTCTCCAGAAGTGAGCATCGGTAAAGATATAGCTGATGCGGCTTCAGTGATTAGCTCATGGGGGTTTAGTATCAGTGCTGAAGAAATCAGTGAGATGACCAAAAACATCGGTGAAAGCTCCATTTTGAGCCGCACCGGTGGGGCGCCCACTTTTGCGATCGGTTTAGCGATGATTGTGTATCACATTTTAGGGGATCCAAGCGTGATGGCGTTTTGGTATCATTTTGCGATCTTGTTTGAAGCTTTGTTCATTTTAACCGCTGTGGATGCTGGCACACGAACCGCTCGTTTTATGATCCAAGATTTGCTCGGTAATGTTTATAAACCTTTGGGCGATCTTAGCTCTTATAAGGCTGGGATTTTTGCCACTCTTTTGTGCGTGGCAGGGTGGGGGTATTTCTTGTATCAAGGCACGATTGACCCTAAAGGAGGGATTTATACGCTATGGCCTTTATTTGGCGTGAGCAATCAGATGTTAGCGGGCATGGCGTTGTTGTTGGTTACGGTGGTGTTGTTTAAAATGGGGCGTTTTAAGGGGGCGATGGTAAGCGCTTTGCCGGCAGTTTTGATTTTATCCATCACTTTTTATAGCGGTATTTTAAAGGTGGCGCCAAAGAGCGATGACAGCGTGCTGAATAATGTTTCGCATGTGGCGCAGATGCAAATCATCAAAGAAAAAATGGCTACCACTACCGATGAAAAAGCACTAAAAACGCTCCAAAAATCCTTTTTTAACCACGCTATTGATGCGATTTTGTGCGTGTTTTTCATGCTTGTAGCGCTACTAGTTTTAATCGTGAGCGTTAGGATTTGCTCAAACGCTTATTTTAAAAATAAAATTTACCCGCCGTTAGCTGAAACGCCCTATATCAAAGCCTCTTGAATAAAAAAGGGGTTTTAACCCCCTTTAAACCCACAGAAAAAAGTTTGACCCTGTTTGTGAAGCGCGCAAACACTAAAGAAGTTTGGGGTTTCTGCTTGGGTTTTTAAAAAGCTATCGCTTGCTTTTTAACAAACTCTTTATTATTTTCTAAAAAATGCTAAAAGCTCAATTTTAAAGATGGTTTAAAGATGATGGATATTTTGCTTAATGGGTATGATTAAAAAAAGGGCTTTTGCTTGAAAAGAAATTTTATATATAGAGATCAGAGAAACAGCGTTAAAAGACGCTTATCCTATCGTGGGAGATTAGCATCAAAAGATGCCTACTATATTTTGTGATCATAGCGTCAAAATGACGCCTACTATATTTTGTGATAGCATCAAAATGACGCTATAAGGGCCGTGTATAACGCGCTCCTGTCAGAATAAAGGGCGGGGAAGTTTTTAGGCACAGGCCCGTTTTCACCCGGTTTAAAGCCTTTGTTAGTATGCACGCCATAATATGCAAGATCCACGCTACCGCTCAAGTATTCAGTGAATTTATAACCTAAAGAGATCATCGCTCTCGCTTCCCAAGAGACCACTGAATTGGAATATTGCGTGGCGAATTTCCATGTGAATTTTTTGGCAAAATGAGTGCCGCCACAAGAAAGGAGAATGGTAGCGGCGTCTCTTTTAAGGGCTGTGCCTGTAAAACCAGCATAGACGCTGTTACTCCCCATTATCACACCGCTTGGATTCCCCATATTGCCTATCCAACCATTAGCGTTTTGAAAGACTTTATAAAAAGCGATGGAAACATTGTAATTGTTGATATCAAAGCGTTGGCGGATAATGAGATTTTGCCCGTTTTGAGTGGCAGGCGTGTCGTATCTATAGACTGGACTCCCGTCGGATTTAACGATCATCCAAGGGTAGTAAATGGGAAAAAACCCTATGACAGCTGTATCAGAGCGAAAGCCCGTGCCGCTAAAATTAGGGTTAGAGTCCCAACCAATCTTAACGCCCGGAGCGTTAAAGATTTGAGGCGAAAGGTAATAAAAGCCTTCTATGAGGAAACGATGAGGTTTATAGGTGAGTTGCACCGCATGCGTGCCATAAAGCACCTTTCGCCCATGGCTGTCATAACCTCCCTTATCGTTTTTGGTAAAGCCTCCGCTGTAAGTGGTCCGTGCAGCAAACCAATCCATTAAAAACGAACCGTAAGCGAACGCCCTCCCAAAAGAGCTAAACCAAGTCAAGCGTGCATGCTTGTATTGCCCAGAAACTTGAAAGCCTTGCGTTTGACCGCTTTTATAAGGCATAGTGGAGAGATAGCGTCCGGCTTTTATTTCAAAATAATTCTTATAAGCGTATTCTAAATACGCATCGCTAAAGACATAATTGCGGACATTTTTATTGTGTTTCATGTTTTGTGTCGCTAAATCATCGCTTTGTAAGATGTTTGTATAACCCCCCATGAACCCATCATAATAACCAAAGAGGTTGTAAGCCACAGATCCGTCTTCAAACTTCTTCGTGCCGTCATAGAAAATAGATCCCACCATGCCCCCTATTTTGCCTTTTAGAACATGGTCTGAAACCTTTTTGGGTAACAGGCTAAAACCAAGCCCTAAATAGCCCGCAATCGTTGCGAATTGCTGCATAGGGTAGATACCTCTTTCTTTGTTGATTTTATGCTGGTTAAAACCGATAGTGCTGGATTGATCCACAAAGCCGTTGAGCTTAGCTTCAAAACCTTGTAAAGAAGAGCTTAAAAATGCCCCAAAGAATAAAACCTGACTTGCCTTTTTCATGCATGCCTCCTAAAATGAGATTGATAAATGCAAATACTTTTAAAGATAAATCTATTCTTTGATTTTTATTATTCTTAGCTTTGAAATAATTATAATATGTAAAATAATGCATATGATGAGAAAGTCAAGCTTTTAAAAGCTAAAAACGATTAATTTGTGGAAAATTTACTCTCTTTAAATTCAAATGGCTAATATATGGCGCTAAAATCCGTTACGAGTAACGGATTATTTTGAATGAATCGCTTGAGAATAGGGTTGAGCTTTGTTTTATTGTTTTTAGGTTTTATTTTGTTATAAAACAAAGCCTATTGGTTGTAGTTTTTATACAATTCTATTAAGTGTTTAGTGGAGCTGTCAAAATAAGCGTTGCTTTTATGCCCTTCTAATTCTTGTAAAATCGGCACGGCCAGTTCTTTCCCAAGCTCCACGCCCCATTGATCAAAGCTGTTAATATCCCAAATAACCCCTTGCACAAAGACTTTATGCTCATAAAGAGCCACTAACGCCCCCATATTGCTTGGTGAAATCTTTTCTAGTAAAAGGATATTAGAGGGGCGGTTGCCAAAAAACACCCTGTGGTGGGCTAGATCTTTGGCTTCATCTTTGTCTAATCCTTTAAAGAGCAACTCCCCAAGCGCTTCTTCATAACTCTTGCCTTTCATGAAGGCTTGCGCTTGTGCTAAAACATTGCTGAATAAAATCTCATGGTGGCCTTTAACGTTAGGCTTTTTATCTAAGGAAGCGATAAAATCAATGGGTATTAAATGCGTGCCTTGATGCAAGAGCTGGAAAAAGGCGTGCTGAGCGTTAATGCCCATATCGCCCCAAACAACAGGGCATGTGTCATAGGGGATGATTTCGCCTTTTTTGCTGATGCGTTTGCCATTGCTTTCCATATCTAATTGCTGAATGAATTTAGGGAAATGCCTTAAATACTGATCGTAAGGAGCGATTAAATGGCTTTTGGATTGGAAAAAATTGATATACCACACGCCAATTAGCCCCATTAAAACGGGTAAATTGCTTTCAAAAGGGGCGTTTCTAAAATGCTCATCCATTAGATACGCTCCTTTCAAAAGAGCGTTAAAATTTTTCTTCCCTAAATAGATCATAATGGATAAGCCAATAGCCGACCACAAGCTATAGCGCCCCCCTACAAAATCCCAAAATTCAAACATGTTATGCTCGTCAATGCCAAATTGTTGGACGGCTTCTTTATTGGTGGATACCGCTACAAAGTGCTTAGCGATATGCTTTTCATCGCCGCTTCTTTCTACAAACCATTTTCTAGCGGTTAGGGCGTTGGTTAAGGTTTCTTGAGTGGAAAAAGTCTTAGAAGCCACGATAAAAAGCGTGCTGGCTGGATTGAGTTTTTCTAAAACATCTAAAATCTGTGTGCCATCCACATTAGACACAAAATGCATTTTTAATCTCGGATGGGCGTAGCGTTTTAGGGCGGTGCAAACCATTAAAGCGCCTAAATCTGACCCCCCAATGCCGATATTGACAATATCGGTGATCACTTGATTGGTATAGCCTAATCTTTTACCGCTCCTCACGCTATCGCTAAAGGCTCGCATGCGTTTTAAAACGCTCCTAACACTCTTTAACACTTCCATGTTGTCTAGTAAAATTTCAGTGTCATTCAAGCTTCTTAAAGCGGTGTGTAAAACGGCCCTTTTTTCGGTGGTGTTGATCTTTTCGCCCTTAAACATCGCTTCAATCTTTTCTTTTAAAGAGCAGTCGTTCGCTAATTCAAAAAGAAGCTTTAAAGTGGTGTCGTTCAGGCGGTTTTTGGAATAATCCAGGCTTAAGCTTTCAAATTGCACGAAATAACGGCTCGCTCGCTCTTTGTCTTTAGAAAACCAATCACGCATATGCGCTTCTTTGATTTCTTCATAATGTTTGAGTAATTTTGGATAAGTTTTTAATTGGGTTAGCATCAATACCCCTTAATTAAAAGATATAACGCTGTATTATAAGCTAGTTTTAATTACAATTTTCAAATGTTAAGAAAAAACATTTTAGCTTACTATGGGGCGAATTTTCTCTTAATCATCGCTCAAAGCTTACCCCATGCGATTTTAACCCCCTTGTTGCTTTCTAAAGGGCTTAGTTTGAGTGAAATCCTGCTCGTGCAAACCTTTTTTAGCTTTTGCGTGCTAGTGGCTGAATACCCAAGCGGTGTTTTAGCGGATTTGATGAGCCGGAAAAATTTATTCCTTGTTTCTAATGTCTTTTTAATCGCTAGTTTTTCGTTTGTGCTGTTTTTTGATAGCTTTGTTTTCATGCTTTTAGCATGGGGGCTGTATGGTTTGTATAGCGCATGCTCTAGCGGCACGATTGAAGCTTCACTCATCACAGATATTAAAGAAAATAAAAAGGATTTGTCCCGGTTTTTAGCCAAAAACAATCAAATCGCTTATTTGGGCATGATTATAGGGAGTTCTTTGGGGTCGTTTTTGTATCTCAAAGTCCATGCGATGCTGTATATCGTTGGGATTTTTTTAATCATGCTTTGTGCACTAACGATCATTGTTTATTTTAAAGAAAAAGAAGGGGATTTTAAAAACCAAAAAAGTTTGAAACTCCTTAAAGAGCAAGTTAAAGGCAGTCTTAAAGAGCTTAAAGATAACCCCAGGCTTAAAATTTTGTTAGTGGGGCATTTGATTACGCCCGTCTTTTTTATGAGCCATTTTCAAATGTGGCAAGCGTATTTTTTAAAACAAGGCATTAAAGAGCAATACCTTTTTATGTTCTATATTGCTTTTCAAGTGATTTCTATTCTCATTCATTTTTTAAAAGCCAAAAATTACAGCCAAAAAATCGCCCTAAGTTCGCTTTTGGTGTTACTAGGCGTTAGCCCCTTGTTGCTTATGAATATCCCTTATTTATTTATAGGGGTGTATGCGCTCATGGTGGCGTTTTTCACTTACATGAGTTATTGCTTGGGGTATCAATTCTCCAAATTTGTTTCTAAAAACAACATTTCATCGCTCTCATCGCTTTTATCAAGCTGTGTGCGCGTGGTCTCTGTGCTAATTTTATCGCTCAGCAGTCTGGAACTGCGTTACTTTTCGCCCCTAACTATCATAACCATGCATTTTGCCCTAACGCTTATCATGCTCTTTTTCTTTTTGTATAAGACTAAGCCGTTTGATGAGTGATGAATATTGAACATAAAATGTAAAAAATGCCAAAAAGTATTTTTTTAAATAAAAATATAAAAGAGCTTGACGCTAGTCAAGTGATAACTTATTAAAAAAGCGGTCTTGGGGGTTAGGGGGTTTATTAAGGGGGTTAAGGGGGTATTATCGCAAAATATCCCCTATCCCCTTAAGGAAATGAGTTTTGCTAAATAAAATATAAGACTACAACCTTTTAGCGATTTCTACAGCAACATCATAGCCATGGTTTAAAGCGGTAGCGATGCTCGCCCCTGATTTGAATAAAATATCGCCCACGATGAATAAATTAGGGATATTGTTGCTCTCTAAATTTTCTTTCACTATAGGGATATTGGTACTGGGATCTAATTCTAAAGAACAGCGTTTAAAAAATTCTAAAGGGGTAGAGCCGCCGATCGCGTACAGCAAACGATCAAAACTCTCGCTCGTGTTATCGGTGAAATTAACCTTAATTTGAGTGCTATCTTCTTCTAGGCTTTCAATATCCACTCCAAGCTTGCTTTTAAGCGTGTTATTGTTTAGGACTTCTTGCAAGTTTTTAGCGTTGTCTTCATTGATGCGGCTGAATTCTTTTTTGCGGTAATTGAGGGTGGTAGGGGTGGTTTTGCACAAAGCAATGGCGTATTCCACCGCTGAGTTGCCTCCGCCGATCACAAGGGTTTTTTCATTTTCCTTACAATCATTGATACTAAAAACCACTTGTTTGGAGAGCGCGACAGGGATTTTGTAAGTAGTAGGGCGGTTGGGCTGGCCCATTTTCCCGATCGCAACCACCACAAATTTAGCATGATAGGTTGTATTAGAAGTGGTGGTGATTGTAAAGTATTCGCCTTCTTTTTTCACGCTCTCAATATCGGTTTTATAGCTTGGCGTGATGTGGTGTTCTTTTAAAAGGTTAGTGAAATTCTCTAAAGTCTCTTCTTTAAAGCTGTCTTTAAAAGGGATATGCCCTTTAAGCTCTACGACTTGCTTTTTATAATCTTTATCAATCCTTTTACCGGCTTTATAAAACTTCTCTAACATGCCTGAATGGCTTTCGGTTTTTTCGCATAAAAGCACTTTTTTAACGCCGGCTATTTCGCATTCTACGGCCGTGGCAATGCCCCCAGGTCCTGCACCCACTATCAATACATCTAAAATTTCTTGGTTCATTTCTATCCTTTTATTTTAATTCTTTTTAATTCTCTTGGCGTTTCTCTTGTAAAACCGCTTCGTTCAAATCGCTCGCGCTGTCATACAACACGCTTTCAAGCATGCGTTTTTCATCGTCAAACTGACCGCTTTTAACCCCCCATAAAAACGCTATTAAGCCTACCAATCCCATAAGCACTGAGACAACTAACATGATGGTTAAAATTTCTGTATTCATCTCTATATCTTTTAGGTTATTAGGATAACGCTGTCATTATACTAAAAGATAGCGTTTAAATCACCAATAGGTTGAATAAGTTTGGATAACATGAAAATAAAAACGAAATCAAAAGAGGGTTTTGATGCAAGAAGCGTTGTTGCGTTTTCAAGAGGGTTTTAAGGAGTGGGGTTATCTTATTTTGTTTTTATATTCTTTAGGGGGCGGGTATGTGGGGATTGTCATCGCTTCTGTTTTGAGTGCTACCACGCACGCTTTAGATATAAAAATAACCATTCTTGTCGCTTTTTTAGGGAATATGGTAGGGAGTGGGGCTCTTGTAGTCTTTGCTCGCTATCAAAAAAGAGAGTTTTTAAAGTATTTCCAAAAGCATAGAAGAAAGCTTGCTTTAGCGAGTTTGTGGGTGAAACGCTACGCCTTGCTCATGATTTTTGTCAATAAGTATTTGTATGGGATTAAAAGCGTTGTGCCTTTAGCGGTTGGTTTTAGCAAATACCCTTTAAAAAGATTTTTATGGCTTAATGTTTTTTCCAGTTTTTTGTGGGCGTTAATCGTGGGGAGCGTTTCTTTTAAAGCGAGCGATTGGGTGAAAACGCTGTATGAAAGGCTTTCTCATTACACTTCGTTTTTTGTCATGAGTTTTGTTCTTATAGTGCTTTTAATATGGTTTTTATTGAAACGATATTCGCGCAAAATGGGTTTTTAAGCAAGATGTTTAATTAAATGCGCTAAACTACGCCCACAAGCATTCGCTAAAAGTGGGTGCGTTATATCTTTAAACACAAGGATTGGAATATGGGAAAAATTGGTATCTTTTTTGGGACAGACAGCGGGAACGCTGAAGCTATCGCTGAAAAAATCAGCAAGGCTATTGGTAATGCCGAAGTGGTTGATGTGGCTAAGGCTTCTAAAGAGCAATTCAATAGCTTTACAAAGGTTATTTTAGTCGCTCCAACCGCCGGTGCGGGCGATTTGCAAACAGATTGGGAAGACTTTTTAGGCACGCTAGAATCGAGCGATTTTGCGAATAAAACCATTGGGCTTGTAGGCTTGGGCGATCAAGACACTTACAGCGAAACTTTTGCGGAAGGCATTTTCCACATCTATGAAAAAGCTAAATCCGGCAAAGTGGTAGGGCAAACTTCTACTGATGGTTATCATTTTGAAGCTTCTAAAGCGGTAGAAGGAGGTAAATTCGTGGGTCTTGTGATTGATGAAGACAATCAAGACGATCTCACTGATGAGAGGATTTCAAAATGGGTAGAACAAGTTAAAGGTTCTTTCGCTTAATTTTTTATAAGCCCTAAGTTTTAGGGCTTTTTTAAATTTCTTTTTATATCTTTAATGCTAGAAATAGACAACCAAACCCCGCTAGAATCAGACTTTTTATTATTAGAAAAAATCGCAAATGTTTTAGCCCCCACTCAAATCATTGAGCTTATTTTGGTGAGCGGTGAAACCATGCGAGAGATTAACAGGGATTTAAGGGGTTGCGATTATTCTACCGATGTTTTGAGCTTCCCTTTAGAAGCGATTCCTCACACCCCTTTAGGGAGCGTGGTGATTAATGCGCCATTAGCTCAAACTAACGCCATGAAATTAGGGCATAACTTAGAAGAGGAGATCGCTCTTTTATTCATTCATGGGGTGTTGCACTTGTTAGGCTATGACCATGAAAAAGATAAGGGCGAACAACGCCAAAAAGAGAGCGAACTCATTAAAGCGTTTAACTTGCCTTTGAGTTTGATTGAACGGACACAGGATTAATTTTAGATGGCTCTAACGCTGACAAATAAAGCTTTTAATTTTTAAGAAAGGGTATTTTTAAGATTTGAAAAAACGCTTTTGGGGATTTTTCAAAGCCCTTCATAATAATACGACTGCGTGATGCCTTTAATGAAAGTTAAGGGATCGTTGATATGAGAACTCAAATGTTTTTTTAAAAGCGTTTTGATTTCCAAATCATTCACAGGACTCCTTTCCATAGCGCTCAAATAAGCGGCTTTATCAATCCTATCCCAAAGCACGATTTTTTTCAATTCCTTTTTAAGCAACAAATCAAGCCATATCCTGGTCGCTCTGCCATTACCCTCCAAAAAAGGGTGAGCGATATTCATTTCCACATATTTTTCTATGATTTGATTGAAATTATTTTGCGGCATGCTCTCAATTCTGGGTAAAATCAAATCCAAATACAAGCAGTTAGCGAACCTGAAATTCCCTTTAGAAATGTTTTTATCCCTGATTTTCCCAGCAAATTCATACAATCCTTCAAACAAAAACCGATGGATTTCTTGCAAGCCCTTGATCGTGCCTACTTCTATGGTGTCAATCAGACCGCTTTGGATCAAATGCTTGGCTTTTTCTAAACTCTGCCTGTCTAAATGCATCGCGCTTATTTTTTAAGAGTGTAATTTTTAGAGGCGCATTTTTTTCACGCTCTTTTGGCATGCTTTGATAAACGCTCCCCTAACCCCCTTTTTTTCTAAAACGCTCAAGCCTTCAATCGTTGCGCCTTTGGGGGTGCAAATTTGCTCTATAATCATTTCGGGGCGTTCTTTTTCTAACAGCTTGGCAAAGCCTTTGAAACTCATTTTCACCAATTCTAAAGAATCTCTAGCGTTCAAGCCCTCTCTAATACCGGCATCTTTTAAACTGCTCGCTACCAAGCTTAAAAACGCGAGCGCGCTCCCGTTTGTCGCCACGCTGGAATCAACCTGCTCTTCATTGCCCACTCGCACGCAATTCCCAAAACTCTCAATAACACTCAAAGCCTTTTGGCTTATTAAGGGCATGGGCGATTTTTCACACACCGCTGTAGAAGAAAGGGCGAACTTGCTCGCAATATTGGGCATGCATTTTAAGTAATGTAAAGAATTTATCGCATCGCTTAAAGCTTCAAAACCCACGCCAGCTAAAGCGCTCAAAACGCTTTTAGCTTGCCCTTGATAATTAAAATCCTTAAGGTTATAAGGCTTAAAAAGTAAAAACACGAATTTTTGGTGTATATCAATAGCGTCTTTATAGGGAATGATGCGCGCTTGAATGTTTTTTTCTTGTAAAAAGGGGGCGATTTTTTCAGGGTTTCGCCCAGTAACCTCTAAAATAAAACGCTTGGATAAAGTTTCATGAGAGCCTTCTAAAATCGCTTGAGCCATATTCCCATAGCCGATGAATTGTAAGATTTCCATGACGCACCCCTTTTTAAAACCCCATGATGTAATTGATATAGAAAGTATAAAGCCTCCTGTAGCTCACATCAGCCCCGGCGCTATTCAAATACGCTTGATTGATGAGAGGCACTTTGATTCCAAATTCCACGCTCTTTTGGCTGATGACCCCTTGATTGTGGAATTTCTTAGCAAAACGCTTAAACTCCGCAAAGTTGGTGCGCACCCCAAAATTCAGCGCCACTTGAAAATTCGTTGAATGGATGTCATTAGCGTTCCCCCAATTGTCAATGATTTGTTGCCTTAAGGAGCTAAGCCAGGTTGCACCGCCCAATTGGACCCCAGCAAATAGCCCGAAATTCAACGCTTTAGTGTTGTAAGTCCTCCTGAATAGATTCCATAAAAAATCCGTGCCTACCCCATAAGCAAAGATATTCGCTTTCACGCTTTGATTGGCTAGGCCTATTTCACTAAAGCCGTAATCAAAGAAAAAATAATGCCTAAGGCCCAATTTTCTCGCTTTACCAAAGAAGTATTTATAGCCCAAACCAACCCCTAAGCCATTGCTCATGCCGTGTTGGGTGCTTTTAGCGGCCACATACTGGCTTAAAATGGGTTGAGAGCCGTAGTTATTGGCTTGATTTTGCGCGTTTTGAACTTGATTTCTGGCGTTAATCATCGCATCAATGAGTTTTTGTTGCACCATAAAGAATGTTTTATCCCCTAAAAGCTGCCGTAAGGTTTGCGAGAATGACTGAATGGTGGTGGTGTTAGAAGTGATTTCTTGGAGCAAGGTTAAAATCGCATTAGGGCTAATATCGTTTTGCAAGGCTTGAAACCCTTGAGAAATAGCGCTCGTAATGGCTTGAAAAGCGCTTGTAAGACTAGTAGATACACTATTATTATTATTATTTTGGATAAACCCGGCGGTTTTAATGAATTCGGTGAGCAAATTAATTAAATTGTTCGTATCGCTCACCCCATTTGTAGGGATTGCCCCTAAAAGGTTGATAAGCCCACCGGTGCAAGTAGTGCCGCTACTGCTATTACACAAATTACTGAGACTGCTGCTATTACTTTTTAACGCTTCAAAGAATTGTTTTAAGCCGCTTTCAACGCCTTTATTATTCCCAGAGCTGGCGATAATGTTGGCTATTTTTTGGGCGTCATTATAGACTTTTTGTAAGTTGCTTTCATTAGTGGTTGCGGTGGTGGCGTTTTGTTGTTTGTTGGGGGTGTAGCAATTACTCGCTCCATTGCTCCCGTTAGTGCTATTGCATGGCGTATAGCCGTTATTACTGCCACTATTGCTACTACTATAAGTCCCTAATTTCCCATCACTGGCGTCTGTGAGCATTTGGTAGGCTGTGTTGATTTGACTGGTTCCATTTCCATTACCCCCATTATTTCCACCACTACTAAAACTTTTAAGAGATGAAATGATGTTATTGAGCAAACCATTACTAGTGAGCGTGATTTGTTGGACATTGTAGGTGATGCTGTTCCCACCACTGCTCCCACTTTGAGTTGTCGCTTGCGTTTGATACCCTAAAGCGCTTTGTAACCCGCTGTAATAAGCCTTAGAATCCGACCACTGCTGATAGCACCAACTTGTTGTGCCATTACCGCATGCGTTATTATTGCTTGCTGCCCCGCTTGTTTGCTGGGTTTGTTGGCTTTGATTAATTAAAGCGCTCATGTCTGTAGGCACTTGCTGGTTAATGGTGTTGATGAGCTGGTAGAAATTCGCTCTCAATTGGATGCGTAAATCTTGGTTATTGTTGGCTGTCATCTCTTGCGACTGACTCCCATTAGTGTTATAAATCGCATTCGCCCAAGCTTGGATATTACTTTCTTGATTTTGAAAAGCGCTTTGAATGCTTTGTTGGAAATTATTGACATTTTGCAATACGGCATTTAAAGCTCCCATCACCGTGCTGTTAGGGGATTGAGTGGTTGTCCCACTGCTTTGATTGAAATTAGCCGTTTTAGCTTCTTCTTCACTATTCACCACCACCATCGCTTTTAGTTTGGGAGCGTTGCTTTTAGCTTGAGTGTTAGTGGTAGTCCCACTAGTAGAGCTTAAAATATTTTGCAATTGGGCGTTCCCGCTGATACTCAAACCCCCTGAAGAGCTATTGCATGAGCTTGTCCCGGATCCGGATTGTGCCCCATTAGTGCATAAGATATTGGCGTTTTTTTGCAAATTAGCTTCTGAAGTTTTTAAAGAGTTATAAACGCTCCACACTTGAGAGACAAGGTTAAAAGAATTCACGCCGATCTGCTCTTTGCCCCCTATGGTTTGGATTTTGGAGGTAGCGAATAAAGAATTGTCAAAACTGCTGGTGGAACTTGTGGAGCTTGTGGCTGAGCATGAAATCCCGCTAGAAGCACCGCTAGAAAGGCTTCCGGTAGCGCTTGCGCAATCATAGGCGCTGATGTTTTGCCCTTGAGCGTTGGTTACCGTGCCGATTTGGTAGTTGTTAGAAGTGTTTTTGAGCAGGTTTTTAGGCTCAGTAAAACTGATCCAAGAAATTTGTTTTAAAGCGTTATTGTATTGTTCTATCGTGCTTTCATAGGCTTGGAAATTCAAAGCGTTGTGCAAGTTGTTTAAATTATAGGTGGTGTTGTTGATCGCATTGTTGTCTAAAGTGTTGATAGCCACGCTTTGGAGTTTTTGAGCGATGGCTTGGACTTGCTGGTTGGCTTGGTTATTTGAAGTGGGGGTTGCGGCTAAAGGGGCTAAATTTTGGATGAATTGCTCTAAACACTGGACTTGATTGGCGCAACCATTGGGGTTATTTTGATTGTTAGCGCTTAATCCCCCTTGTAAGGTGTTCATTAAAAGGGTGTTGTTGTATTGTTGTTGGTTATTGCTGTTTGAAGAAGTAGAGCCTAAAATGGAATTAGTGGGATAAAATACGACTTGTCCCGGTGGGTTTAACACCACATGCGTTGAGGTTGTGGTGGGGAAAACCCCTACCCCTAAAGTGTTTAAAGCGTTAACAAGAGCGCTCACATAAGCGGTGTTATCGCTAGAAGCATTCACCGCATCGGTCAGATTGGAGAGTAAGGATTGCGCATAAGTGGTGCTAGTAGTTTTAGTGATGCTGTGTTCAATTTGTTGCAACAATTCTGCCATGGATTGGGCGGTGTTTTGGAGCTGGGCTTTGACTTCTTTGGCGTTGTTGCTGGGATTAAGGCTATTGATAGAGCTAATGATGTTAGTGCTTAGCGCAATGCCTTCATCAAACGCGCTTTGGGTGTTGGAAAGGAGTTTGGCTGTGATTTGTGAAGAGTGGGCTTTTAAGGGATCAGAGCTTCCTTTAAGCCCTATGATTTGTTGGGAAATGTTAGAGATTTGACGGCTGGAATAAAAGTCTTTTCTTTTGCCAATTTGATTTAAGATATTAGAAATGCCCTCTAATTGGTTGCCCACGGTGTTACTCACGCCATAGCCTAAAGCGTCAATGACGCTTTGAGAGCTTAAAGTGATAAGGCCGGTAGTAGGCCCTGCAATATTGATCGCACTTTGAGTGATGCTGTTGATGATGTTTTGATTTTCTAAAAGTTGTTTGTTATTGATAAATTGTTGCGTGCCACCGATTTGATAGCCTACAGACATATACCAGCCATTGTCTTCAGCTAAGAGGGAGCCAATTAAAAAGAATGGTATGAATTTTCTAGCTTTTTTTATCATATTTTTCCCTTATTTTGTTTAATCAAAAGCCTATGTTGTAGCCCACATAAAAACTAAAGGCTCTTCTATACTTCGCTGTAACGCCTTCTGATTGGTAATAGGTGTGATAAAGCACCGGTATTTTAAGGCCAAATTCTATCCCTTGAGAAAAACGAGATCTTTTTTGATGAGCGATTTTGGAAAAATTAGTCCTTATGCCTAAATCAAAAAGGAATTGGAAAGAAGTGTCCTTGGGCTTAAGATGGTTGCCATCCACTTGATCTAAAAAATTCGTTTTCCAGGTTTGCCCTGTAAGTTGGATACCGGCAAAAAAACCGATATCTATCGCTTCAGTCCCTCTTTTTCGGGTAAAAACATTATAAAGAAAGTCTGTGCCTGCTCCATAGCTAGAGAGGGTGGCTTTCACCAAAGAAGATCCTGTGCCAAATTGAGCGTAGCCAAAATCATAAAAACCATAATACCTAAGCCCAAACATGCGCTTTTTGCCAAAGAATTGCTTATAACCCATTTTCACGCCAAAGCCGTTCATGTTATTAGAATTAGAGTTATGCTCCAAAAAATTCCTAGCAAAGCCCATTTGATAGACTTGATTCACTTTAGTTTGCATTTCATCAATCACCCCGCCAATCACTGCTTTAGAGCGATAAAGCCCGTAAGCCATTAAAGTTTTTGCCGTGGGGGAATAGGGGTTGGCTAAGATCTTGTCTATTTGCGCGGGGGTGGGGGCGTTTGTGGCTTGCTCTAGTTGGTTTATGATCACTTTTTGTTCTTGTTGGGCTTGTTGTGGGGTTAAATGATTTTGTGGGGTTTGACTATTAGCGCCATTCAATTGCCCCCCATAGCTAGGCAAGAAATTCAAACCTTTGTTATTTAAATCCAAATAGGGAGCGACCCAATTGGTGATAAAATCCCCATACGCTACGGTGTTATTGAGCAAGCTTTCCCCATAGTTGATCGCATCTTGCATCTGGCTATAGCTTGAAGTGCCTGTCAGTTTAGCGGCTTTATTGGCGAAATTTTGCATGCCTGAAAAAATCATAGAAGCGGTGATGCCATTAGCGATGATATTATCAGCTAAATAATAGACTGCCGAACTAGGGTGGTAGGTGTATTGGCCATTTCCTGATCCAACTGTCGCTCCAGCGGGTAAGTTTTTTAAGGGCGCTTGCGTGGTGTTGCCGTTTTTGGTGTAATAACCCGGGCCGCTAAAGCTTTGGTAGCCTTGTTGGGAATCGCTGCCGTTAGGGGCTTTGTTGTAAGTGAAGCCAAATTGCTTTTCATTGGCTAAGCCCCCTAAAATCCCTGCTTGCATTAAAGCCTGGAAGATGTTTTGGGCGTTTTGGGCTATGGATTTAGCTTCGTTAGTAGCGGTGCATTGGTTTTGAGTGCTGCAAATGGTTTGATTGCTACTTGCTGTGGCTAAGCCGTCTTGTAAAAGGTGTTGCAAGACTTGGGGGCTAAAATTCACGGAATTACCGCTATTAAAAGATTTATTCGTTAAGGTTTGGTTATACCAGAGCGTGGTTAGAGCGTTGGTAATATCATCGTTTAAAGCGTTCATGGTATTGGCTAGGCCCTCAGGTAAGGCAATAACAGTGCTTTGATTGCCAAATTTGACATTAAAGACTTTGGCGTTAGAAAGATTTTCAGGGTTACGGATTAAAGTCTCGCCGATGAGTTGGGTGAGCTTGTTTAAATTATTGACTAAAGATTGCATATCAAAGGTGGCATTGACATTGCCTCTTGGGGGGTTGTTGCCTGTATCGCCATTTTGGGCGTTTTGTTGATAGCCCCCCGCATAGAGCAAACATCTTTTAGAAGGATCAGGGCAGAGCATTTGCATTAAAACCCTGGTTTGTTGGCCCATCGCTTCTAAATAATAGGCTAAAGGCACTGCCGCAGATTCTAGAGCGATAGCGTTTTGGCGGATGTAGGTGGATGCGTCTTGACTGGCGTTAAGCCCTGAGTTATCCACCCTTTGAATGGCCAAAGAAGTTTGATAACTCACCCCCATAAAAAACCCGTCATCTTCTGCCGCTAAGGGATTAAGAAAAAATAAGGGGAGTAGGCCAGAATAGATAAGCCATTTTTTATTAAAAACAAAGTTTTGCAAGGGGTTATCCTTTTCTTTTTAAAAGATTTGAGCTATCCTAAATTTTATCTTATTTATTGCTTAAGTTTAATGGTTAGTCGCTTAATTGTTGATTAAAAAGGGCTATTTTAGGCGCTCAAAATCGTTTCAATAATGGTTTTTGCGCCGTCTTTAGCGATTTTTTGTTGCAATTTAGCGCTGATAGTGGTGAGGTTTTTATTGCCTTGATCGTCTTTTTGGTTGAGCTTT
Organism: Helicobacter pylori FD535; assembly: GCF_000296015.2. GTDB lineage: Bacteria > Campylobacterota > Campylobacteria > Campylobacterales > Helicobacteraceae > Helicobacter > Helicobacter pylori_CT. The sequence continues at coordinate 26,671 of NZ_AKHP02000036.1, forward strand.
CTGATGACTTCAAAGAGTTTTTTAGGCAATAATTCGTTTTGAGGCACGACATAGCATAGGTTTTCTTTTTCAAATTCTAAGACATTGTAATACTGGTGGTTATTGCTCGCAAAAGGGTAGGGGATAAAAATCGTGGGTAAGCCATTGGCGCACAATTCCCACACGCTGCTAGCACCCGCTCGGCTCACGCACAAATCCGCCTTGCGCATGACTTCTGTGATGTTGTTGTGGAAAGCGAACAATTCTATCTTGTCCAACAGCCCTAATTCCTGGTAAAAAAAACGCATTCTTTCATGGGCGTCTGAGCCGCAAATATGCGTGATTTTAATCCCTTGTTTGGTGAGTTTGGGAGCGTTTAATAAAGCGAATTCATTGATCGCTTTTGCCCCTTGCGAACCGCCTAAAAATAAAATGTGCTTGATTTCAGTCCGAGTCCTGGCCAAATCAAAAAAAGCGTTTTGCACGGGATAGGAGGTTAAAACATGATTTCCCTTATCTTTAAACGCGTAGCTTGAAAACACCGCCTTAGCTTTGGGGGAAAGGTAGCGGTTAAGAGAGCCTTTAATCGCATTTTGTTCATGGATATAAAGGGGTATGTGATCAAGTAAGCTTGCAAAACTCGCCGGCCCTGCACTAAACCCTCCCACGCTAATGGTGTGCGTGATCTGGTGTTTTTTTAAAATCTCTTTGGCTTTGAAAGTCGCTTTAATTTGCAAGAATAAAGAGCCTATTTTTTTAAAAAAGCTTTTATTGACCACGCCTTGCGTGTTGAAAAAATAGCGTTCGCTAAACAGGGGGCTGTTTTCAAACCATTCCTTATCCTGCCCATAAGTGGAGCCTAAATAAATAGCCTCTATGCCTTGCTTTTCTAATTCTATGGCTAAGGCTTTAGCGATAGAGAGATGCCCCCCTGTGCCTCCCCCTGTAAGAGCGAATTTCATGCTAAAAACCTTAAGCTCGTTCTCTTTCTTGAATCACAAAGCTTTTTAAAGGGTCTCTAAAGCCAAAATCCGGATAATCCATCATAGAAAGCGCCACTTGAGCGCCAAAGCCATTTTTGGAATTAAACACCAAAGGGGCTAAGAAATTAACCATAGAATCTTCTAAATTTTTTTGCAACACGACCACGCAATACACCTCAACTTTGGAATGAGAATCTAATTCTAGCAGCAATTCTATGTATTTGGGTATCACAAAGCTGTATTCCCTCAAACAATAAGGATTCACTAAAACCATATCCAACGCTATGGGGGAATTGGTTTGGCCAATTAATCGGCTGAATAAGGAATCAATTTTTTCCAAACGCACTTCATGGATATGCTCAAATCCTAAAATAGGGGCTTTTAAAAAGTAATTCACTGGACTATCCTTTTTAATTTAAATGCTTTGTTGTATAATTTTGAAAAAATACGCAACAATTAAAAGCGTAAAAGCAAAAGGCGTTCCAAATTCAACTATTTTTAAAGAACGCTCTATTTTAGGATAATAATAATAATGAAACAAGAACCCACCACCTACCAACCCCAAGAGATAGAAAAAAAGATTTATGAAATTTGCTCTCATAGGGGGTATTTTGAAATTGATGGCAATGAAGCGATCCAAGAAAAAGGCAAACGATTTTGCTTGATGATGCCCCCTCCTAATGTGACCGGTATCTTACACATAGGGCATGCCCTAACTTTAAGCTTGCAAGATATTTTAGCGCGTTACAAACGCATGGACGGGTATAAGACTTTGTATCAGCCCGGGTTGGATCACGCCGGCATTGCGACGCAAAATGTCGTGGAAAAGCAGCTTTTAAGTCAAGGGATTAAAAAAGAAGACTTAGGGCGTGAAGAGTTCGTTCAAAAGGTGTGGGAATGGAAAGAAAAGAGCGGTGGAGCGATTTTAGAGCAAATGAAGCGTTTAGGCGTGAGCGCGGCCTTTTCTAGGACTCGTTTCACGATGGATAAGGGCTTGCAAAGAGCGGTTAAATTGGCGTTTTTGAAATGGTATGAGAAAGGCCTCATCATTCAAGATAATTACATGGTGAATTGGTGCACTAAAGATGGGGCATTGAGCGATATTGAAGTGGAGTATGAAGAGCGTAAGGGGGCGTTGTATTATATTAGATATTATTTAGAAAATCAAAAAGATTATTTAGTGGTGGCTACCACGCGCCCTGAAACTTTGTTTGGCGATAGCGCACTTATGGTCAATCCTAATGATGAGAGGTACAAGCATTTAGTGGGGCAAAAAGTGATCCTGCCTTTAATCAATCGCACAATCCCTATTATCGCTGATGAACATGTGGAAATGGAGTTTGGCACAGGGTGTGTGAAAGTTACCCCTGGGCATGATTTTAACGATTACGAAGTGGGCAAACGCCACCATTTAGAAACGATTAAAATCTTTGATGAAAAAGGGATTTTAAACGCGCATTGCGGGGAGTTTGAAAATTTAGAGCGATTAGAAGCTAGAGATAAGGTCGTAGAAAGATTAAAAGAAAACGCCTTACTGGAAAAAATAGAAGAACACACGCATCAAGTGGGGCATTGCTATCGTTGCCATAATGTGGTAGAGCCTTATGTGTCTAAGCAATGGTTTGTCAAGCCTGAAATCGCTCAAAGTTCTATTGAAAAAATCCAACAAGGTTTAGCGCGATTTTACCCTTCTAATTGGATCAATAATTATAACGCTTGGATGAGGGAATTACGCCCTTGGTGTATCAGCAGGCAATTGTTTTGGGGGCATCAAATACCGGTATTTACTTGCGAGAATAACCACCAGTTCGTAAGCCTAGATGCTCCCTTAAATTGCCCTACTTGCAAGAGCGAAAAACTAGAGCAGGATAAAGATGTGCTAGACACATGGTTTAGTTCAGGGCTATGGGCGTTCTCTACTCTAGGGTGGGGGCAAGAAAAAAGCGGTTTGTTTAATGAAAACGATTTGAAAGATTTCTACCCTAACACCACGCTCATTACCGGGTTTGACATCCTCTTTTTTTGGGTGGCCAGGATGCTTTTTTGCAGCGAATCGCTTTTAGGCGAATTGCCCTTTAAAGATATTTACTTGCACGCCTTAGTGAGGGATGAAAAAGGTGAAAAAATGAGCAAATCTAAAGGTAATGTGATCGATCCTTTAGAAATGATAGAAAAATACGGTGCGGATAGCTTGCGTTTCACTTTAGCCAATTTGTGCGCTACGGGCAGGGACATTAAGCTTTCTATTACGCATTTAGAAAATAACAAGAATTTTGCCAACAAGATTTTCAATGCGGTGAGTTATTTGAAGCTCAAACAAGAAGCTTTTAAAGACAGGGAGCGTTTGAATGAATACCAAACGCCTTTAGGGCGTTACGCGAAATCGCGCTTAAATTCAGTGACTAAAGAGGTTCGTAACGCTTTAGATAACTACCGCTTTAATGATGCGACGACTTTGTTATACCGCTTTTTGTGGGGGGAATTTTGCGATTGGTTCATTGAATTTTCTAAAGTGGAAAATGAAGCGATAGACGAATTAGGGAGCGCATTAAAAGAGGCTTTAAAACTCTTGCACCCTTTCATGCCCTTTATCAGCGAGTCTTTATACCACAAGCTCAGTAACACCCAACTAGAAAACACGCATTCTGTCATGGTCATGCCTTACCCTAAAGAAACAGAACGAGATGAACCATTAGAGCATGAATTTGAAGTGATCAAAGATTGCATTGTGTCTTTAAGGCGTTTAAAAATCATGCTAGAAACCCCACCGATTGTTTTAAAAGAAGCGAGCGTGGGATTAAGAGAAGCCATAGAAAACACAGAGCGTTTGCAAACTTACGCCCAAAAATTAGCGAGGTTAGAAAAAGTCAGCGTGATTAGTTCTAAGCCTTTAAAAAGCGTGAGCGATGTGGGGGAATTTTGCCAAACTCATGCGAATTTGGAAAATCTTGATTTAAGCCCGCTCGTTGCGCGTTTAAAAAAGCAGTTAGAAAAATTGGAAAAAGAAAAACTAAAACTCAATTTGCACAATGAAAATTTTATCAAAAACGCACCTAAAAGCGTGCTAGAAAAAGCGCAAGAGAATTTAAAAACGCTTTTAGAAAAAGAAAGTAAAATTAAGCAAGAATTGGACTTGTTAGAACAACCATAATCAAAGGATAGAAAATGTTTCAAGCATTAAGCGATGGGTTTAAAAACGCGCTCAATAAAATCCGCTTTCAAGATGATGAAAAAGCGCTAGATCGGGCGTTAGATGAATTGAAAAAAACGCTTTTAAAAAATGATGTGCATCATAAAGTGGCTAGAGAATTGCTCAAAAAAGTGGAAAGTCAAACGAAACTTAATGGCATTGGCAAGCAGCAATTTTTAGACGCTTTAGAAAAGAGTTTGTTAGAAATTTTAAGCGCTAAAGGGAGCAGTGGTTTTACTTTCGCTCAAACGCCCCCCACCGTGGTTTTAATGGCAGGTTTGCAAGGGAGCGGTAAGACAACCACCACCGCTAAACTCGCTCATTATTTAAAAACCAAAAATAAAAAAGTGCTTTTATGCGCATGCGATTTGCAACGCCTAGCGGCAGTGGAGCAATTAAAGGTTTTGGGCGAACAGGTGGGCGTGGAAGTTTTTTATGAAGAAAATAAAGGCGTGAAAGAAATCGCTAACAACGCTTTAAAAAGGGCTAAAGAAGCGCAATTTGATGTTTTACTCGTGGATAGCGCGGGGCGTTTAGCCATTGATAAAGAGCTTATGCAAGAATTAAAAGAAGTTAAAGAAGTCTTAAACCCCCATGAGGTGCTGTATGTCGCAGACGCCTTGAGCGGGCAAGATGGGGTCAAAAGCGCGAACACATTTAATGAAGAAATAGGCGTGAGTGGGGTGGTGTTAAGCAAATTTGACAGCGATTCTAAAGGGGGTATCGCTTTAGGCATCACTTACCAATTAGGCTTACCCTTGCGTTTTATTGGGAGCGGGGAAAAAATCCCTGATTTAGATGTGTTTGTGCCTGAAAGGATTGTGGGGCGTTTGATGGGGGCTGGAGATATTATCTCGCTCGCTGAAAAAACCGCTAGCGTTTTAAACCCTAATGAGGCCAAAGACTTAAGCAAAAAACTCAAAAAAGGGCAATTCACTTTCAATGATTTTTTAAACCAAATTGAAAAAGTGAAAAAATTAGGCTCTATGAGTTCTCTAATCTCTATGATTCCAGGTTTAGGGAATGTGGCAAACGCGCTAAAAGACACGGATTTAGAAAGCTCTTTAGAAGTGAAAAAAATCAAGGCTATGGTCAATTCCATGACCAAAAAAGAGCAAGAAAACCCCGAGATTTTAAACGGCAGC
>NZ_AKHP02000035.1:0-18521 GCF_000296015.2 Helicobacter pylori FD535
AAAAAACCTGAGTTAAGCTCTCAATTAGTGGCTCACAAAGATAAAAAAGACGCTAAAAAACCTAAAAACTCAGTGGCCTAATGGCTTTGACTCTAAAAAAGCGTTTTTAAAAACGCTTTTTTAGATACTATTTTATAATTTTTCTTACCATTTTTTAAAACCCTTGATAGGATTTATCGCTCTTTTCACGCTTTCAAAAGTAAAGTTTAAATCTTATACTAGAATTTTGTCAATACGGCTGTGTTTTTTAAAAAGTGCATAAAGGGCGTTTAAGGCTTTTCTAAAAGAGTGCGAGCGGCTTCTAGGACTTCAAGGGGCGTGATAGATCGCATGCACAAGTGGTTTTTTTCATTCTTTAAAGGGCAAACTCGTTTCTTGCAAGGCGAACAGCTTAAATGGTGGTTTAATACGATCGTTTTTTGAGCTTTATAGGGGCGAGTTTCTTTTTCATCAGTGGGGCCAAAAAGAGCGATTAAGGGGGTTTGCACACTAGCAGCCGCATGCATAGGGCCGCTATCGTTAGTGATGAATAAATCTAAAATAGCGATGCGCTCTATCAATTCTTCAATGCTTGTTTTCCCGCACAGATTGTAAGCGTTATTGAATAATAAAGGGTTTTTTAATAAGCCTTTGATGAGTTTTAAAATTTCTTCAGAAACGATAATATCTTCTTTAGCCCCAAAAAAATAAATTTCATGTCCTTCTTTTAACAAAGCAACAGCGGCTTCAGCGTAATAAGAAGCTGGCCATCTTTTAGCACTCCCATAGCTTGCGCTAGGGTTAAAGCCGATTTTTTTAGGGGTGTTTGGGGTGTGAGTGGGGAGGTTAAAGGCCAGTTTTAAGGGTAAAACGCTTTTTCTATCCAATTCTTTTTCTAAAAATTGCGAAAATAAAAAGCAATACTTTTCCACTTGATGATACTCTTTAGGGGCAGGAGCGATCGCATGGCTGAGAAACAAAGAACGAAAAAATTGAGCGAAACCGATGCGAACGGGTGTTTTTGTCGCATAGAGCAAAAAAGCGGAATAAAAATGGTTGTTTAAAGTGATCGCTATATCGCAACGCCCTATTTTTTGAGCGAGTTTGTGAGTGGCTAGCAGCCTGAAAAAGGATTTTTTGGTGTCGTCTGTAAAAACGGCTTCTATTTTTTCATCTTTTTTGAAAAGTTCGCAAGTGATTTGTGGGCCCACTAAGATAAAACGCGCGTTAGGGTAGTGGTGTTTAAGGGTGTAAAAAAGCGAGCTTGCCATCACCCCATCGCCTAACCAATTAGGCAAACGCAATAAAATACGCATGCGTTTGGGCGCATTTACGCTCATCAATAGCCCTTTTTTAAAGATTTTAAGCTAAAATTTTAGCATACAAATACAAGGAAATGGAATGATTACCCCTAAAGTGTTGAGCGGGTTTAAAGACCGCTTGCCTAAAGATGCGATACAAAAAGCCCAGTTGCTTGCGAAAGTTTCAGTCGTGTTTCAAAGTTTTGGTTTTGTGCCGATTGAAACCCCTCATTTGGAATACGCTCAAACGCTATTGCCTGATGCGAGCAGTGATATTCAAAAAGAAATTTATCGTTTTAAAGACCATGGGGATAGAGATGTGGCTTTAAGGTTTGATTTGACCGTGCCATTAGCCCGCTTTGTCTCTTTGCACCACCAAACACTAGGCATGCCCTTCAAACGCTACGCTATAGGCAATGTCTTTAGGGGCGAAAGGGCGCAAAAAGGGCGTTACAGGGAATTTACGCAATGCGATTTTGATTTTATAGGGAGCGAAAGTTTGGTGTGCGATGCTGAGATCATTCAAGTGATTATCGCTTCTTTAAAAGCCTTGGATTTAGAAGATTTTTGCGTGGCCATCAACCACAGAAAAATTTTGAATGGGATATGCGAATATTTTGGGATCTCTCAAGTGAATGAAGTGTTGCGCATTGTGGATAAATTGGAAAAAATTGGCCTAAATGGGGTTGAAGAAGAATTAAAAAAAGAGTGCGGTTTGGATTCAAACACCATTAAAGAGCTTTTAGAAATGGTTCAAATCAAACAAAACGATTTAAGCCATGCGGAATTTTTTGAAAAAATTGCTTATTTGAAAGACTATAATGAAAATCTAAAAAAAGGCATACAGGATTTAGAAAGGCTATACCGGTTGCTGGGGGATTTACAAATTTCTCAAAACCTGTATAAAATTGATTTTTCTATCGCTAGGGGATTAGGGTATTATACAGGGATTGTGTATGAAACCACGCTTAATGGCATGAAGTCTTTAGGGAGCGTGTGTTCAGGGGGTCGTTACGATCATTTGACTAAAAATTTTTCTAAAGAGAATTTGCAAGGGGTAGGGGCTTCTATTGGGATTGACAGATTGATTGTGGCTTTGAGTGAAATGCAATTATTAGACGAGCGTTCCACCCAAGCCAAAGTCTTAATCGCTTGCATGCATGAAGAGTATTTTTCTTATGCAAACCGCTTAGCGGAGTCTTTAAGGCAAAGCGGGATTTTTAGCGAAGTCTATCCAGAGGCTCAAAAAATCAAAAAACCCTTTTCTTATGCCAACCATAAGGGGCATGAGTTTGTGGCTGTCATTGGCGAAGAAGAATTTAAAAGCGAAACCTTAAGCTTGAAAAACATGCATTCAGGCATGCAGTTGAATTGCTTGAGTTTTTTAAAAGCCCTTGAAATCATTGGAGAAAACGATGAAGACTTATAATGTCGCTATTGTTGGGGCTAGTGGGGCGGTAGGTCAAGAGCTCATTAAAGGTTTAGAAAATTCTTCTTTCCCGATTAAAAAATTTGTCCCGCTCGCTAGCGCTAGGAGTGCTGGTAAAAAGATTAAAGCTTTCAATAAAGACTATGAGATTTTAGAAACCACGCATGAAGTTTTTGAAAAAGAAAGAATAGACATCGCCTTTTTTAGTGCTGGGGGGAGCGTGAGCGAAGAATTTGCTACAAGCGCTTCAAAAACTGCATTAGTGGTTGATAACACGAGCTTTTTTAGATTGAATAAAGATGTGCCTTTAGTTGTGCCTGAAATCAACGCTAAAGAAATTTTTAACGCTCCTTTAAATATCATCGCTAACCCTAATTGCTCTACCATTCAAATGACACAAATTTTAAACCCCTTACACCTTCATTTTAAGATAAAAAGCGTTATTGTTAGCACCTATCAAGCCGTGAGTGGGGCAGGGAATAAAGGCATAGAGAGTTTAAAAAATGAGCTAAAAACCGCTTTAGAACATTTGGAAAAAGACCCTGCTATTGATTTAAACCAAGTCTTGCAAGCTGGGGCTTTCCCTTACCCGATCGCTTTCAATGCGATCGCTCATATTGACACTTTTAAGGAGAATGGTTACACGAAAGAAGAGCTAAAAATGGTGCATGAAACCCATAAAATCATGGGCGTGGATTTCCCTATCAGTGCGACTTGCGTGCGCGTGCCGGTATTGAGGAGTCATAGCGAGAGTTTGAGTATCGCTTTTGAAAAAGAATTCGATCTTAAAGAAGTCTATGAAGTTTTAAAAAACGCTCCTAGCGTGGTTGTTTGCGATGATCCTAGCCACAATCTCTACCCCACGCCCTTAAAAGCGAGCCACACGGATAGCGTCTTTATTGGGCGCTTGAGGAAGGATTTGTTTGATGAGAAAACTTTGCACGGCTTTTGCGTGGCGGATCAATTAAGAGTGGGGGCAGCCACCAATGCACTCAAAATCGCTCTGCATTACATCAAGAACGCTTGAGTTCGCTCAAAGATAACAAAGATGAATGCGCATGCACTTGAATTAAGGATAAGGATCAATCTAACCCAATCTCTAAAAAAGAGCTTTAAGTTACTAGGCTTGCGATGTTAAACAAGGGTGTAATTGAATTTCTCAAGGCTTGATTGAGAGAAATGCTAATATTTGGTAGGTCAAAAGGAATGAAAGGCTTACACTCAAGCAGAGAGTGAATGTTTAGCTAGCGAGTTATTGCCTATTATTCCCTTTAAAAGGGTGTGAATTTGGGTATAAGGAAAACCTGTATCAAGTTTTATTGAAATGGATTAGAAAAATCTGATTGGATTGCCCCTTACAATTTTTCAAACCAATCGTTTAATAACGATTGAATATGACTATATACACTACAACAATAAGATTTTGATGGGTAAGATTGTTTTTTGAAAGGATTTAAATGCCTGTTATAAGAGTTTTGGTAATGCTTGCAACAATGATGATGAAATCAGTAAAAACGGCAAAAGAAAAGAAAGTTTTTAAAAATGTGGGAGTGTCTATAATGGGGATTGCTTTTTGGGAAGCGATAAAAGACTCAATAAAAAAACAAATTAAAAAAAGCGATTGGATATGCGGGAATGTTAAGACTGCGGATGATTATTTAAAAACGCACCCTAACTCATGGCTTAATTCAGCAATAGGTGTAGCAACGATAACAACCATGCTCATGAATGTGTGTTTTGCTGATGACCAATCCAAAAAAGAAGTGGCTGAAATTCAAAAGGAAGCAGAAAACGCTAGGGATAGAGCGAACAAGAGTGGGATAGAACTAGGACAAGAAAAACAAAAGACAAGCAATATAGAGACTAACAATCAAATAAAAGTAGAACAGGAAAAACAAAAGACAAGCAATATAGAGACTAACAATCAAATAAAAGTAGAACAGGAAAAACAAAAGACAAGCAATATAGAGACTAACAATCAAATAAAAGTAGAACAGGAAAAACAAAAGACAAGCAATATAGAGACTAACAATCAAATAAAAGTAGAACAAGAAAAACAAAAGACCATTAAAGAACAGAAAGATTTGGTTAAAGAACAAAAAGATTTGGTTAAGAAAGCAGAACAAAATTGCCAAGAAAATCATAGTCAATTCTTTATTAAAAAATTAGGAATTAAGGGTGGTATTGCTATAGAAATAGAAGCTGAATGCAAAACCCCTAAACCTGCAAAAACCAATCAAACCCCTATCCAGCCAAAACACCTTCCAAACTCCAAACAACCTCGCTCTCAAAGAGGATCAAAAGCGCAAGAGCTTATAGCTTATTTGCAAAAAGAATTAGAATCTCTGCCCTATTCGCAAAAAGCTATCGCTAAACAAGTGGATTTCTATAAACCAAGTTCTATCGCTTATTTAGAACTAGACCCTAGAGTTTAAGGTTACAGAAGAATGGCAAAACGAAAACCTGAAAATACGCTCTAAAGCTCAAGCTAAAATGCTTGAAATGAGGAATGTAAAACCAGACCCACAAGCCCACCTTTCAACCTCTCAAAGCTTTTTGTTCGTTCAAAAAATATTTGCTGATATTAGTAAAGAAATAGAAGCATCTGTTAATACTGAAAAGAAAGTAGAAAAAGCGGGTTATGGTTATAGTAAAAGGGTGTAGGCATAAGAAAACACCATAAAATCGTTCTTAGCTTATTTATAGTATTTTAAAAACTCTATGTTACCCAATTAGAACAGAGCCTTTTTTAAACTCCTTAGTAGGAATTCTAATCGTCTTTAGCGTTTGAGCGTTTCACAAAATACAAGCGGTTGCAATTTTTAGCGGTGTTTTATGAAGAATGATTTTTACCTCCCTCTTTTATAAAGAGAGAGTTTTAATTTTAGCGGATCTTTAGCGGGTCTCAGCTGAGCTTTTAATGATCACGGTGTTGTAGTCAGGCTGGACGGGGCGTTGGTTAGGCGAATTTTTCATGCGTTTTTTGATTTCAGCCAATTGTTTGGCAGAGACTTCCAAAGGCTCTTCTATGACAAACCATGCCACCCCTTCTGTGCAAGGAGGAGCGGTGAGAGAGCCGTTAAAATGGTAGTAATTGATGCTTTTAGGCAAGAAAGCGTCTAAAGCCACCTCTTTAAAATTTTGTTTCTTTTGAATGCCTTCTAAAATAGGATCAAGGTTGGGGTTTTCTTTCCCTTCTTCAAAACCAATCGCTAACACTAACAAACGCCCTTTAGCGTCTTTATGCACGAAATGCGCGCTCAAAGGCCTGGTTTTATTATTGATCAAAAACTCCATAGGGGCGTGGAAATGCACATTATCCAGCACATAGTCATGCCCTCTATAATTGATGTGGTTAGTCGGCTCAAACGAAGCCTTTAAAGTGTGGTGGGTGAAAAAGACCGCTTTAGGTTTAGAAGCGGCGTATTTGAATTGCAAATCGGCTTTATCTTGCGTGTGGTAGTAATGCTCAATGTTGATGGGCGATTGGCTTTTACCGCTTTTGCACACTTCAAAATCTTTGTGCAATTTGTCCCAGCGGTGCGGGCCATTTTCTTTATTTTTATAATCCCATTTGGTATTTTCAGCGCCGATAAGAGAAGTTGCTAACGCTAAAGCGATCAAAAAAGTTTTTTTCATTTTAATTATCCTTTGTTTTAAAATTCTAAAATATTAAAAAGCAACGGGTTAATTTTAGCGCTTAACCAACAATGACCGCAGTTACAAAAAACAGATTGGTTAAAAGTTGGAAATGATTTTAAATTCTGTTTTATATGGTAACAACCCCATTAAACTAATGCGCTTATGGAGCGGAAATATTTGTTTTAACCACCCCCCAATTTACAAGCGATTAAAATTTTTGTCTTATACTCCAAATTTTCAAATTGAATAAAATTTAACCCTTTAAGATTTAAATGATGATGACCAAACAATCGTATCAAAAGTTCGCCTTAATGCGGGTTTTTGTGTTTTCGCTTTCGGCGTTTATTTTTAACACCACGGAGTTTGTCCCTGTCGCGCTTTTGTCAGATATTGCGAAAAGTTTTGAAATGGAGAGTGCAACAGTAGGGCTTATGATCACTGCTTATGCATGGGTGGTGTCTCTTGGCTCCTTGCCCTTGATGCTATTTAGCGCTAAAATTGAAAGGAAACGCTTGTTGCTTTTTCTTTTCGCTCTTTTTATTCTCAGCCATATCCTTTCAGCGTTAGCGTGGAATTTTTGGGTGCTTCTCATTTCTCGTATGGGTATCGCTTTTGCCCACTCTATTTTTTGGTCCATCACGGCTTCTTTAGTCATTCGTGTCGCGCCAAGAAACAAAAAACAACAGGCCTTAGGGCTGTTAGCGTTAGGGAGTTCGTTAGCGATGATTTTAGGGTTGCCGCTTGGGAGGATCATTGGGCAAATTCTAGATTGGCGCTCTACTTTTGGCGTGATCGGGGGCGTTGCGACTCTTATAATGCTGCTGATGTGGAAATTACTCCCGCATTTACCCAGTAGAAACGCAGGCACGCTCGCAAGTGTCCCTATATTAATGAAACGGCCGCTTTTAGTGGGGATTTATGTGCTTGTGATCATGGTTATCTCTGGGCATTTCACCACTTATAGCTATATTGAGCCTTTTATCCTTCAAATCAGCCAATTTTCTCCTGACATCACGACGCTAATGTTGTTTGTGTTTGGGTTAGCGGGCGTGGTGGGGAGTTTTTTATTCGGCCGTTTGTATGCGAAAAATTCAAGAAAATTTATCGCTTTTGCAATGATTTTAGTCATTTGCCCGCAACTCTTGCTTTTTGTGTTTAAAAACTCAGAGTGGGTGGTTTTCTTACAAATTTTTTTATGGGGGGTTGGGATCACTTCGCTTACGATTTCCTTGCAAATGAGGGTGTTACAGCTCGCCCCGGATGCCACGGATGTCGCGAGCGCGATTTTTTCGGGGAGCTATAATGTGGGGATTGGATCAGGAGCGCTGTTTGGCAGTATTGTGATCCACCAATTAGGGCTAGGGTATATTGGCTTTGTGGGTGGGGCTTTAGGTTTATTGGCGCTGTTTTGGCTTAGATTCATTACGATAAAGTTTAAAAAAACATAAAGAGCGTTAAGAGGATTAGCCCAATAAAGGAAATCCTTTTTTGCTAAAACCATTTTTTAAAATTTAATGATACCGCTTAAATCTAGTTGCGCTAACGGATAGATTGTCCCTCTTTTTATGTTAAAATAGAAGAATTTGTCCTAAATTTTAAGTGGTGTGTGGTTTAAATGCTAAAAAAAAAGATTGATTTGCATAAAGATTCTATCAGGAAGCTCTTTTTTTATTATTTTATCCCTTTAGCTTTTTCTATGATTTCACTTTCCACTTACTCTATGATAGATGGCATGTTTGTGGGCAAGAAACTGGGTAAAGAAGCTATCGCTGCGGTCAATATCGCATGGCCTATTTTTCCAGGACTCATTGCGTATGAATTGCTTTTTGGTTTTGGGGCAGCGAGTATTGTGGGGTATTTTTTGGGTCAAAATAAAACCCATAGGGCTAGGCTTGTGTTTAGCAGCGTGTTTTATTTTGTCGCTATAAGCGCCTTTATTTTGAGCATGGCGTTATTGCCTTTTAGCGAAACTATCGCGCGCCTTTTTGGGAGCAATGACGCTTTATTGAGCATGTCCAAACGCTACATTGAAATCATTTTAATGGGCGCGGTTTTTATGGTTTTGCACCCTTTGGCGGATGTTTTTGTGGTGAATGACAAACGCCCCATTTTAGCGATGGTAGCGATGTTAGTTGGCTCGTTAGCGAATATCTTTTTCAACTACTTGTTTATTTTTGTGTTGGAAGTGGGGGTTCAAGGCAGCGCGATAGCCACCGTGATAGGGCATGCGATAGGGGTTTTAGTCTTAATGCAGCATTTTTGGTTTAAAAAAGGGCAATTGTATTTCATCAAGCGTTTTTCTTTATCTTCAGTCATTTCTTCAGCTAAAAGCGGCGTGCCTCAAAGCACGGCAGAATTTAGCGCTTCTATTATGATTTTATTGTTTAATACCGCTATCATGCACACGGCTGGGGAAAGGTTTGTAAGCATGTATGGGATCGTTATGTATAATGCGATTATCTTTTTTACGACTTTGTTTGCGATTTCTCAAGGCATCCAACCGATTGCGAGCTTTAGCTATGGGGCTAGAAATTTAGAGCGCGTGAAAGAGGTGTTTGTTTTTGGTTTGAAAGCAGCGTTTTGTATAGGGATTGTTTTCTATGGCGCTTATTATTTTTTAGATGAATTTTTAATCAAGCTTTATTTGCAGCCAAGCGAACAAGACTCTCTTTTTATGCAAGAGACTAAAAGGGCGATGAATATTTATTATGTTGGCTATGTTTTTTTAGGCATGAATTTGTTGTGTGCGGTGTTTTTCCAATCCATCCAACGCGCTAAAAGTTCGTTTATTATCACCCTTTCGCACACGCTAGGGTTTATTATTGTCCTATTGCCGATTTTAAGCCATTTCTATGGGATTAATGGCATTTGGGTAACTTACCCTATCGCGCAATTTTTAGCGTTTTTAGTAGCGTTAGGGGTAACTTATTATGAAATCAAAAAAGGGGTTTTTACCGCTTATAAAGAGAAAAACCCTATCGCTTTGAAAACTTAACCAATAAATAAGGTAAAATTAAGATATGCATGCAGAATTTTTCACTTTCGCGCTCATCATGCTTTTAATTGTGATGGCCCCTTATATGTCTAGAATCTCTCGTTTGCCTATCACGGTCGTGGAGATTTTATTTGGGTCTGTTGGGGCGTATGTGGGTTTTATTGAGCCTACTAAGGGCTTTGAAATCATGTCTGAAATTGGCTTTTTATTTTTAATGTTTTTATGCGGTTTGGAAGTGGAGATTTATTTGTTTAAAAAATTAGGGGTTTCTCTTTTAAAACGCATTTTTGCTTATCTGTTGATTTTATACACGCTTTCATTCATCCTTACTTTTAGCCTTAATTTAGAGCCTATTTTTATGGTGATTTTCCCTATTATCAGTTTGGGCATGATCATGACTTTAGTCAAAGATTATCGTAAAGAGATTTTGTGGCTTGATTTGGTTTTGAAAGTGGGCGTTATTGGGGAATTGTTAAGCATTTTTGGTTTGGTGGTCGTGGATGGGGTGTATTCGCATGGTTTGGGCATGGATTTGATTAAAGATTTAGGCATTCTCATTGTTTTTTTAATCTTAATTATCGTGGCGTTTCAAATCTTTAAGACTTTGTTTTGGTGGTTCCCGCATTTAAAGCTTTTTGTGATGCCTAAAAGCAGTCAGTTTAACCAAGATGTGCGTTTTTCGCTCATGCTCTTTTTTTCCTTAGTTGCGATCGTGGTATGGCTCAAAATAGAAATGGTTTTAGGGGCGTTTTTGGCGGGGTTAGTCGTTTCTACTTTTTTCCCCCATAAATCAGAGTTGATCCACAAGCTTAATGATGTGGGTTTTGGGTTTTTTGTGCCTTTGTTTTTCATCCATGTAGGCTCTACTTTAGACTTAAAATTAGTATTTTTAAACCCGCATTTGATTCTCCAAGGGATATTGATTGTCATAGCGATGTTGAGTTTGCACTTAATCACTTCAACCTTATTGTGGCGCAAATACTTTAAAGAAGCCAAGCATTTATTTTCATTCGCCTTAGGGGCTTCTATGCCTTTAACTTTTTTAGTAACCACCGCAGCAGTGGGTTTAAAAGCGCAAGCGATCTCACAAAACACCTACTACGCATTGCTCATGGCGGCTATTTTTGAAGGGGTGTTATTCACCATTGCGATCAAAATGCTCAACAAAAAAGCTTAAATGAAAGCTTAAGCGTCTAAATATCTAGCGTCGCTAAAGCTGCTCGCTTGGACATTATTGAACGCATTCTCTAAGCTGTCAAAGAAACGAGGGTGCAAGTTTTGCATTTCTTTTAAGAAATTTTTAGTGGCTAATCGTGCGATAGGGGGCTTATCAGAGGTGGGCTGTTTGGCCGGACAATTGCAATCAGGAGCGACTGGGATATTTTGAGAAGTGACAAAATGAATGCTACTGGCTTCTCGAACCTTAATCAAAGGGCGGATCACCAATAAGCCGTTTTCAGCCCTATAAATGGGGGGCATGCTCCTTAAACTTCCGTTATAAGTGAAATTCATAAAAAAGCTCTCTACGGCATCATCTAAATGGTGCGCGATAGCGACTTTATTGTAGCCTTCTTCTAAAGCTTTAGAATACAAAGTCCCTCTTCTTAAACGAGAACAAAACGAACAAAACGAGCTTTTTTCACGGCGTTTTTCGTTGATGGTGGCAGCGATTTGGGTGTAAATGATCTCATGCTCAATGCCTTGCTCTTGGCACAAATCGCTCAACCATTTCAAATCTTCGCCCAAACCATAATGCACGGTAACCGCTTTAAAATCAAATTTGAAAGGGGCATGT
Source organism: Helicobacter pylori FD535 (assembly GCF_000296015.2). GTDB lineage: Bacteria > Campylobacterota > Campylobacteria > Campylobacterales > Helicobacteraceae > Helicobacter > Helicobacter pylori_CT. The sequence goes on from NZ_AKHP02000035.1 coordinate 11,142, forward strand.
TTTTGCATCCTGGCTAAGATGCAAGCGAGCATGATAGAATCCTTGCCCCCACTCAATCCTAATAAGATTTTATCGCCTTCTTCTATGAGTTTGTAAGTGGCGTTGGTCTTGCCCACAATGTGTAAGACTTTTTTAGAAATTTCATAAGCCATTTTTGATCCTTGATTGTTTTATTTTCTAAAGCTTTGCGCTAAGCGAATGATTTCTTCTTCGCTAATGTGATCGGAATTATATTTCACAATAATGATTTCTTCGCTAATATTAACATACCATTCAATGATTTTGTCCTCTAAAGTTTCAAATTGTTCCTCATTATAAGCGTCTAAGGGGAAATAGACATTTTTTTGCTTGGAAGGGTTGTGGAGTAAAAAGAGCGATAGCCCCCAAATAAGCCCTAAAGCTACAACGATTAAGCTTGTGTTAGAAACGCCTAAATGATGGTAGCTCAACCCCCCACTCACGCCCCCAACAAAGCTCCCTAAATAGCCAAAAGTAGTGAATTGTCCTAAAACCTTGCCTTTTTCGTTTGCTCTGGCGAATTTAGACGCTAAAGATTGCATGATAGGCTCTAAGGTAGCAAAGCCAATAAAGAAAAACGCCACCCCAACAATAAAAAGCCATAAATATTTCCCTAAAAAGCTAGAGTCGGCTAAAAACAAGCATAAATAACTCATAATAAACAATAATACGCCAGAAAGCATCACCCCTTTAGGCTTGTTGTATTTTTCAGCCATAACGCTCGCTACTCCCATGCTTAAAACCCCTAATAAGGCTCCAGGCACATACACTAAGATCAAAAAACTTTCATCTTTATGGAATTCATTCACTAAGGCTAAAGGGATCAGCACAAAAATAAGCGTCATGAACGCTTTTTCAAAAAAAGAGCTTAGATACAAAAGATACAAGGCTTTAGAGTTGGGTTGATAAGCTTTTATGTTTTTGATCTGGTAAGAAATTTTAGGGGCGTCTTTGACTTTTAAAAGCATCAACAAACTCAATAAGGTTAAGATCGCCGTGAGCAAGAAGAGCCATTTTGCCCCCCCCAAAAACGCCACAACCCCAGGGCCTATGGCCATGCTTATAGTGAAGCTAATGAAAATAAACGCCCCCATGATCGCCATGGCTTTGGTGCGCTCTTCTTCTTTCACTTCATCAGCCACCATCGCGCTAACGACCCCCCCTAAAGCCCCCATGCCTTGAATGAAGCGCCCAATAACGAGCCAAACAATATCATTCGCTATAAAGCACACTAACGAGCCGGCTAAAAACAATAATAAGCACACCATAACCACCACTTTACGGCCTATCTTATCGCTAAGAATGCCCATGGGGGTTTGAAAAATAATTTGTGTGAGATACGCTCCGCCCACCGCCAAACCTATAAGCAAGGGACTGCTTGAATGGAAACTATCCGCATACAAACTAATGACCGGCAAAACAATAAAAAGCCCTAAAAACCGCAACGACGACACTAACGCTAATGGAAAAATTTTCTTAAACATGCGTAGTATTTTACAAGAAAATCTCTAATTTCTATCATTAATTTAGGAAAGTAGGATTGATAATAAAAGTTTAATGTAATTTTAATGGATTTTTAAGAAAATTTTTTGTATAATCTTATTCTTTTATTTTTTTGTCAAGGTAGCTCAGCTGGTTTAGAGCGCTGGTCTCATAAGCCGGAGGTCGGGGGTTCAAGTCCCCCTCTTGACACCATGATTTTGATTTAAACTTCATTTAATATTCATTTAATCTTTTTTTTAGCAAACCTAAACTACAATAGCGTTGCATCTTTTAATTTCTTTAGGGATTTGACGATGATTTTTAGCTCTCTTTTTAGTGTTGTAGGGATGGCGGTGCTTTTTCTTATTGCTTGGGTGTTTTCTGGCAATAAAAGGGCTATAAATTATCGCACGATTGTCAGCGCCTTTGTGATTCAAGTGGCTTTAGGGGCGTTGGCTTTATATGTGCCTTTGGGTAGGGAAATGCTGCAAGGCTTAGCTAGCGGCATACAAAGCGTGATTTCTTACGGCTATGAGGGGGTGCGTTTTTTATTTGGCAATCTCGCTCCAAACGCTAAGGGCGATCAAGGGATAGGAGGGTTTATTTTTGCGATCAATGTTTTAGCGATCATTATCTTTTTTGCTAGCTTGATTTCACTTCTATATTATTTAAAAATCATGCCTTTGTTTATCAATCTCATCGGTGGGGCGTTGCAAAAATGCTTAGGCACTTCTAAAGCAGAAAGCATGAGCGCAGCGGCTAATATTTTTGTAGCGCACACCGAAGCGCCCTTAGTCATTAAACCTTATTTGAAAAGCATGAGCGATTCAGAGATTTTTGCGGTCATGTGCGTGGGCATGGCTAGCGTTGCGGGGCCTGTGTTAGCCGGGTATGCGAGCATGGGCATTCCTTTGCCTTATTTAATCGCTGCTTCGTTTATGTCCGCTCCTGGGGGGTTGTTGTTCGCTAAAATCATTTACCCGCAAAACGAAACCATTTCTAGCCATGCAGATGTTTCGGTAGAAAAGCATGTCAATGCCATAGAAGCTATCGCTAATGGGGCAAGCACAGGGCTAAATTTAGCCTTGCATGTGGGAGCGATGCTTTTAGCCTTTGTGGGAATGCTCGCGCTCATTAACGGGCTTTTAGGGGTTGTAGGGGGGTTTTTAGGCATGGAGCATTTGTCTTTAGGGTTGATTTTAGGCACACTCTTAAAACCCTTAGCCTTTATGCTAGGCATTCCGTGGAGTCAGGCTGGGATTGCCGGAGAAATCATAGGCATTAAAATCGCGCTCAATGAATTTGTGGGCTATATGCAATTTTTGCCTTATTTGGGCGATAACCCTCCTTTAATCTTGAGCGAGAAAACTAAAGCGATCATCACTTTTGCGTTGTGCGGGTTCGCTAACTTAAGCTCAGTCGCTATGCTCATTGGGGGGCTTGGTAGTTTAGTGCCTAAAAAGAAGGATCTCATTATAAGGTTTGCTTTAAAAGCGGTGCTTGTAGGCACGCTTTCTAATTTCATGAGCGCGACTATCGCTGGGCTATTCATAGGACTAAACGCTCATTAAAAGGACAAAACATGCAAAAAAGAGTGGTGATCTTATTATTGGATTCTTTTGGTATAGGGGCTAGTGAAGACGCTAGAGATTTTGGCGATTTGGGGGCGAACACTTTAGGCAATATCGCTAAGGCTTGTTTTAACAACTTGGCTGATTCTAATGATCGCCATGGGGCTTTGAAATTGCCTTATTTAGAGAGTTTGGGTTTAGGGTTGAGCGCTTTAAAAGCCGCAAATGAATTGCCTTTGGGTTTCCAACCACAACCCAATTTAATAGGGGCTTACGCTTACGCCAAAGAACTTTCTAGCGCTAAGGATACGATTTCTGGACATTGGGAGATGATGGGCGCGCCCGTTCTTTTTGAATGGGGGTATTTTAAAGACAAAACCCATTCGTTTCCTAAAGAGATTTTAGATGAAATCATGCACAAAACTAAGATTAAGGGCTATTTAGGGAATTGCCACGCATCAGGGACAGAAATCATTAAAGATTTAGGCGAAAAGCATTTAGAAACTTTATACCCCATTTTTTACACTTCAGCGGATTCGGTGTTTCAAATCGCTGCGCATGAAGAAAAGTTTGGGTTGGATAACTTATACGCTCTTTGTGAAGAAGTGTTTCAAATTCTAGAGCCCTTAAAGATCGCCAGAGTGATCGCACGCCCCTTTATTGGTGCAAATAGAGAGGATTTCAAGCGCACCGCCAATCGCAAAGACTATGCGATAAAGCCCCATAAAAAATTGCTTTTTGAAACATTCATTGAAGAAAAGCAGGGCGAAGTCATTAGCATTGGAAAAATCGCTGATATTTACGCTCATGTGGGGATCACTCAAAAGTTCAAAGCCGGTAGTTTAATGGAATTATGCGATGTTACTTTAGAGCGAGTCAAAAACGCCCCAAACAACAGCTTGATTTTTACGAATTTTGTGCATTTTGATAGCGATTATGGGCATAGGCGCGATATTAGCGGGTATGCTAACGCTTTAGAGTATTTTGATGCGCGCTTAAAAGAGGTTTTAGACAATTTAAGGGAAAACGATTTGCTCATTCTTTGCGCCGATCATGGGTGCGATCCCAGCTTTAAAGGCACCGATCACACACGAGAATACATTCCTGTTTTGTTCTACCACAAAGATTTGCAACCAGCCTTTTTAGGCAAGAGCGAGTCGTTTGCGGATATTGGGCAAAGCATCGCTTATTTTTTGGGATTAAGCCCCTTAGATTATGGCAAAAACTTATTAAACTTTAAAGGACAACCATGACCCCTCACATCAACGCCAAAATCGGCGACTTTTATCCTCAATGCCTTTTATGTGGCGATCCCTTAAGGGTGAGCTACATTGCAAAAAAATTTTTACAAGACGCCAAAGAGATCACGAATGTGCGTAACATGCTAGGCTTTAGCGGGAAGTATAAGGGTAGGGGGATTTCTTTAATGGGGCATGGCATGGGCATTGCGTCATGCACGATTTATGTTACTGAACTCATTAAAACCTATCAGGTTAAAGAGCTTTTAAGGATTGGCACTTGCGGGGCGATTAGCCCAAAAGTTGGCTTGAAAGACATTATCATGGCAACTGGGGCTTCAACGGATTCTAAAACCAATCGGGTGCGTTTTTTAAACCACGATTTGAGCGCAACGCCTGATTTTGAATTGAGTTTGAGAGCGTATCAAACAGCAAAGCGTTTGGGGTTTGATTTGAAAGTGGGCAATGTCTTTTCAAGCGATTTTTTCTATTCTTTTGAAACGCATGCCTTTGATTTGATGGCCCAATACAACCACTTGGCTATTGAAATGGAAGCGGCAGGGTTATACGCCACGGCGATGGAATTGAGTGCTAAGGCTTTATGCTTATGCTCGGTTTCGGATCATTTAATCACTAAAGAAGCCTTAAGCCCTAAAGAAAGGGTAGAAAGCTTTGATAACATGATAATTCTGGCTTTAGAGATGATGGGTTAACGATCTTTTTAAACTTTATTTTTTGCCCCCATAAGTTAAGGATAAGCTTTAAAGGAAAACCCTTAAAGCTAAAAAGCCTTAAGGGAACTTTTGAAAAACAAAAACTATCGTTTTACAGAAACTTCGTTTTACAAAACTATCGCTTCAATAAAACAACAACTTTACACCCCAAAAACGAAATTTCAAGGTATAATGTTTTCCAAGAGTTTTTACCATTTTCTGTTTTCATGGCAAACTCCCATTAAAAATTATCCCCATAATCCGACTTATGGGGGTGTTTATTTTACAACAATCTTTCTAAAAACCAAATCCCAATCAAATAAAAACACTCTTAAAAGCTTGATTGAACATGTCAAAACACCCTAAAACTTTTTTTGAAATTCAATAAATTTATGATATAATTAAACGCATTGTAAATAAATTCTCATTTTGATACATTTTTACAATAAAACATTACTTTAAGGAACATTTTATGAAAAAAACAAAAAAAACGATTCTGCTTTCTCTAACTCTTGTGGCGTCATTGCTCCATGCTGAAGACAACGGCGTTTTTTTAAGCGTGGGCTATCAAATCGGTGAAGCGGTTCAAAAAGTGAAAAACGCCGACAGGGTGCAAAAACTTTCAGACGCTTATGAAAACTTAAACAAGCTTTTGGCTAATCATGGCCGCTCCAATCAAGAGATTAACACAAACAGTGCAACAGCGATCAATCAAGCGATTGGTAATTTAAACGCAAACACGCAAAATTTAATGGATAAAACAGACAATTCCCCTGCCTATCAAGCCACGCTTTTAGCGCTAAAATCCACGGTAGGGTTATGGAATAGCATAGCTTATGCGGTCATATGCGGAGGCTATACGGATAAACCCAATCATAACACCACAGAAACTTTTTACAACCAACCAGGACAAGGTTCAGATTCGATCACTTGCGGTGGGCATGTGGGGTTACTTCCAGCAGGCAAAAATTCTCATCTGTCCATTGAACAATTTGCAACGCTCAACAAAGCGTATCAAATTATTCAAGCCGCTTTGAAAAAAGGTCTCCCTGCTTTAAGCAACACAACAACAGTGGAAGTAACCATTAAAACAGGAACTAACGCTCAAAACATTAATGTCAATAATACCAATAACAATGCTGCTGACACTACAGTTAGCATAACTGATACTTATATTAACGATGCGCAAAATCTTTTAACCCAAGCCCAAACCATCATCAACACCCTTCAAGACAATTGCCCGCAGTTGAAAGGGAAATCTTCTAGTAGTAATGGTGGAACTAATAGCGCAAACACCCCTTCATGGCAAACAGGTGCTAACCAAAATTCGTGCAGCGTTTTTGGCACGGAATTTAGCGCTATTTCAGACATGATTAGTAACGCTCAAAACATCGTAAAAGAAACCCAACAACTCAAGACCACCCCACTAAAAAGCATCGCGCAACCCCATGATTTCAACCTCAACTCCCCTGATAGTATCGCTTTGGCTCAAAGCATGCTCAAAAACGCTCAATCTCAAGCAGCGGTTTTAAAACTAGCCAATCAAGTGGGGAGCGATTTCAATAGAATTTCTACAGGAGTTCTTAAAAATTATATAGAAGAATGCAGCGGTTCAAATGAAAGCGTTTCCAATGACACTTGGGGGAAAGGTTGCGCGGGCGTGAAACAAACTCTAACTTCGCTAGAAAGTAGCAACGCTTCTTTTTCTAGCCAAACGCCTCAAATCAATCAAGCGCAAAACCTCGCTAACGCCATTGTTCAAGAACTCGGTCATAACCCTTTCAAACGGGTGGGCATCATTAGTTCTCAAACCAATAACGGGGCGATGAACGGGCTTGGGGTGCAAGTGGGTTATAAGCAATTTTTTGGAGAAAAGAAAAGATGGGGGTTAAGGTATTATGGTTTCTTTGATTACAACCACGCCTATATTAAATCTAGCTTCTTTAACTCGGCTTCTGATGTGTGGACTTATGGGGTGGGTAGCGATTTATTGTTTAATTTCATCAACGATAAAAACACCAACTTTTTAGGCAAGAATAACCAGATTTCAGTGGGGCTTTTTGGAGGAATCGCCTTAGCAGGGACTTCATGGCTTAATTCTCAATTCGTGAATTTAAAAACCATCAGCAATGTCTATAGCGCTAAAGTGAATACGGCTAACTTCCAATTTTTATTCAATTTGGGCTTGAGAACCAATCTCGCTAGACCTAAGAAAAAAGATAGTCATCATGCGGCTCAACATGGCATGGAATTGGGCGTGAAAATCCCTACCATTAACACGAATTACTATTCTTTTCTAGACACCAAACTAGAATACCGAAGGCTTTATAGCGTGTATCTCAATTACGTGTTTGCTTA
>NZ_AKHP02000034.1:0-20233 GCF_000296015.2 Helicobacter pylori FD535
AAGCCGTTACGCTAGAGAGGTTAGGCCCTTTAATGCCAAACTCAATGGAAGTAAAACCTCCAATCATATTCACTAACGCAGAAGTGATAAAAAAGGGATTGACTTTTCTAGGGCCTTTTTCAAAACAAAAAATGGAATTCGCTTCAATATTGCCTAATCCACCAATCCCAGAGCCAGAGCTTACGCCCATGCGGTTTGCCAATTCTTCAGGGCATTTATTGTGAGCGTCTAAAATCCCACTATCTCTCATCGCCTCTTTTGTGGCTTTCAAGGCTAATTGAATGAAACGACCCGCCTTTTTAACATCTTTGGGATTCATCACCTCTGTAGGGTCAAAGTCAGTGATTTCTCCAGCAATACGCACAGGAAATGCACTCGCATCAAAACTTTCTATGTGTTTGATACCGCATTCCCCTTTAGCGATCGCTAAAAAAGAATCTTCTTTATTTAAGCCTAGCGAATTGATCATTCCCATTCCAGTTACTACAATCCGACGCACCAATAGCTCCTCATTTCAAAACTTTAATTCAATAAAACTAGATTTTAGCTAAAGCCAAATTTTTGACTAAAACCTGGAGGCAAACGCTCCAAGTTAAAAAGATTAAGCTAGCTTATTGTCCTCAATATACTTCACCACATCGCCCACATTGACGATTTTTTCCGCTTGCTCATCAGGAATCTCAATGCCAAACTTTTCTTCTAACGCCATGATTAATTCCACGACATCTAGAGAGTCCGCACCCAAATCCTTCACAAATTCCGCCTCTGGCGTAACTTGCGCCGCATCCACATTCAACTGCTCAGCAATAACTGCCTGAATATCTTCAAATAAAGCCATAATTAAAACTCCCTTGTTTTGTAAAAATTAAATCAACCATTATTGGAGCGTTTATTTTTGCTCCAAAACATCTAAAATCCTATACAACAAATAAATTACAATGAGAAACAATACTAAATAAATAATCCCCATTTGATAATAACCTCTTTGTTTTAGAATAACCTCATAATGTTAGCATGATTTTTGCTACTTACAAACTTTTATCGCTAAAAGAATCCTTTGTTTAGGACTACATATAAAGCCCGCCATTGACTTTGAGAGTCTCTCCAGTGATGTAACTAGAGTGATCACTCAAAAGAAACGCTACCGCTTCTGCCACTTCCTTAGCAGACCCTAGCCTGTTTAAAGGAATGTTTTTAACATAATCCGCTTTGAGTTCGTCTTTCAAATTGGCGTTCATGTCGGTTTCTATAAAACCGGGCGTTACACAGTTGAAACGAATATTCCTTAAAGCTCCCTCATAAGCAAAGGACTTGCTCATCGCAATCATTCCCCCCTTACTCGCTGAGTAGTTTGTCTGCCCCATATTGCCTCTTTCACCAATGATAGAAGCGATATTAACCACGCTCCCAAAACGGCTTTTACTCATCACCTTTAAAGCCTCTCGGCAACCTATAAACGCTGAAGTGAGGTTATTTTCAATGACATGGTGAAAATCTTCTGTTTTCATTTTGATCGCCAATTTATCGCGCACCACACCGGCGTTATTCACCAAGTAAGACAAACCTCCATCGCTTTGGACAATGGTTTGTATCGCTTCAATAAAACCGCTTTCAGAAGCCGCATCAAATTTAATGACAGCCGCTTTATAGCCTTTTTCTTCAAGCTCATTTTTCAAAGCGTCAGCCACTTCAGCATTGCTGCGGTAATTGATCCAAACTTTCAGCCCCATAGAAGCGAGAGTTTTGGCGATTTCAGCCCCAATGCCTTTAGAAGCCCCAGTAATGAGAACATTTTTCCCTGTGAATTGCATTATTCCATAATCCTTAATTTTTAAATTTTTCTCAAAGCTTATTATAGTCTTGACTCATAGTCTTGACTCATAACGCCTTAACATGTAAAGACGCTTCAAGACTTTCTTTTTAGCGCTGATTTTTTGTTTTTTGCGTTTTTCAGTTTTAGACTCAAAGAACCTTCTAGCGCGGCATTCTGTTACCACCAAATTGCGATCGGTTTGCTTTTTGAATCTTCTATAAGCTTCATCAAACGCATCGCCTTCTCTAACCTTAATCCCTGGCATACTGCTATCACCTCTTTTCCATAGCTTAAAATCATTGCTTAACAATGGCTACAAATGAAACAGCATTATATAAGACGAATTAACTGGTTGTCAAGAATTTTCACTTTTTTCTGGCAATTTTGTTAATAAGGTTATAAGGATCAAAGGCAACCGTCATATACACTTGGTAAGATTCTGACCAAGGCAAGCTCCTGTCAAAACCCCCACGCATCGCATTAAGCACGAAGTTGATGCGGACCGATGCGAAGTCGTTTTTCCAGTTATAATAAAAATCAAAACGATTATACATGTTCGCTTGAAAGAATGGCACGCCACGATAAATAGGCGTGGGGCAATAAGAGGGTGTGCAATACATTTCAACATACTGGTATTGGTTATAAAAAGGCATTTCTGGGGTCTTGGCGAAGAAAAATAAATTGTGGATGCCAAAGCCTTTGTATTGGATCTCCACATCCAATTGCCCGCCCACGCTATTCATAAAAGGCACATTTTTGTGAATTTGCCTCAATCGGCTTGATTCAGAAACCATGCCAAAACTGGCGTTGAGTTTTTCCATAAAAGGGGCGATGTCTAAAAGGCTTGTCCCTATGTAAGCGTTAAAATAGAGGCGATCCATAAGATAAATATTATTGTTGTCAATCGCTTTTTTTTCATTAAACTGCATGCCATCAGCCCCATTCAAAAGATATTTGTCTTCGTTATGGAACAAGACAAAATACCCTCCAATACCCAATAAATCCTTAAAGAAATTATAAGCGACAGAGCCGTTCATTTGAAACCTGTCCATTGCGTTCCCATAAGGGTTTCTCCCAAACTTACAAGTGTTGTAACAATTGCCTCCAAACCAATCTAGCATAAACTCCGCATGCCCATAATAGGGTTTTGAAGGCGAATAATGGTTTTGGAATTGCAATAAAAACCCTCTAGCGTTTGGATCGATAAACCAATAATAAGGGGCAAAAATATTCAAACCATACCTTCCTAAGAGGTTTTTTCTAGGAAAGATGCCGCCATAAAAAGTGAAACGCTTCCCTCTAGCCTTATAATACATAGTAGGCCCCCAACGGTAGGGAAAATTAGTGCTGTAGTTATGGAAGTTTTGAAAAAAATACGCCCCCACAGTAAGGCTTTGCTCCACACCTTTTGTATAAAATTGGATCCCAAAATTTGGAGTCAAACGGGTTTTAAGATTGGTGTTAGTATTGACCCAATAAGGCGTTGAGCCTTCATGGTCCATGATAAACATATTGAAACCCAGATTGTATTTAAAAATATTCCAATCAAAAGCGTAAGAATTAACCGCTAACAAACAGACCAAAAAAGAATGTTTTAAAAAGGTGTTTATTGCCACTTGTTACCTCTATGTCATCATTGTTGTTGATAAAAAAGCTTATCTTGTAACCAATGGGTATTCTAGCACATCTAAAAATATTTTTCTTTAGATTTAATATAAAATGGCGCTTATTTCATGTTAGAATAGCCGTTATGATGTTACATTACAGACTAACTAAAAAAGGAAATTTTAATGGAATTAGGAAATAAAAATATAAAACCCGGCCGCAAGCGTGTCGCTGTAGATGAGCTGAAACGCAATTTTTCAGTGACTTTTTATCTCTCTAAAGAAGAGCATGATGTTTTAAGACGACTAGCTGACGAAGAAGTAGAAAGCGTCAATTCCTTCGTCAAACGCCACATTTTAAAAACAATCATTTACAAAAAAGGCACTAACCAAGATTCTTCTATTAATTATGACTCTTCTAGTAGGCTTTAAGCCTACTTTAAGGTCTTCGTCCTTTAAGAGCAACACCCGCTAGAGCATTTAGTTTTAATCCCTACTGATGAGCGATCCATCAAGCAAAACCCTTTCCCCTCTAAATAGCGTTTCGCATCAAATCCGGCCACAAACAAGCCTCCAGCAAATAACGCCAAGTCTTTAACCACTAGCCTTCCAGCTCCAGAAAGCCATGGGAAATGCTGATTGACAAACACTTCGGGCGTTGTGAATAAAAAAGATAGGGTAGTGATCGTCATTCCAGCGACAAGCAAACCCCCGATCACGCCCATCAAAGGCATCCAAAGCCCTAAAAGCACTAAAATACCTAGGATCATAATCGTAATCCCTAAAGCTTCAGCCACTAAATAAGTGCGGTTTTCTTTATGCCATTCTTTGTTTTCAACGATTTTAGGGTCATCTTGCATTTCTTCTTGCATGGATTGGGATTCAGACATTTTGTGTTGTTTGTATGCGGGTTTTTTAAATTGATACATGAAAGAAAAGAAAGGGGAGTTAGCCACAAAAGGAGCGATCCCTTCGGCTTCATACGCCACAAACTTAAGCCCTCCAATCCAAATAAAAATGATGAAAATAGCTATATGCATCAAATAGCCGCCTAGATTCTGGAGTTTTGTAATCACTTCAAGCAATGATTTTAACGCTTGCATGGTTTTATTCCTTTAGGATATTTTTTGTATTGCTAAAAACAGCCTAGAAATGATAGCGCATTATGTTTAATTACAACAAAATCATTACTATTACAAGAAATAACGATCAAAAACACTCATGCCCAAAACATTCATGCCAATATAACGCACCGCACCCTTATAAAAAATTTCATCATTTTTTAAAGAAAGTTCTAAAGATTCGTTGCTTTTAGGGATGAGAGTGGCTTTTTTAGGCGTGTTATAAAAAATGCATGCGGCGATAAAAACCGCCGCCATGCCTGTCCCGCAAGCCAGCGTGAAATCTTCAACCCCTCTTTCATAAGTTTGTAAAAAAATCGTCTCTTCATTTTCTATAAAAGCGATGTTGATATTAGCGTTAAACTCATGCCTTAAAGCCCTTAATTCCAGCGCATTAAGGGAATTTAACCACTCTTTATTTTCCACAAATCCCACTAAATGCGGCACTCCTGTATCTATGAGGTAGAAAGTAGGGATATTTTCTAAAACGCTGTCGCTTGAAAAAAATTTTTCGCATCTTAAAGCGGGTATTACATCTAGGATTTTGTAGTTACCAAGATTGCTCTCTATGATATTGGGTTCTTCTATGCAAACAGAAATCTCTCTTTTTCCGGCTAAAAAAACATGGTTTTTAGAGGCTATAGCATGTTGGTAAGCAAATAACCCCACGCAACGGCTCGCATTCCCGCACATGCCAGCTTTAGAGCCGTCTGAATTGTAAAAATCCCATTCGTAGTCATAATCCTCACTCGGTAAGACGACCACAAGCCCATCAGCCCCAAAACCCTCATGCCTATGGCACACCTGTTTGGCTAAATTTGAAAAATCTTTTTTTTTGAAACTTTGAACGATTAAAAAATCATTCCCGCTCCCTGAATATTTGTAAAACACCATTAATACAAGCCTTTTTGATTTTAATTATAAGTTAAAAGAGGTTTTTTATCCTTAAAAGAGCGTTTTTTAGCTAACATTTGATAATTTTTGGTTCAGTTTAATGGGGATAATTTCATGAAAGCTCAGTATTTCTTTTGGATTCTTTTTTTGATTGGTTTTTATTGGATGATCTATTTGTATCAAGATTTTTTAATGGATGCACTGATCGCTGGGCTTTTGTGCGTAGGGTTTTTTCAAGTGAAAGTTTTTTTAGATAAGCGCTTTTTGAATGTTGTCAGTTCGTTTTTATGCGTTTTGATTTTAGCGAGCGTTTTGATCGTGCCGTTGTATTTTATTGTTTATAAAAGTTCTAATATCATTTTTGAAATCAATTTTGAAAAATTTTCAGCCCTAATCAAATGGCTTAAGGGGACAATCACCGAAAATTTGTCGCATTTTCCTGCCATTCATGATGGAGTGAGCAAGTTTTTAGAAAATTTTAGCGCCGCTTCAATCACGGGCTATTTGTTGAAAATAAGCAGCTATGTGGGAAGATACAGCTTGAAACTCATTACAGACGCTTTGTTTATCTTGGGGCTGTTGTTTTTCTTTTTTTATTACGGGGAGAGATTTTATCGTTATTTTTTAGGGGTCTTGCCTCTTGGAATCCATCAAAGCAAAAAGATTTTTGAAGAAGTGGCTGGGATTTTACGCATCGTGCTTTTAACTTCTCTCATCACGGTTATTTTAGAGGGCGTGGCGTTTGGGGTGATGATCGTATGGTTTGGGCATGACGGCTGGTCTTTAGGGATTTTATACGGCCTGGCGTCTTTGGTGCCGGCTGTTGGGGGGTCTTTGATTTGGATCCCTATAGCGATTTATGAGCTTTATCATGGGAATGTGAATGAGGCTATTTTTATCGCTTTGTATTCCATTTTATTGATTAGCGTGCTGATTGATAGCGTGATCAAGCCAATTTTAATCGTCTTCATCAAAAAAAGAATCTTTAAAACCACCCTTAAAATCAATGAAATGCTGATTTTCTTTTCCATGATTGCTGGGATTTCACAATTTGGTTTTTGGGGGATTATTGTAGGGCCTACTATCACGGCGTTTTTTATTGCACTGCTGCGATTGTATGAAAATTACTTTATCCAAAACGATCAAAAAACATGCGAATGATACACCCTATGGCTCACAACGGAATGTTTAAAAATGATATATAAGAGTGAGAAATAACCATTCTTATGAAGAATTTTCAAACGCCTCATTCAATGCGAACGCAAATTTAAACCCATATCTTAATAGATACAAATTTCATTTTTTATAGCGGATCAAAGGGTAGGAGCAGTTTTTGCATAAAGGTTCTAGCGCTTCGCCCTTTAAAAAATGGGTTTTGATAGCCATAGCTTTTGGGCTCTTTAAAACATCTTTTAGGGGCGTATGGTTCAAATCGCCAAGGCTGATATTAGCTTGCGTGTCCATGCAGCACGGCACGACAACGCCATTAGATAAAATAGCGATTTGCTTGATCAAGCCGTAACAATAGGGGATCTTTGATTCTTGGTTTAAAGGATTTTGGGCGTTCAAATTCGGCCATTTAAAGGTTTTTTGGATATTCAAAAAACTTTTTTTAAACAAACGAGCGCGGCCTTGCGTTTTTAAACCCTCTAAAGAAACACATTCAAAGCTTTCTAAAAAAGGCTTGATCAAATTCTGGTGTTTCTCAAGGGTGCTGTCTTGAATGCGTAAATTCAAAAACGCTTCGCTGTTTTTTTCAAATTTGTAGCGGCAAAATTCTAAAATTTTTTGGATATAGCGGTGCTGGTTGATTTTGTTGTGATGGTCTAGCCCTGCGTCTAAAGAAATAGAGATTTGATAGATTACATCTTGTAAAAGCGTATTAAAATCGCGCAAATACACTCCGCTAGTAACTAAATCCACTTTCAAAGAAAAGCCTCTAGCGGTGTTGAGATAGTGGTTTAAATTTTTGAGCTTGCAAGGATCGCCTAAGACATGCAAGGTGATCATTTGGGTTAAGGGGGCGGCTTCTTTACAAACTTTTTCAAATAATTCTAAAGGCATCACGCCTCTGATATTTTTGGGGTTAGGGCAAAAACCGCATTGCAACCCGCAAATATCGCTTAATTCTATATAGATTTTTTTAAAAAGTTTCTTATTGGGTGCCAATTCTTATGAGAAAATAGTAACGCTTGTTTGAAAAGACACTAGACATTGAAGCGAAAATGCAACACATCGCCATCTTGAACGATATAATCCTTGCCTTCAATGCGTAACGCTCCCTTTTCTTTCGCTCCGGCTTCGCCCTTATAAGCGATAAAATCATCATAACTGATGGTTTCAGCCCTAATAAAGCCTTTTTCAAAATCCTTATGGATCACCCCAGCAGCCACAGGCGCACTAGAGCCTTTTTTAATCGTCCATGATCGCACTTCCTTGACTCCAGCGGTAAAGTAATTGATCAAGCCTAATTCCTTAAAACTCAAACGAATGGTCTTTTCTAGCCCGCTTTCTTCTACGCCTAAACTTTGCAAAAATTCTTTGACTTCATCTTCACTCATAGAAACCATTTCTTCTTCTAATTTAGCACACAAGGCAACAAATTCGCTCTTTTGATCTTTGGCATAATTTTGGACTTTTTTGGCATGCTCATTGAGAGGGTTTAAATCTTCTTCGCCCACATTAGCGGCATAGATCATTTTTTTATGAGATAAAAAACGCAATTCCTTGTCCAATTCTAAAAAAGCCTCGCTTGTATTCAAGGGAAAAGTTTTCGCCGGCTTTAATTCTTCTAGATGCGTTTTTAAACTCAAAGCGCATTCTAAAAGATTTTTAGCGTCTTTTGAGCTTTTTAAGGCTTTTTGCAAGCGATCGATTCTTTTGTCTAAAGTGGCAATATCCGCTAAAATCAGCTCCAATTCAATGGTCTCTATATCATTCAAAGGGTCAATTTTATCATTCACATGCGTGATATTGTCGTCTTCAAAACAGCGCACCACTTGCAAGATCACTTCGCATTCCTTGATATTGGCTAAAAATTGATTGCCTAAACCCTCTCCCTTACTCGCTCCCTTAATCAATCCGGCAATATCCACAAATTCCACCACAGAATGCAAAATGCGTTCAGGTTTTACGATTTGAGCCAACGCATCAAGCCTCCTATCAGGCACATTCACGATGGCCTTATTGGGTTCAATGGTGCAAAAAGGGTAGTTCGCGCTCTCTGCATTTTGGGTTTTAGTGAGCGCGTTAAAGGTGCTAGATTTGCCCACATTAGGCAAACCCACAATGCCTACAGACAAGCCCATTTCAAGCCTTTTTCAAAAGCTCTTCCACAAAAGCTGTGCAAGCCCTAACCCCAGCCCCACTCGCTCCAAAGCTGTTCACATCCCATTCTTTTTCCACATAAGCAGGGCCTGCAATGTCAATGTGTAACCACTTATCCTTAAACTCATCTCTAATGAATTCATTTAAAAACAAGCCCGCTGTGATCGCACCGCCATAGCGTGAAGAAGAAATATTGCACACATCAGCGATTTTAGATTCAATCAGTTTCTTTAAATGGCGGTTAAAGGGGAGTTTGGCTAATAATTCGCCGGATTCTAACCCTGAAGTTTCAAAGAGGTTTTTTAACTCTTCATTATGCCCCATGATCGCTGAAGTGAATTCGCCTAAGCCCACAACGCACGCCCCGGTAAGGGTCGCAAAATCCACGATCACATCAGGGCTTAAATCTTGAGCGTAGCTCAAACAATCCGCTAAAACCAAACGCCCCTCAGCGTCGGTATTGCGCACCTCTATGCTCTTGCCTTCTTTAGAGATTAAAATATCATCTGGTTTATAAGCGGCCGGACCTATCATGTTTTCTGTAGCCCCAATAATGCCATGCACTTCAGCCTCCACGCCTAGTTTGGCTAATGCGTTTAAAAGCCCAATCACCGCAGAGCCACCGCCTTTATCCGCTTTCATGGTAACCATGTAATCGGCCGGTTTCAAGCTCAAACCCCCGCAATCATAAGTCAAGCCCTTACCCACTAAAGCGATTTTTCTCTTCGCTTTTTTAGGTTTATAGACTAAATGGATCAAGCGGGGAGGATTGACGCCAAGAGAGGCTTTATTGACCGCCAAAAAGGCGTTCATTTTCTTTTCTTCTAAAAATTTTTCATCATTGACATGGATTTCTAAATGGTTTTCTTCAGCCACTTTTTGCGCCACTTCAGCCATATAAACCGGAGTAGCAATCATAGGGGGGGTATTGACTAGATCCCTAACGATATTCAAGCTTTCTGTCATGATTTCAGCGTATTTTAACGCTTCTTTAGCGCTCTTTTCTAAAGAATTCGCGCAAGTTTTTTCGCAAGGTTTGTGCAATTCTAAAGCGACAACCGCTTCTTTTAAAACGCTTTCTTTTTTGTTGGATTTAAAAGTGTCGTATTCATACAAGCCTAATTTCAAGCCCAAAAACAACGCTTTCAAGTTTTCTAAAAGCGCGTTATCTTTAGCAAGCGTTTTGCAAGTATAAACCCCCACTTTAACGCTTTTAAAAGCGAGTTTTTTAAGGGTGCGAACGGCTAAACATGCGCTCTCTCTCAATAAATGCACATCGTCTTCTTTAACGCCCACATACAAGATTTTATTTTCTTGGTCTAAAAACGCGCCTTCGCCTTCGTATTTAAAGGTTTCTAACAATTCTTTATTTTTGACCCAAGCGTGATCAAAATCCTTATTGATAATAAAAACTAAACTGCATTCAGCTTTTGCGTTTTCAAAAGTGGTTTTTTCTAATTTGATTTTTAACATAAAGTCTCCTTTTTTAATTTCATATCTTTCAAGAATTGTATTGCACTCTAGCGGTTTTTCTTACTATAGTATTGGAAATACCATAGAATCAACGCCAAGAAAGATACTAATAGTAATATTAGCGCATAAGGGTGTTTTTTAAGCCACCCTAACGCATGCAATAATTCTTCTCCCAAACACCACGCCAGAATAATGGTAATGCTCGCCCACACCATCGCGCTAATGAGGTTGATGATAGCGAATTTTAAAGCGCTATAGCGCGTGAGGCCTATACTAATGGGAATGATGGTGCGCATGCCATACATGTAGCGTTGGATGAAAATAATAAACCAGCCGTGTTTTTGCAACAATAAATGGGCTAGGGCTAGTTTTCGGCGTTGTTTTTCTAGCTTTTTTTGGATGTAGGCTTTATTGGTGCGGCCGATGTAAAAATAGATCTGATCCCCCACAAAACCCCCAATCCCTGCGACTAAAATGGCTAACCCTAAATGCATATGACCGGTATAGCTGGCAATCCCTGCTAAAATTAACCCGATTTCGCCTTCTAAAATGCTCCACCCGAATAAAATGAGATACCCCCAAGTCGCCGCATGCTGATTCCATAAGTTAATGATGTATTCTTCCAAAATTCACCCTTATTCTAGCACTCTAACAAACAAAAGGTTTTCACTCGCTCTTCTAAAAGTTGGATACCCGGCAATTCTTTTAACCCTATCAAAAAGCATGCTTCTATGCATTCGGCTTGTAGGGCTTTGATAAGCTCAAGGCTCGCTAAAGCTGTGCCTCCAGTGGCTAATAAGTCATCAATTAAGACCACCCTCACCCCCTTAACCCCCCTAAAAGCGTCAGAGTGGATTTCTATGCTGTCGCTCCCGTATTCTAGGCTGTAGCTTTGAGACAGGGTGTGTGCAGGGAGTTTGCCCTTTTTCCTCACAGGCACAAAACCCACCCCAAGCGCATAAGCGAGAGCAGAGCCTAAAATAAACCCCCTAGCTTCAATGCCCACGATAAAGTCTATATTGAGAGCGAGATAGCGTTTTTTGAGCGCGTCAATGAGTTTGTTAAAGAGTTTGGGGTAGTTGAGTAGCGTGGTAATGTCTTTGAATAAAATCCCTTTTTTAGGGTAATCTTTCACTTCTCTGATGCTTTGTAAAAGTTCTTCTTTGAGCGTTTCATTCATTTTAATATCCTTTAATATCACTGATTGGTTGTAGAATTTTGATTTATTATAGCGTTTTTAAAGGAGAGCTTCTATTTTTTGCTCCAATTCTTTAATACGATTTTTATATTTATCCGATTCGCCTTTGTATTCAGAGTTGCGCTGTTTAAGGGCTTTCAGTTCTGTTTTTAACGAGCTCATTTCTTGGGTGAGAATATCAATATTGCCTAAAGCTCTTTGGAGTTGCAACTGGTGTTTTTGGATCAAAATTTCAGCTTCTTGTAAGGTGAGCTTCATGGATGCGTTGGTGCGTTCTTGCCGTTTAGCCATGGTTTTAAAAAAGAAAGTGCGCACACCCATATAAAGGATAAAAACAATAGCGATAGTGATGATAAACCATTGGGTAAACATTCTATTAAAATATCCTTTTAACGAAACGATGTAATTATACTACATTAGGTTGATGATTTCAGCGATTCATCTAGCTTTTGGATGCGCAACACATGACGGCCTTGTTCAAATTCTGTAGAGAAAAACGCTTCTAAAATGCTTTCTGTTACGCCAATACCGCTAATCTTTTCGCCCAAACACAAGACATTAGCGTTATTGTGCAAGCGAGTCATTTTGGCCATGTAAGCATCAAGGCACAAGGCGGCTCTAATACCCTTAAAGCGATTAGCGCCCATGCTCATGCCTATCCCTGTAGCACACACTAAAATACCATAGCTTTGCGCATTTTCTAAGACCTTTTGGCACACTAATTTGGCGTAATCAGGGTAATCCACCCTCATAGTGGGTAAAAAAGCTTGGATCTTAAAATCCTTGTCTTCTAAAAAATGTTTAACAAATTCTGCAAGATGCAACCCTGCATGATCGCTTCCTATAAAAACTTGAGCAATATTCAAAGGCTTATTCATCAGCTCTCCTTGATAAAAGATTAAGAAAGGAGTAAGGAAAATAAAAATCTTGTGGGCGCATGGATAAAAAACTCCGATAAAGGGGGGATAAACAAAAAAATAAACACAACCAAAAAGCCGTAGCGTTCCATTTTAGAAAACCATTCCAATAAAAACGCGCTTTTAAAATGCAACGCTAAAAAGCCTAACGCTTTGGAGCCGTCTAAGGGCGGGATAGGGAGGCTGTTAAAAACGCCTAAGACAAGATTATAAAGAATGCCTTGAATGAGAAAGGTTACTAAAGCGAGCTGATAAAGATTCAATTCATCAATACTTAAAGCGTTGATCCCTAGTTTTTGGAAGCTCAAATGCGTGATGGAAGCGAGCAGAACGGCTAGGGTGAAATTATAAGCCACCCCGGCTAAACTCACCACTACGCATGCTAGAGAGCCTTTTTGAGAGACAATATAGCGCATATCCACAGGCACGGGTTTGGCCCACCCAAACAAAAAGGGGGCTTGAAAAATGAGTAATAGAGCCGGTAAAAGCACCGAACCCATCATGTCTAAATGCCTGATAGGGTTTAAACTCAAACGATTAGCCTCTTTTGCACTTTTGTCCCCAAATAAAAACGCGCTCAAGCCATGCATGATCTCATGCCCTATGATAGCGATTAAAAGGGCTAGGATCTTCATTAAGGTGGTGATAAAACTTTCTAAAGAGAAATCAAAAAATTGCACAAAAAACCTTAACGCGTTGCTTTTTCTTTTTTAATGATTTTTTCTAAGCCTCCAACGCTTTTAAACATGCGTTCCCAACGCACCAAATAGCGTTTTTTGGGGTTATTTTCTGCATCCATTTCCAGGCTATTTTTTAAACTCAAACTGAAATAAACAAACCATGGCGAACCCACGATGTTTTTATAAGCCACACTCCCCCAAAAGCGCGAGTCGCTAGAATTGTCTCTGTTATCGCCGATCATGAAAAATTCATCGTTATTGATTTTCTTATAAAACACCTTTTCGCCCTCCATTTGAATGAGTTGCATGCTGATATTAGCTTCTGTGCCTTGAGTGGCTAACTGCTCCATTAAGTGGAAAGTTTCATTGTCTTTTTGGTAATGGATACCCGGATGCTTATTTTTATAAGGGTTTAAAACAAAAATTTTACCCATAAATTCTTTTGTCATGGCGTTAGGGTAATGTTTAGTGATGTAATCTTTGTTGTTGCCGCTCTCAAAAGGGTGCAAATAAAACCCCTCATTAGTGAATAACACCTCATCGCCCCCAATGGCAAAATTCCTTTTGACATAGTAAGATTTTTTTTCATGGGGAGGGATAAACACTACCACTTCGCCGCGCTTGGGGCGATCCCCCTCTATCAAATGCCCGTTATTTTTAAAATCAGGCATAACAGGAAGCTCAATCCATGGGATTTTAGGAATGGGTATGCCGTAAGAAAACTTTTTGACAAAAAGCATGTCGCCCTCATAGAGCGTGCCTACCATAGAGCGAGAAGGAATGATGAAGGCTTGCGCGATAAAAAAGATAACCAACAGCACAATAATGATCGTCCCTACCCAACTGGAGCAAAATGCATAAACAGAGCGTAAAAATTTCATTAAAACCCCTTCCTTTGTTGTTTTTCAAAAGCGATTAAAGTGTTTTCTAAAAGCGAAACGATCGTCATAGGTCCCACGCCTTTAGGCACAGGGGTGATAAAACCGGCAACTTTTTGCACATTTGTAAAATCCACATCGCCCACGATACGCCCGTCATTCAAATGATTGATCCCAATATCCACCACTACAGCCCCTTTTTTTAACATGCTCGCTTTAATCAAATCAGGCTTACCCACGCCCACGCAGACAATATCAGCGTTTTGGGTGTAAAAACTAATGTCTTTAGTCAAAATATGGCACACGCTCACGCTCGCCCCAGCGTTTAACATGAGCATGCTTAAAGGTTTTCCAATGATATTGCTCGCCCCAATAACCGTCACATCTTTGCCCTTGATTTCAATATGATAATGCTTTAAAAGACGCATCACGCCCATAGGGGTGGCTGGCAGAAACGATTCTTTTTGAGTGCAGAGCTTGCCGATATTAAGGGGGTGGAAACCATCCACATCTTTACTGGGATCAATGGCTTCTAAAACCATTTTAGAATCAATGTGTCTGGGTAGGGGGAGCTGGACTAAAACGCCTGAAATGCTTTGATCGGTATTATAATTTTTAATCAAGGACAGCAATTCAGTTTCAGTAATATCCTCTTGGAGGGTTTTTAAGTCAAAATCCATGCCCACCCTTTCGCATGCTTTGATCTTCATGTTGACATAAGTGATACTAGCGGGATCTTTCCCCACTAAAATCACGGCCAATTTGGGGCGTTTATGCGTTTGTGCAGTTATCATTTGGATTTTATTTTTCAAATCTTTTTCTATATTATAAGCTAGCGCTTGCCCGTCTAATAAAACAACGCCCCTATTTGGCATGCTTATTTATCCTTTATCAATTAAAATCCTATTATTGTAGCAAAAATCATGCGTTTAATGGAATTAAAAACTCAGTTTGTCAATCTTTAAGATGAGCCCCATGATAGAGCAAGTAGAAACTAAGGGCTTTTAAGGATTCTAATTGCTGGTAAAACTCAGAAGCTTCTATTTTGTCGTTTTGTTTATCCTCTTGATCTTTGTGATTTTTGTTCAAATACCTTAACCCCAAACTCGGGTTATAAAAATAATCTTTGGTAGCGATCGCTTCATAACCTAGCGCGTAATTGGGGTGGCTTGGAGGGTTTGTTGCGTTGTTAGAAAATAAAGGCTTTCCAAAACTCACAAATGGAAAACCTTTAGGAGCGATTAATTCAACAATCGTGGGGGCGATGTCTAAATGCGATCCGACTTGACTGATTTTTTCAGGCTTTAAAGTAGGAGCGAATAAAATAAGCGGCACGGATTTGATTATATATAAATCGTTTTTAGCGTATTCATAGCTCCTGTCAAAATGATCTCCTGTGATGATAAAAAGCGAGTTAGGGAATTTTTGGCTGGCTTTTTTGATGAAATTGGCTATTACTTTGTCATACCAGTAGATATGCCCTAAAGAATTAGCGTCCGGTAGATTTTCTGCTTTGGGGGTTTTTTCCACAAATTTTTGGATTTTTTCTAAAGGCACGCCAAAGGCTTTGAGATTCACGTTTTTGATCGCATGATTGCTTAAAGTCATGACCATGCTGAAAGTTTTTTCATTGGGGTTGGTGTTTTCTAAAATGTAGTCAAATAAAATATTATCATGCACTCCCCAGTTGCTTTCTATGGGTTTAGGGTAGGGCTTGTTTTTGGCAAATTCTAAGAGATGGTTGTTGAAATAAAGGGCGTGAAAACCTTGTTTTTTGGTGAAACTGGTTAGTTTGTTCCAAATCCCGCTACCCCCATAATAAAAGTTGTTTTTATAACCCAGAGTTTTTGTGATATTGCCAATCGCCATAGGAAAGCTAGGGAGGATCACTCCTGAATTGACTAAATTATTATCATTAATATAAGGCAAGCCTGTGATTTGGACATCCAGGCTTTTAACGGTTCGTGGGGCGCCTTCAATAAAAGCAGAAAGCATGCAGGCATGCTCTTTTTTAACCAAATCTTGTAAAGCGCTCGTTAGCCCTATGGCGTCAAATTTTGGATCAAAATGCCATGAACTCAGGGACTCTGAAACGATATAAAAAACATGTTGAATGGTTTGATTGGAATTGTTGCGGCTTGTCTGAGTTAGCAACTCATAGAGGTTGTTTTGGGGGTTTTCTTTAAGATTGAAATAATTTTTCGCCACTTCTAGGGGCGATCCTTTAGCAAAATCGCTGAATTTAAGGTTATGGCTTTGTCTGTAATTGCGCACCAAAAGATAAAGGTTGCGAAACGCCCCGGGGGTGATTTTCATTAAAAAAGGATCTTTGGCTGGCTTTATGCTGAGATCTAAAGACGCGCCAACAAAGCTCAACTGCGCGTTAATGTAAAACATTTGCGTGAGGGAAAAAAGCGCAAATAGAATGAAAGTTTTAAGGGGTTTGGTGGCTTGATAAACATTTTTGGGTTTGAAAAGGGCGTTTTGGAGTTTGAAATAGATAAAAGAGGTTAAAACGCTAAGGATCACAAAGAGTGAAAAACTAGAAAAAATAGGGTATTCCCCGCTCATTTTTAAAATCGTGAGCGTGTCTTCATGCAAAAATTCCAATAAATTTTCATCAAACACATTCCCATAAATGCCATAATAAACAATGTTCGCAATGTTTAAAAACAGGATAATAGCGATAGAAAAATACGCCACAACATTAAGCATTTTGGTTTGGCGTTTGGGGGTAAATAACCCTAACAACCCGATGATGATAAAAAGAATCGCTAAGCTTGAGACCACACGATTATCGTATCTTGCTCCATTGAATAGGGTTTTGATGATTTCATCAAAAATAGGGTTTTTTAAAGCATGCTTATAATAGCCCGTATAAAGGATAAAGCCGATACGATTGAACACAAACAACAAGCTCATAAAAAAGGTGAAATAAAAGCCTTTTAAAAAGAGCGAAAAAAGGGCATTAGATAGGGATTTCATAAGCGTTAATACAACCTTTTTTTAACAAGATATAAAGTCTTAAAAAAAACAAAAAGAAGCAAAGGAAAATCCAATAAAGAATCTAAGATTTGAAAATTAGAACGCATCAAAAGCGAACTGGATAACGCCACTAAAGCGATCACACCTAGTAAGGGGCTACTCCAAAACAAACTGCTACAAAAAAGCGCGCTAAAAATAAGAGAGGCCATGAAATGATGATAAATTGAAAAAGGCAAAAACCCTAAAATATCTGTCAAAAGCAACAGATTGAAAAACAGCATGACGCTATAAGATTGCAAGGTTTCTAAAGGAGGCTTTTGGAGAAGACGGCAAGAAAAGAGTGCATAAGCAAGGATCAAAAGACAGCTAAAGGGGCTTAAGGGGGCTGTAAAACTGCTTAAAAAGGCGTTGAGCGATAGAGAGTCTTTAAAAGCAATATTGCTTAAAATCACGCTTATACAAGAGAGCGAAAACCTCAAACCCAATGGCTTATTTTTGAAAAAAAAGAAAATTAAAAAAAACCATATAAAGCTCAGCGTGTAAGAAGAAGTTATAAACATGACTGATCACTTGAGAAGGGTTTTTAAATAAGCCATGTTAAAACGGATGTGTTTGATGCGGGAGCGGTTGTAGGTATAGACAATATCTATAAAATGAGAATTAAGACTATAGCTTGGGTAACTCACTTCATTTGCTTTATCTAAAATTTTTAAGGTTTTAAAAGAGTTTGGGTTTTCTAACTTAGAAAGCAAGAGTTCTTTACGGCGCAGTGATGAATCGCTAGGGTTGTGGATCAAAAACAATTCTTTGTTTAAATTGATCAAATTCAAAGCGTCATTCAAGTTTTTCAAATTCGTCAGCATGGGTTTTTGCCAAATAGTGGGGGTTTTACAGGTTTCTAGCATGAGGCTATCTTTAAAGGAATGGTTTCTAAACGCCATAATAGCGCAGTCTTTAAAGGGGGTTAGGCTTGGCTGGAGCTGGTGGTTTAGGGCATTAGGCCTTAAAAGCTCTTTGGGGTTATTTTGTTTATCAAATTTCAACAACAAGGGGTATTGGGTGGCTAATTCGTGATAGAGTGGTAGCATAAACCCGCCATCAGTGGTGTTTAAAGGCTTATTTTTTATCAAATGGCTTAAGTTTAAAAAAGGGCTTAAGGAGAGTTTTTGCACAAACTTAAAATGAATCGGCTCTAAAGCACTTTCAAGTTGATAGATTTTAGAAGTGGCCCATCCGCCCATGCTCACCCCTACGACAAACAACAAAATTTTATCGTCATGCAAAAAAAGCAAGGGGTTGCCTAGTTTTTTGATGTATTCATGCGAATAATGAGAAAGCTCTTCTTTGGTTAAAATAATGAAAGCTTCGCTCCAACGATTAATCTTGCTGTCAAAAAGATTCGCGCTGATTTTCACATCCCTTGCCCCTTCTTTAGTGCCGCTAAAATAAGCGCTCAAGAGGTTATCGTTAGACAAGCTGATTAAAGCGCTCGCATGCACGCTTAAAGCGTCATCTGGTTTAGGGATAGTGAGCTGAGTGAAATAGGGGGGGCTTTCAGTTGAAAGGGTTTGATTATGCATGAAAGCATAGGGGGGGGTTTGGCGCTTCATTGCAATCAAAAATAAAACGATAAAAAGCCCCACAAAAAAGGCGGCATGTTTTAGGCGGTTTCTTGAAGGTTCCAAGATAGCGTTTCGCCCCCTCTTAAGATAGCAACTTTTTCATTCAAACAAAGCGTGTGTGTGGGGACTATAAAGGGTTTTTTAGACAAACGCGCTTTTTTTCTGGGCAAATTGTCTAGCGCGTAGATTTTTTTAGCGTTATCGCTGATAAAGGCTTGCAGGTTTTCTAAAGCGTTGTGTTTTTCAAAAAGTTCACACAACGCAGGCAACAAAATAGGGGCAGAAAAGATGCCTGCCGGGATGTTAGCGCTATGTTTTTTAGAGACAAAATGCGGGGCGCTATCAGAGCCAAAAGAGATTTTAGGGTGGGCTTTTAAAGCAAGGGATAAGAGCCTTTCTTGGTCTTTTTTGGTTTTGATTAAAGGCTTGCAAAAACAATGCGGGTTCAAACTCCCCCCTAATAAATCATCTAAGGTCATGCTGATATGGTGTAAAGTTAAAGTCGCATAGAGGTTGGCATGCTTTTCAATTAAAGCGATACTGCGCCAATCGCTCAAATGTTCTATAATGATTTTGAGTTTAGGGAATGAAAGGGCGAAAGTTTCTAAAACGCTGTGGCATAAAAATTCTTTATCCAAACAAAACCCGGCTTGTTCTGCATGGATACATAAAATAAAGCCTAATTTTTGGGCGTTTTCTAAAATCTCTAAAGTTTTTCCACCCAACAAATCCGAAGTGCCGTTTTGCGCGTTTGTGGTCATGCCTTTGGGGTAGAGCTTTAAAAACCTGATGCCTTTTTCTTGGGCGCGTTGCAATTCTTCTAAAGTCAAACCATCATTGAAATACAAACTCATTAAAGGCTTGAAGTTTGAAGAATGGTTTAAAATTTCTTCTTCGTATTCAAGGGTGGTTGGAGTGTCAATCAAGGGCTTGCTGAGATTAGGCATGATCACCGCAGCGCTAAAAGGCTCGCTAGAATATCTTAACACCGCTTTTAAAAGTGCGTTTTCTCGCACATGCAAGTGGGCGTCTATGGGGTCAAAAAGCGTGATTTCCATTTCTTTAATTGCCCCCTAAGTAATAACGCACTCTAATGCGAATGAGGGTTTTAGTTTTGGGGCGCGGGTAATCCTTATAAGCGATCTGAATGGTCTTTAAGGTGTTGTCATCAAGCATTTTATATTCAGAGCCAACGATGATTTTAAGATCGGTAATATCGCCGTTAGGGTGCAAGTAAAACTCTACCGCATTCGTCCCGTCTTGCCCTAAATAAGCCGCTACTTGAGGGTATTCTAAATATTTTTGCGTGATGCGCCCAATATCCCTTAAATTATTCCTGATGAAATCTTTTTCGGCTGTGCCTAAATCCCCAAATTCTTCGCCATACAATTCATCAATATCCCTCCTGGTTTGGTTATCCAAGCCTTTATTGTTTTCTTGTCTGGGTGGCGCAACTTCTTTAGGCAAGAAAGAAAGCTGGTTAGGGTCAAATTCTTTTTTGACAGGTTTTTTCTCTTCCACTTTTTTCTGCTCTACTTTTTGTTCTACTTTCTGCTCTACTATTTTTTTCTCTTCTTTTTTCTCCTCTACTACTTTTTTCTCTTCCACTTTTTCCACTTTTTTAAGAGCCTTATGTTTGTGGTTGGGCTTTTTGGGTTCAGGTTTGGGTTTTGGCTTAGGTTTAGGCTCAGGTTTGGGCTTTTCTATAGGTTTTGGCGGAG
>NZ_AKHP02000033.1:0-4916 GCF_000296015.2 Helicobacter pylori FD535
AAGCCGCTCGCCATTATATCGCTAGGGGTTCTGAGATTTTGATTGATGATAATAGTGAAGTGAGCGCTAATAGCCTTATTTCTAAGCCTACTACAAATGCGTTAAGCACGATTGCCACATGGGATCCTTACAACACCCCTATCATTGCGGACTTTAAAGGTAGGGTGAGTTTTATGGATATTATCGCAGGGGTTACGGTCGCTGAAAAAGAAGACGAAAATACCGGTATCACAAGCTTAGTGGTGAATGATTACATTCCAAGCGGATACAAACCAAGCTTGTTTTTAGAGGGGGCTAATGGCGAAGAAGCGCGTTATTTCCTAGAGCCAAAAACTTCTATCGCTGTTAGCGATGGCTCTAGCGTGGAGCAGGCTGAAGTGTTAGCGAAAATCCCTAAAGCAACCGTTAAATCCAGGGATATTACCGGGGGTCTTCCGAGGGTTTCGGAACTCTTTGAAGCGAGAAAACCCAAGCCTAAAGATGTGGCGATCCTTTCTGAAGTTGATGGGATTGTGAGTTTTGGCAAACCCATTCGCAATAAAGAACACATCATCGTAACTTCTAAAGATGGCCGTTCCATGGATTATTTCGTGGATAAAGGCAAGCAAATTTTAGTGCATGCCGATGAATTTGTGCATGCGGGAGAAGCGATGACGGATGGGGTGGTTTCAAGCCATGATATTTTAAGGATCAGCGGCGAAAAAGAGCTTTATAAATACATTGTGAGCGAAGTCCAGCAAGTGTATCGCAGGCAGGGGGTAAGCATTGCAGACAAGCACATTGAAATCATTGTTTCTCAAATGCTAAGGCAAGTGCGTATTTTAGACAGCGGGGATAGCAAATTTATTGAAGGGGATTTAGTCAGTAAAAAACTCTTCAAAGAAGAAAACGCTCGTGTGATCGCTTTAAAAGGCGAGCCTGCGATTGCTGAACCGGTGCTTTTAGGGATCACCAGAGCGGCTATCGGGAGCGATAGCATCATCTCAGCGGCCTCTTTCCAAGAAACGACTAAAGTTTTAACAGAAGCCAGTATCGCTATGAAAAAAGACTTTTTAGAAGACTTGAAAGAGAATGTGGTGTTGGGGAGGATGATCCCTGTGGGAACAGGCATGTATAAGAATAAAAAAATCGTGCTGAAAACTCTTGAAGATGACCCTAAATTTTGACAAAAAAATCGGTTAAGATTTTTAAAAGAAAAATTAGGGTAAAATGGGAGAACTTTTAGTTTTAAATTTTTAGAATAAGGAAAAATAGTGCCTACTATCAATCAGTTGATTAGAAAAGAAAGGAAAAAGGTGGTTAAAAAAACGAAATCACCTGCATTAGTGGAATGCCCTCAAAGAAGAGGGGTTTGTACTAGGGTTTATACGACTACCCCCAAAAAGCCTAACTCGGCTTTAAGAAAGATCGCTAAAGTCCGTTTGACCAGCAAATTTGAAGTGATCAGTTACATCCCTGGTGAAGGGCATAACTTGCAAGAACACTCCATTGTGTTAGTGCGTGGGGGTAGGGTTAAGGATTTACCCGGTGTGAAATACCACATCGTTCGTGGCGCTTTAGACACTGCAGGGGTCAATAAAAGAACGGTTTCACGCTCTAAATACGGGACTAAAAAAGCTAAAGCAACCGACAAAAAAGCAACCGACAACAAGAAAAAATAAGAGGAAAACAAAAACATGAGAAGAAGAAAAGCACCCGTTAGGGAGATTTTGGGCGATCCTGTTTATGGGAACAAAGTGGTTACTAAGTTTATCAATAAGATGATGTATGACGGCAAGAAAAGCGTAGCGGAAAAAATCATCTACAAAGCTTTTAATAAGATTGAAGAAAAAAGCGGTGAAAAAGGGATTGAAGTGTTTGAAAAAGCCCTAGAAAGGGTGCGTCCTTTAGTGGAAGTGCGCAGCAGAAGAGTGGGTGGGGCTACCTATCAAGTGCCGGTAGAAGTGAGAGCGAGTCGCCAGCAGTCGCTATCTATTCGTTGGATTTTAGAAGCGACCAGGAAACGCAATGAAAGAATGATGGTGGATAGATTGGCTAACGAGCTTATGGATGCGGCTAGCGATAAGGGTGCGGCTTTTAAGAAAAAAGAAGATGTACATAAAATGGCAGAAGCGAATAAAGCGTTCGCACACTATCGCTGGTAATTGGAGTTAGAATGGCTAGAAAAACCCCATTAAATAGGATCAGGAATATCGGTATCGCCGCTCATATTGATGCTGGGAAAACCACCACTTCTGAAAGGATTTTATTCTATACAGGCGTGAGTCATAAGATTGGCGAAGTGCATGACGGTGCAGCGACAATGGATTGGATGGAGCAAGAAAAAGAAAGAGGGATCACGATCACTTCTGCGGCAACGACTTGCTTTTGGAAGGATCACCAAATCAATTTGATTGACACTCCAGGGCATGTGGATTTCACTATTGAAGTGGAACGATCCATGCGCGTGCTAGATGGTGCGGTTTCGGTGTTTTGCTCGGTTGGGGGCGTGCAGCCTCAAAGCGAGACCGTGTGGCGTCAAGCGAATAAATACGGCGTGCCTAGGATTGTTTTTGTCAATAAAATGGATAGGATTGGGGCGAATTTCTATAGTGTAGAAAACCAGATTAAGCTTCGCTTGAAAGCTAATCCTGTGCCTATCAATATCCCTATTGGGGCTGAAGACACTTTCATTGGCGTGATTGATTTAGTCCAAATGAAAGCGATTGTTTGGAATAATGAAACCATGGGAGCCAAATACGATGTAGAAGAAATCCCCAGCGATTTGTTAGAAAAGGCTAAACAATACCGAGAAAAGCTTGTAGAAGCCGTAGCCGAGCAAGATGAAGTCTTGATGGAAAAGTATTTAGGCGGTGAAGAATTGAGTATTGAAGAAATCAAAAAAGGCATTAAAACGGGTTGTTTGAACATGAGTCTCGTCCCTATGCTTTGTGGTTCTTCTTTTAAAAATAAAGGCGTGCAGACTTTATTAGACGCAGTCATTGATTACTTGCCAGCGCCTACGGAGGTTGTGGATATTAAGGGGATTGATCCAAAAACCGAAGAAGAGGTTTTTGTGAAATCCAGCGATGATGGCGAGTTTGCCGGTTTGGCGTTTAAAATCATGACGGATCCTTTTGTGGGCCAACTCACTTTTGTGCGCGTGTATCGCGGCAATCTAGAGTCCGGTAGCTATGTGTATAACTCCACCAAAGATAAAAAAGAGCGCGTGGGAAGACTCCTTAAAATGCACTCTAATAAGAGAGAAGACATTAAAGAGGTTTATGCGGGTGAGATTTGTGCGTTTGTGGGCTTAAAAGACACGCTAACTGGGGACACGCTTTGCGATGAAAAGAACGCCGTTGTTTTAGAAAGGATGGAATTTCCTGAGCCGGTCATTCACATCGCTGTAGAGCCTAAAACCAAAGCAGACCAAGAAAAAATGGGCGTGGCGTTAGGCAAGCTTGCTGAAGAAGATCCAAGCTTTAGGGTGATGACTCAAGAAGAAACCGGGCAAACCCTTATTGGTGGCATGGGTGAATTGCACCTAGAAATCATCGTGGACAGATTAAAAAGAGAATTTAAGGTGGAAGCTGAAATCGGTCAGCCGCAAGTCGCCTTTAGAGAGACTATCCGCTCCAGCGTGAGCAAAGAGCATAAATACGCTAAGCAAAGCGGTGGCCGTGGGCAATACGGGCATGTGTTTATCAAGCTTGAGCCTAAAGAGCCTGGCAGTGGGTATGAATTTGTGAATGAAATTTCTGGGGGCGTGATCCCTAAAGAATATATCCCTGCGGTGGATAAGGGTATCCAGGAAGCGATGCAAAATGGCGTTTTGGCAGGCTATCCGGTGGTGGATTTTAAAGTTACCCTTTATGATGGGAGCTACCATGATGTGGATTCTTCAGAAATGGCGTTTAAAATCGCTGGCTCTATGGCGTTTAAAGAAGCGAGTCGTGCGGCTAACCCGGTTTTACTAGAGCCTATGATGAAAGTGGAAGTGGAAGTCCCTGAAGAATACATGGGCGATGTGATTGGCGATTTGAACAGAAGAAGAGGGCAAATCAATTCTATGGACGACCGATTAGGCTTGAAAATCGTGAATGCTTTTGTGCCGTTGGTGGAAATGTTTGGTTATTCTACGGATTTACGATCAGCCACTCAAGGGCGCGGAACTTACTCTATGGAGTTTGATCATTATGGTGAAGTGCCTAGTAATATCGCTAAGGAAATTGTAGAAAAGCGTAAAGGCTGATTTTATCGTAACGCTCTCTTGTGAGAGGGTGTTGTAGGCGCTGTTTAAACTTTTTCTCTTTTGGATTTAAAAAGATTTTTTGAGTGTTTTTATCCCTTTTTACCTCTCTAATTACCTTTTTTGCTATAAAATTGCTTTTTAGCTTTGTCCTCATCAAATAAGGGGTAACTAAAACTTTTTGATTTTTAAAAATGGGGTTTTGGTTGCTTCGTTTAATCGTTTTAGATTTTATTTCATGGTGGAATTCGTTTTCTTAAGGGGTTAGGGGGTGTTTTGTAGCAATGCTCTTTAAAAATCCCCTAATTCATAGACCGCCTTACAAGAAATCCCGCTTGACTAATAACAAGCTCTTTTGTATTCAATCTTAAAAAACGCTTTTGAGCGTTTTTATTTTTTAAGAAAAATAGCTGATTACTATCAAGCGTTTTTTATATAACAAAACGCAATCTGCAAATTTCTTTAGTGAAAATTCTATTGGTTTCTATTCGTTTACTTTTGAAAAATATAATTCTCTCGCTTTTAAGATCATCATAAGGAGTTTTCGTATGAAAAAGCAAATCTTGACAGGTGTTTTGTTATCAGTTTTAGCAGTGAGTTCTGCATACGCTCACAAAGATAAAAAAGACGCCAAAAAACCTGAGTTAAGCTCTCAATTAGTGGCTCACAAAGATAAAAAAGACGC
>NZ_AKHP02000032.1:0-43777 GCF_000296015.2 Helicobacter pylori FD535
CTGCCACTAAAAACCCTTCAATAGGTTTGCCCATACTACCGATACTTCCCATAATAACTCCTTCTAAAAGTTTTGTCGCAATAACAATAATAATTATTGCGAGAGAATGCTATTGCAAGAGAATTAATTTAGAGTAAATGCGAGATTTTTTGATAAAAAGATTTAAATCTATTTTTAAAGCACTTTTCAACCTCTATAGGCGTTGTTTTTAAAAACCCCTAAAAATCCTTTAACAATTCCATAAATTCCTTAAAAATATAGTGGCTCTCTTTGGGGCCGGGGCTGCTTTCTGGGTGGTGCTGGACAGAAATAATGGGAGCGTTTTTATAACGCACGCCCTCAATGGTGTTGTCAAAAAGGTTGCGGTGCGTGATGATAGCGATTTCTTCAATTTCTTCAGGGACGCAATAGTTGTGGTTTTGCGCGGTGATTTCAACGGCGTTTGTTTTCAGGTTTTTAACGGGGTGGTTGCTCCCATGATGGCCAAATTTGAGTTTGTAAGTAGGGTAGCCTTGCGCGATAGAGAGCAATTGATGCCCTAAGCAAATGCCAAACATGGGGATTTTAGCGTCAATGAGTTGCTTGATTTCTCCAATTTCTTGATGCAAGCTTAAAGGATCGCCTGGCCCGTTAGAGAGGAAAATCCCGTTAATTTCTTTTTTTTCATAGGCCTTAATCAGCTCGTTAGCTTTAGTGTGGTGCGGGTAAATAAGGGCTTTTAACCCCACATTTTGAAGCTCATTTAAAATATTGCCCTTAGCCCCAAAGTCTAGCACCGCGATAATTTTATGAGAGGTTTTTCCATCAAAAGGCTTGTAATCTAGGGTTTTGAAATCAAAAGTCGTGCGTTGGTGCGTGGTTATTTTTGGCGTAGAAACGCTAGACACTAGGGGGGAGTGGGAAATTCTAGGGGCGTTTTTTAAAATTTCTTCAAGCTTGTTTTTGTCATGCTCTATCGTGGAAGCCACCATCATCAAGCACCCATGATGGCGTAAGGTTTTGATCAAACTTCTGGTATCAACGCCACAAATCCCTAAAACGCCACGCTCTTTCAAATAAGTGCTCAAGCTAAAATCCGCCCTTGAATTAGAAAAAAATTCGTTGTAATGGCGCGCTAAAACCCCTGTACATGAAAAAAAGGATTCATCATCTTTAGAATTAGCGCCCACAACCCCAATTTCAGGCATGCTAAAAACCACAAATTGCCCCTTATAGCTAGGGTCGCTAATGACTTCTTGATAACCGCTCATAGAAGTGTTAAAAACAAGCTCGCCTGCTTGCGTGCCGCTAGCCCCAAAACTTTGCGCTTGCAAAAAAAGCCCGTTTTCTAAATAGAGAGAAATCATTATAAAAAGCCCTTGCGCCTTAATTCTTCTTCATAGAGCCTTTCAAACACCAACTCGTATTCATCGCTCCCTACGGGCAGTTTGCGTTTGTAATGCTTGATTTTTTCATGCACTTCATTTTCAATGCTTTCATACGCTTTAGAATAGGTGTCAATGGATTTGTAAATCAAATTTCTTATCAAATTCTCTGACACGCTAAACATGATCAAATCCTCATCTAAGATTTTATTCAAAATCTGGTACGACAAATCGTTGCACCTTTCTTCCCAAAACAAATGAAAGCCCTCTTTTTGAGCGATCTGTCTTTTAATCATCCAAAAAAGCTGCCTTTCATCCATCCGCATGAATTCTATCTCATCGGTGTTTTCTTCTAAAAGCTCTCTGGCTTGCTCGTCTATGGCGTTTTCTTTTTTAACGCTTTTTTCCAAAATCCCTTCTATCAATTCGCACAATAATTCTCTAGGGGCTTTTAATTCTAATAGTTTTGAATGGATAAAGTCGTTGGCAATCTTATGGCTGATATGGTTTATATGGGTTAGTTTGAGTCTCATGATTTTTCTCGCGTATTTTATTTATTTTTGGAGTGTATTTTATCATTCTTTAGATAAAATGCTTTTTAAAGAATGGGTTTAATGGCGCACCAAACTATAGGATTGTAGAATTTTATCAGCGTAGATGATTGCAATATCAGGGCGTTTTTTAGAAATTTTGGTGTTGATCAGTCTTAATCTCCCCCCCTCTTTAATGCCATAAAATTGAAGCCTTAAAGCGAGTTGTTTATCGTTGGTGCGGATTTGATGAATGCCCCTTAATTGCAAGGCCGTAGCGACTTCTTTGGCTAAGAAATGCCGGTTTAATAATTTTTCATTGGCGCCAGAAATTTTACTCCCCCATAAAAAAAGCGTTTCAGTGAGCATTAAAAGATACAAACTAAAAACGCGCAAATAATACTGCCCCCTAAATTCCTTTAAACGCACCCTAAGGCTATTTAAAACGCTTTTAACAAACAAAGGCAAACCGATTAAAGCTAAGGGGGCGAAAGTTTTTAAATCTATCTCTTGGCGCATGCTCAAAAGCAAAGGGAAAAGCCAACCGCTCGCGCTCATAAAGGCTAGTAACGATGGCTTTTTATCAAAAAGGGCTTTATAGATCGTATAAGGGTAGTAGAGGAACAATAAGGGCGAATATAAAAGCATGAGTTCTAAGCATGTGTCTATAAAATACCCGCTAGGCAAGCCCTTATTGAAACTCCCGCTAAAAAGAGCGGTATTCACGCTTAAACCCACCAAAATAAAGATCGCGCTCTTAAAATAGCGTCTTCTTAAAGCGTAGGTAAAAACCCCTAGTAAAAGCGGGATGAACGCGCCGTCTAAAAACGCGCAAGCGCTAAGGGTTAAATAAGGGATTTTTTGGGTTTTGATATATAAATAGCTGACCAAAAGCCCAAGGCTTAACACCAGCACGCTTTTAGCCAATAAAATCGCAAAGAGATTCACCCCAGGCAATAAAGCGTAAGTCAATACCACATAAAGGGCGTCTTTAGGCTTTTTTAAAATCTTTCGCCCTATCAAATAAAATAAAAACATGTTAATGATGTGAGCGATCAAAAAAGGCAATCTTAAAGCCAAATCGTTTTGGCCTAAAATTTCAGTGCTTTTTTGAGCGATTTGGACAAACCATGCGCTGCTATAAAAAAAATCCTTTGCTTCATTGTAGCTGATAGAAATTTCTTCGCTCATCAACAGTCCCAAAGCCAGGACTAAAAAAACCATGAGAATAAAGACTAAGTCGCTTAAATCAAAGCTTCTTGTTTTTTTCTCTGGATAAATAAAGTAGCTAAAGTATAACAGAGCGCTTTGTAAGGGGCTTAGTTGCATCGCTTAAATTTTTTTTAATTCTTTTAAAAGAGCGGGCAAGGCAATGAGTAAGCCTGAACATAAAATCAAAGCCACCCCCAAAGAGCTTTTAAGATCCAAAAATTTATCGCCTAAATACAGCCCAAACAACAGCCCCCAAACAATGCGGGTGTATTCAATGGGGGCAATGATCCCAGCAGGAGCGTTCATGTAAGCATAAGTTAAGAAATACTGCCCTAAAGTCCCGCTAATCCCTATTAAAGAAATCCACAAAATGTCTTCTTTTCTAGGAACATGAATGCCTGTGGATAAAAAAGGAATATCAACAAACATGCCCACTAATCCAAGAAGGCTCATGCCAAAAGCGAACGCTAAAATCACGGCTTGCTTGTCATAGTATTCCCTCAAATCCCTTAAAGTGATATACGCTAAAGACACAAAGATCCCGCTCAATATGCCCATAAAAATTTCAACCGGCCCCACATTTTCCACGCTAGGATCTGAAATCAACACCACCCCCACTAGCCCGATGCATGCGGAAATTAACGCGCTTCTTTTTAGTTTTTCTTTCAAAAGCAAAGGGGAAAGAAGCACCGTATAAATCGGTGCGCATTGCGAGAAAGCCGTCGCTGTAGCGAGTGAAATTTTTTCAATATTATAAAAAAACGCTAGCATGGCCAAGCCCCCTACAACGACCCTAAAAGCGAGCTTTTTAAAACCGCCTTGTTTGTAACTCTTTAAGCGGTAGGGTTTGAAAGGATAAACGAGCAAGAGCAAGAGCGTCATGGTAATGGAGCGGTAAAACACGTTTTCCATAGGGGAAAAATAATCCGCTGTGATTTTAACAAACGCGCTCATGGTCCCAAAGCATAAATTCGCCAAGAGTATCATTGAAACGCCAAATAAAATGGTATTACGCATGCCCTTTACCCATAAAGATTTTAGGGTAGTTTAACCTAAAATCTCTAATCAAGACTTAAAGTTTTTAAGCTTTAAAAGCATAAAAGTTGCGTTGATTGGTAAAATCATGTTATAACAATGTTCTAGGAGTTTTACCTTTTGTCTAGAATGATTCTAGAAGCTTCAGCATTTCAAACTCCTTATAGAAATATGAAAACATAAAAACACGAATCCTTTTTGAAAATAAACTCCTAGACCCTTTTTAAAGGGTTTGAACGCCACCGCTTAGAAAACTCTTTTAAGCTTTTCAAGTCCTTTGTTTTGTTAAAAAATCATGCCATGAGGCTTAGTTTCATTAGGGAATGGATTTTGCTTGATATTAGCGTAAAATTCAATTTCAGGAAATTCGCATGGCTGTTTCTTCTATTAACCAGTTTGATTCCAACCTCTATGGGCTTTTAAACGCTAAAAGCACTCCTAAAGAAGACCTGGCTCCTGTTGAAAACACAGAAAAAATAGAGCGAGAAAAAAAGGACGCTCCCATAGAAAACCTCCCCTTTAACCCTGACAAGCGAGAGACTTACGGCTTTTTGGTTTTAGAATTGATGAGCGATAGAGAGTATGAGGCTTTTTTAAGGGCTACGGCCGGAATGGATGAGAGTCAAAAACGCTTGGCCGCTCAGTCGCTCTATAGTTTGACGGATTTTTATAACGGGAAATTCTCTAAAGAAGTGGAAAACGCCCCCAAACAACCGATAAATGGCTTGCACAAAAAGGCCCTACAAACCTTTAACGCTACCAACCATAACGCTTTTTTGCAACGCTATCAAAACGCTTACAACAACCCTTCTTCTATGGATGTTACCCTTTAAAATGGGGTTAGGGTGAGGCGCTTTTTAATCCGTTTCTTCTAAACTCTTAAACACTTTGATGAGATCGATATGCTCATCGATGTCATGCGCTCTTAAAATACTCGCTCCATTTTGCAACGCTATTAAATGTAAACTCAAAGTGCCAGCGAGCCGGTTTTGAACTTCACGCCCGGTGATAAGCCCGATCGTGTTTTTACGACTCGCTCCCACCAATAAGGGTTTTTTGAATTTGAGGAAGTGGCTTAAATGCTTGATTAAGGCTAAATTATGCTCTTTTAATTTAGCGAATCCAAACCCTATATCTAAAATAATATCTTGAAGCGCGTATTTTTCTAAAACCTCTAGTTTTTCTTTAAAGAAGCGATCCATTTCGTCAAATAAATTGTGGTAAAAAACATTTTCTTGCATGTCTTTGGGGGTTTTTTGAGCGTGCATTAAAATGCAAGTGGGTTTGTAATCTTTGGCGACTTCTAGCATTTCAATACTACTAAAACCGCTCACATCATTAAGGATGGAAAAAGAATGTTCCAAAGCCATTTGGGCGGTTGTGGCATGGTAGGTGTCTATGCTGAATTTAGCGCATTGGTAGAGTTTTTGGGATTTGATTTCTAATAAAACTTCTTTCAAGCGATCTTGCTCTATTTTTGGATCAATGATTTCACTTTGTGGTCTTGAACTGGCCGCGCCTATATCAATGAGCGTGATACCCTTTTCTAGCCATTGATAGATTTCTTCAAGCGCTTTTTTGCTATCAAACCGGCTCTTTTCATAGAAGCTATCCGGAGTCAGGTTTAAAACCGCCATGATCTGTGGGTTGTTAGGCTTAGGGGCTTTGAGGTGGCTTTTTAATTCTTGCGCTAAATTTTTAAGCCCAAAGGGTTGGGAGTGGCACTTGACAATAAGGCGTTCTAATTGGTTAGCGCTCACAACCAACACCCCATCATAAAAAGGCTCTTTAGCTAAAATACAATCTCTTGGCGTGGCAAAATCGCCCCCAACACTTATGGCCTCTTGTTTTAAAATCAGCGTTGCACTTAAGGGCAGATGCTGGATTTCAAAAACAAAGCTAACGCCTTTTTTATGCATATGGGTTTGAGCGATCTCTTCTGGGCCTATTTTTTGTAGAGTGCTTTTGAGCGCATCAGGGTTAAGGCGTTTTACAATCATGGCGTTTTCTTTTTAGATAAAAGGCTTAAAAGTAAGGGTAAAAGATTGTAGCTGAGCTTGTAATAAGAGCTGTTAGCCTTAATCGCTAAATCAAAGGCTTGCAATTCTTGCTCGTTTAAGGGGATCTTATGCCTGTTAACGCTCTCCAACAGGCTTTCAATTTTTTCCCTCTGATTTTCTCTAGAATCAAAATTTTCTTTGTCTAAATTTTTTAAAAACGCGTAAATATCTTTCAAATCCAGCCTGGATAAATCCAAATCTAAAGGTTTTAGGGGGATTTTTTGGCGTTTGTCTTCTTTAATTAGGCGGGATTTAATGGTGGCTAAAACATGGTTTGGGCTTTTAGCAAACATGATAAAACAAACATTATTCGGAGGTTCTTCTAAGATTTTTAAAAGCGCATTTTGGGCTTCTGTGCCATAACTGGGCGCAGCGATTAAAAAAGCGTTTAATTCGCTGTGTTTTAAGTGCGCCTTTGAAATCACTTCTTTGGCATGCTCTATTTTAAAATCCTTGTTGAAAGTTTTGATCACCTTTTTGTCTTTTTCAATAATCTCCGTGTAGAATTTAATGTGGTGCTTGAAAAGGCTTGCAGTCTCTTCTAGGCTCTCTTCAAGATTGTCCGTATAAATAAGGCGGCTGAAATTTTTCACAAAGTAACCTTATTGTATAGCGCGCTAAAAAGTGCGTTCTCAAAGAGTTTGAAGAGCTGCAATAATTTATAATCCAATAAGCTGTCATGCTCTTTTAAAAGCAAACAATCTTCTTTAAGCTCTTCAAAAAGCCATAAAAAACTAGGGATTTTACTCAGTAGTATCGTTTTCAAGCCTTCATTTTCAATTCTCCCAACATGCCAAAACATGGGGTTTTGATAAGTCATCTCTATGGTGGCTAAAGAGAGATTCGCATCGTTTTTTGGGTAGAAAGAAGAAGCGTTAAAATCAATGACTGGCAATAAGGGGCGCTCTTTTAAATCTTTGGGGTTTAGGTTAGAAAGAATGTAGTTTAAAAACCAGCACCTAGAAGAATCAGCGCTCACTAACAGCGATCCGCCATTAAGCACATGCGAGATGGTTTGCGCGATGAGTTTGGCATAGCTGGATCGCTCTAATTCTAGCCACCCGCTTTGTTGGGCGATAAATTCCCCCTGATCGCGCACAAATTCCTTGATCCAGTCGTAGAAATTTTTCATTGATCTAATTGATACACCGCATGTAAAGTTCTAACCGCTAATTCAGCGTATTTAATGTCAATCAAAACCGAAATTTTAATCTCGCTTGTAGAAATCATCATGATATTGATATTGTCTTTAGCTAGGGCTTTAAAAGCGATACTCGCTACCCCAGAATGCGACTTCATGCCCACGCCCACTATGGAAACTTTAGCGATATTTTCATCATAATCAATGGAATCCATTTGCGCTAAAAAAGGCTTTAAGGCTTGCTTGGTTTCTTCTATTTGGGTCTTAACGATCGTAAAATCCAAATCGGTTTTGCCGTCTCTGCCGATCGTTTGGACTATCATATCCACATTAATGCGATACTCCGCTAAAGCGCCAAAGATTTCAGCGGCAATGCCTGGTCTGTCTTCCACGCCCTCCATGCTCACACGAGCCTGATTCTTATCCAATGCGATCCCACTCACTATAGGGGTTTCCATGCGTTCTCCTTTAAAGTCTTTTTCAGCCACAATGAGCGTGCCTTCGCTATGGTTAAACGAATTGCGAGTCACTAACTTCACGCTGAGCTTTTTGGCTAATTCTACCGAGCGGTTTAACAAAACTTTAGCCCCCATAGAAGCCAGTTCAAGCATTTCATCATAGCTGATTTGCGCGATTTTTTGAGCCTTTTCTTCAATGCGCGGATCGGTGGTGTAAACGCCATCCACATCCGTATAGATTTCGCACAAATGCGCTTTTAAAGCCCCGGCCAAAGCGACCGCGCTCAAATCGCTCCCCCCACGCCCTAAAGTCGTTGTTTCGCCTTGAATATCAGCGCCTTGAAACCCAGCGATCACCACAATGTAGTTTTTTTCTAAAAGCTCTGTGATGCGTTTGGTGTCAATGGATTGGATCACGGCGTTTTGAAAATGCGAACTGGTTAAAATGCCCGCTTCTTTCCCGCTCAAGGAAATGGCTCTATGCCCGTATCTCTCTAACGCCATGCTCAAAGCCGCGCTTGAAATCCATTCACCTGTGCTGACAATCCTATCCATCTCTCGCTTGTTAGGGTTATGGCTAAAATTCTTGCCAAATTCTAAAAGCCTATCGGTTTCGCCGCTCATCGCAGAAACCACCACCACCACCTGATGCCCTAATTTAACGCTTTCTAAAACCCTTTGAGCGACATTGTGGATCCTTTCTATGCTGCCCATGCTCGTGCCGCCGTATTTTTGAACGATTAACACCCTATAAATACCCCTCTCTTTTGAAATAAGCGATGACTTGGCGGTACACTTGGCGTTTGAAAGGAACGATTTTTTTAAGCAAATCCTTAAGATGAATGAATTGATAAGCTCTAAATTCTGGCGTGTGTTTGTTCAAATCAATGTTGTTAGCATGCTTTAGGCGCACTAAAAAATAGCGTTGCTTTTGCCCGTCAAACGCATAGAATTTATGCTCCATGTTGCTTGGGAAATCATAGGCGATCCATCTGGGGTATTGCGCTAAAATCTCTATTTCATTCGTGCCAATTTCTTCTAATAATTCTCTATGGAGTGCTTCTAAAGGGGTTTCGCCCTCATCAATGCCCCCTTGGGGGAACTGCCACGCTCCTTCAATGTCTATGCGCTCAGCGATAAAAACTTCGCATGTGTTAGGGTAGTCTGGCGACATGATAATGGCCGCAACATTAGGACGATATTTTTTATGTAGCATAGGTCTTTATTTTAGCTCTTTCTTGTTTGATATAAGATCGTATTATAGTGTATGCTGGCTTTAAGTAGGGTTAAGAATGCCATTAAAATCAAAAATTAAGAAAAAAGGGCTTGGAACTCATTTTAATAGCGCCCAAATAACGCTATTAAAACTGAGAGGGTTTATTTGAGAGTGGGGATGTATTTGGCTAAAGCTTTGATGTCTTCATCGCTTAATTTTTTAGCTTGTGCGGTCATGACGGGATTCTTATTAGCACCGCTTTTAAAATCCATAAGCTCTTTTTCAATTTCCGCTTCAGTCATCATGTTGACGATTTTGCTTTTGCCTAAAGCTTTCTTTTCAAATTTAACCCCATGGCAAGCGGCACAACTTTTTGCAAGAGCTTTAACATCGGTTGCCATTAAAGCGTTTGCGAACGCCAAAACGCCTAAAGCCATAATAACCTTTTTCATCGTTTGTCTCCTCTACTTATCAAAATGATCTTAAAATGATACAATTACAAGTTTAAGTTTTGCTTAAAAATGAAGTGAAAATGAGAGAAATAAATATGATTTTATACATTCATATCCCCTTTTGTGAAAATAAATGCGGTTATTGCGCTTTCAATTCCTATGAAAATAAGCATGGGCTAAAAGAAGAATACACTCAAGCGTTATGCCTGGATTTAAAGCATGCGTTAAGTCAAACTGACGAACCAATTGAAAGCGTTTTTATTGGCGGCGGCACGCCTAACACTTTAAGCGTGAAATCTTTTGAAAGGATTTTTGAAAGCATTTATCGCAATGCACGCTTGAGCTTGGATTGTGAGATCACCACTGAAGCTAACCCTGAATTGATTTCTAAAGCTTGGTGTCAAGGCTTAAAAGATTTAGGGATCAACCGCTTGAGTTTAGGGGTGCAAAGTTTTAGGGAAGATAAATTGTTGTTTTTAGAGCGCCAGC
Source organism: Helicobacter pylori FD535 (assembly GCF_000296015.2). Lineage (GTDB taxonomy): Bacteria > Campylobacterota > Campylobacteria > Campylobacterales > Helicobacteraceae > Helicobacter > Helicobacter pylori_CT. The sequence continues at coordinate 9,958 of NZ_AKHP02000032.1, forward strand.
ATTCCAAAAATATCGCTCCCGTGATAGAAACTATTTTAAAAAGCGGGATTGAAAATATCAGCATTGATTTGATTTATAACACCCCATTAGATAATGAAAACTCTTTAAAAGAAGAATTGAAACTCGCTAAAGAACTCCCTATCAACCACTTGAGCGCTTACGCTTTGAGTATTGAAAAAAACACGAATTTAGAAAAAAACGCCAAAAAACCCTCATGCACCAATTTTGACAATGTGATAAAAGAGGCTTTAGAGGGCTTTTCCTTCAAGCAATACGAAGTGTCTAATTACGCTAGAAATTATCAAGTCAAACATAATCTGGCTTACTGGGGGGCTAAAGATTATTTAGGGTGTGGGGCTGGGGCTGTGGGCTGCGTGGCGAATGAGCGCTTTTTTGCGAAAAAACTCATAGAAAACTACATCAAAGACCCCCTAAAACGCCAAGTTGAGACGCTTAATGAACAAGACAAGCGATTAGAAAAGCTGTTTTTAGGCTTAAGGTGCGTGCTGGGGGTTGAGCTTAGTTTGTTAGATGGAAATAAAGTAAAGTTTTTGATTGAAGAAAATAAGGCTTTCATTAAAAATAACCGATTGGTAGCGAGCGATTTTTTCATGGCCGATGAAATGGCTTTGTGGCTGTTGTAATTATAAGCTTTGCTTTAATCAAGCGTCAATAAAAACGCCAAAAAGCGTTTTTTAATTAACGCCTACAAAATTTTTAGCCAAAAACCACCCGATAGCCACCCCAATAAGCCCTAAAAGGTTAGTGCCTAAGACATAAGAAACGGCTTCAAGGTATTGGGATTTTTGCAAGAGTTTTAAAGTGTCTAGCCCATAAGAAGAAAAGGTCGTAAAACCCCCTAAAACCCCGGTGACAAAGAAAATCCCAAAATCATCACCAAAAACTTTTTTAACAGCCAAATGCCCCATAAAGCCGATGACAAAACACCCTATGAGATTCACGCTAAAAGTCCCTAAAGGGAAACTTTCAAACATTAAAAATTTACTGGGCATCATTTTGCCCACAAAATACCTTAGCGAACTCCCTATAGCCCCTCCTAAAGCGGCCCATAAAAAGACAAAATTCATGCATCATCCTTTAAAAAATAACTGATAGCATTATAATGAGGTGTTTTTAACATTCCTTAACCCTCAAACTCAAAGCCAGTTCTAAACACGCTTCTAAGGAAGGCTTTTTGGCAATATAGCTTGGAATGCCTTGCTCTTGTAAATAAAGAGCGGTCGTGTTGCCAATGCTTATAGCGGTGTAATTTTCTAAAAATTCAAAATAGTGCAAAAAGGCTTTTGCATGGCTTATAGCGGTAAAAATAAGAACGCTCTTTTCTTTGGGTTTTAGGGCGTTTCGCTCGCTTAAGGTCAAATGTTTGAGCTTGTTTTCATAAACAACGGCTTGCTTGAAATCAATGCCATGCTCTAAAAGAATGGTGTCTAAAGAAGAGGCAATCTCTTTTGCCCTGAGATACAAAACGCTTTTTTTTTCCAATAAAGGAAGAATTTCTTGAACGAACTCTTTGCCATGGGCTTTTTCCCCTATAAAGGCGACTTTAAAATGGTGATCTTGTAAAGTTTTTGCGGTAGGTTCGCTCAAAGCGTAAGCGGGAATGTTTTGTAAAATTTTGAGTTTGGGGCTGTCTTTTAGAGTTTCTAGCAAGGAAAACACCGCATTTTTAGAAGTGAAAATAAGAGCGTTAAAAGGGGTTGGATCTAATTCTAGGGGATAGTAGCGCAATTCATTTAAAATGAGAGTCTTATAAGGGGCGATTCTTTGAGAATGCACCCATACAACCTCCCTCATGCCTAGTTTTTTTTAGTGCAAGTATCATCATAGACCATTCTAAAGCCGTATTTTTCAAAGTCATAGACATTGCCCTCTAAATAATAGGGCGTATAGCCTAATTCATGCATGCTTTTAGCCGCATCTAAAGCCCTGTGGCCAGCCCTGCAATGGAGCAACACTTTTTTATCTTGGTGCTTAGATAAAAAATCAGCGAGCTTTTCTTGGTCATTGACGCTAATGAGCGTAGCGTTAGGCAAATGCAATTCTTCATATTCGTCCAATTCGCGCACATCCACGACAATAAAATCATTGAAATTGACTTCTTCTAAACTGATTGCATAATCTTCAAGCATGTTTATCCTTAATTTTTAAAGTAAGGTTATGTTACAATGATTTGATAAATAGGAATGTTTAAGGAGTGTGTGTGGAAGAAAATTATCATGCTTTTTTTACCGAAGCGAGCAGGTTTTTAAACGAGAGAATCTTTAAGGATTATTTACGCCGTTTGGCTTATGGCATTGATGCGTCATGTTATCGTTATATCCCTAAAATAGTCGCTTGGGTGAAGGATGAAGAAGAAGTTCAAAAGCTTTGTGTTTTAGCGCAAAAACACAGCGTAACTCTGACTTTTAGAGCGGCTGGGAGTTCCTTATCAGGGCAAGCGGTCTGTGATGGGGTGTTGGTTATGGCTACGCATTTTTTCAAAGACGCTAAAATTTTAAATAACGCTACAAGCATTCAGCTCTCATGTGGGGTCATAGGAAGTAATGCGAACGCTTTATTGAAACCTTATCATAAAAAAATAGGCCCGGATCCCTCTACGATAAACATCGCTATGATAGGGGGGATTGTCGCTAATAACGCTAGCGGGATGTGTTGTGGGGTGGAGCAAAACAGCTACAAAACCCTAAAATCCTTAAGAGTGATTTTAGCTGATGGCACGCTTTTAGACACGGCCAATCATAAGAGCGTTGAGGATTTCAAAAACGCACGCAAAGATTTGATTGAAGGGGTTTTGAATTTAAGAAAAGAGATTTTAGAAGACAAAGAATTGCATGCTTTAATCAAGAAAAAATACGAGATCAAAAACACCACCGGCTACAGCTTAAACGCTCTCATTGATTTTGAAGATCCTATTGAAATCATCAGCCATTTATTCATAGGCTCTGAGGGGACTTTAGGCTTTATTTCAAGCGTGGAATTAGAATGCGTGAAAGACTACGCTTATAAAACTTGCGCGTTATTGTTTTATGAAAATTTAGAGCGATGCGCCAAAGCCGCTCAAATTTTAGCCGCTTTAAAAGCCAAACAACCTGAAATGATTTCTTCAGCAGAGCTTATGGATTATGCGTCCTTAAAAAGCGTGAAAGGTTTGGAGGGCATGCCTAGAGTGATTTTGGAAATCAAAGAGCCTAACGCATGCTTACTCATTCAAAGCGAAAGCGATGATCCTTTAATTTTAGAAAACAACATGCAAACGATTTTAAACGCTTTGAGCACGATACCGGTCGTTTTAGATTCTCAAATCAGCAGTGATCCTAATGTTTATCAATCGTGGTGGAAGATCAGAAAAGGCATTTTCCCTATCGCAGCGTCAAAAAGAAAAAGCCAAAGCTCTGTGATCATTGAAGACGTGTGCTTCAGTCAAGAAAATTTTGTAGAGGGGGCAAAAGCGATTGAAGGGCTTTTAAAAAAACATGGCTTTAAGGATAACAGCATTATTTTTGGGCATGCGTTAAGCGGTAATTTGCACTTTGTCGTTACGCCGATTTTAGAAAATGAAGCTGAAAGAAAAGCGTTTGAAAATTTAGTTTCTGACATGTTTTTAATGGTGAGCCAAAGTTCTGGCTCTATTAAAGCCGAACATGGCACAGGCAGGATGGTAGCCCCCTTTGTGGAAATGGAGTGGGGAGAAAAAGCCTATAAAATCCACAAACAAATCAAAGAATTGTTTGATCCTAAAGGCATTTTAAACCCTGATGTGATCATCACAAACGATAAAGAAATCCACACTAAAAATTTAAAGAGCATTTACCCTATTGAAGAGCATTTGGACATGTGCATGGAATGCGGGTTTTGTGAAAGGATTTGCCCTAGTAAAGATTTATCTTTAACGCCACGACAACGAATCGTTATCCACAGAGAGGTAGAGCGCTTAAAAGAAAGAGTAAGTCATGGTTATCATGAAGATCAAGTTTTATTAGATGAGCTTTTAAAAGAGTCTGAATACTTAGCGCACGCCACTTGTGCGGTGTGCCATATGTGCTCTATGCTATGCCCTTTAGAAATTGATACCGGAAAGATCGCCCTAAATTATTATCAAAAAAACCCTAAAGGTGCAAAGATCGCTTCAAAGATCCTTAATCACATGCAAACAACCACAAGTGCGGCTCGTTTTTCTTTAAAAAGCGCTCGCTTGGTTCAAAATCTCATAGGCTCTCACAACTTAGTGGGCCTAACCAAAGGGATTAAAAAATTCATCAAGCCTTTTCCTAAAGCCTTTCATTACATGCCCAAAAACAACGCCTATCCTTTAGAAAATAAAACGCTTAAGAGCGGAGAAAAAGTCATTTATTTCAGCACTTGCATCAACCGCTCGTTCGCTCCATCAACTAAAATGGCGGATCAAAGGAGTATCCAAGAAGTGTTTGAATCCTTATGCCAAAAAGCCAAAGTTTCGGTAATGTATCCTAATGGATTGGACGCGCTTTGTTGCGGGAAAGCCTTTATTAATTACACCGACTTAACCAAACAGAACAACGAAAAAAACCATGCGATTTTTCTACAATTAAGCGATAAGGGAAAAATACCGATCATTTTAGACCACAGTGCATGTTCGACGCATTTTTTCAAGCAAATGAAAGCTTATAAGGATTTGAAAGTCTATGATTTGAGCGTCTATATTGAAGAAGTTCTGAGCCCTAAATTAAAATTCAACCCCATTAACGAAGACATAGGGTTATACACGATGTGCGCTTTAAAGTTAGAAAATAAAGAAGAGTTGTTGTTTAATTTGGCTAAAAAATGCACTTTAGGCGAGATTGTTATCCATAAAGAGACGGGTTGTTGTGGCTTTGCGGGGAATAAGGGCTTTTTCACCCCTGAATTGAACGAGAGCGCTTTAAACGGCTTTCAAGCGTTTTACCAATCCTATGATCTTAAAAGGGGCTTTTCCACTTCTAGCACTTGCGAGATCGGTTTAAGTGAAAAAACCCGATTTTCTTGGCAGCATATCGCTTATTTAGTGGATGCTTGCACGCTTTAAATGGTGTATAATTGAAGAATTTCTTTAAAGGTTAAAGGCATTGGATAACACTCTCAAACATCTTGCCATTATTATGGATGGTAATGGCAGGTGGGCTAAATTAAAGAATAAAGCTAGGGTTTATGGGCATAAAAAGGGCGTAAAAACCCTTAAAGACATCACGATCTGGTGCGCTAACCATAAGCTAGAATGCTTGACTTTATACGCTTTTTCTACGGAAAATTGGAAACGCCCTAAAAGTGAAGTGGATTTTTTAATGAAGATGCTTAAAAAATACCTTAAAGATGAGCGATCCACTTATTTGGATAATAACATACGCTTCAAGGCGATAGGGGATTTAGAGGGCTTTTCTAAAGAATTGAGAGACACGATCTTGCAGCTTGAAAACGATACCAGGCATTTTAAGGATTTTACGCAAGTTTTAGCCCTTAATTACGGATCTAAAAACGAGCTTTCAAGGGCCTTTAAAAGCTTGCTAGAAAGCCCGCCTAGCAATATAAGCCTTTTAGAAAGCTTAGAAAATGAAATTTCTAATCGTTTAGACACGCGCGATTTGCCGGAAGTGGATTTATTGTTACGAACAGGGGGGGAAATGCGCTTGTCTAATTTTTTATTGTGGCAGTCCAGCTATGCAGAATTGTTTTTCACGCCGATTTTGTGGCCTGATTTCACCCCTAAAGATTTAGAAAATATCATTAGCGATTTTTACAAAAGAGTGCGCAAATTCGGGGAATTAAAATGCTAGTAGAAATAGAGAATTTGACTAAAACCTATGGGAGTTTGAAAGCGTTAGACAATATCAATTTGAAACTACCCAAACAGCAATTTATAGGGCTTTTAGGCCCTAATGGAGCGGGTAAAACCACTCTGTTAAAAATTTTAGCCGGATTGAATTTGAACTATCAGGGGGAAGTGAAAATTTTAAACCAAAAGATCGGCATAGAAACTAAAAAAAGCGTGGCGTTTTTAAGCGATGGCGATTTTTTAGACCCTAAATTAACGCCTTTAAAAGCGATCGCTTTTTACAAGGATTTTTTTAGCGATTTTGATTCATCAAAAGCCCTAGATTTACTCAAACGCTTCAGCGTGCCTTTAAAAAGAGAATTCAAAGCCCTTTCAAAAGGCATGAGGGAAAAATTACAGCTGATCTTAACCCTATCGCGAAACGCTTCTTTGTATCTTTTTGATGAGCCGGTGGCTGGGATTGACCCTATCGCCAGAGAAGAGATTTTTGAACTCATCGCTAAGGAATTTAGCCAAAACGCAAGCTTGTTAGTCTCTACGCATTTGGTGGTGGATGTGGAAAAGTATTTAGATAGCGCGATTTTTTTAAAAGAAGCTAAAGTAGTGGCTTTTGGGGGTGTGGGAGAATTGAAAAAAGGGTATAGCAGTTTGGAAGTAGCGTATAAAGAAAGGTTGAAATAGATCAGTAAAGGATTTCCTATTGAGTGATAATACTTTAAGAAATACTAAAAGCGTTTTTTATAATAATATAAAAGATTTTGACGCTAGTTAAAGGATAACTTCTTAAAAAAGCGCTCTTTAGGGTTAGGGGGTTTAGTTTGGGGTTGTAGGGGGAATGATTTCAAAATACCCTTATCCCCTTAAGGGAATGAGTTTTACTATTAAAAATAAAATCTAAAGTCATGTCTAATTATAACAGATGGCTTGATTGCTAAAGATTGTATGGTTGCAGATGAAGCCTAAGATTGAATTGCGAGTTATCGCTTTGTTGGTGGTGAGATCTTTAGAAAAAATCTTTTTAGTAATATTTATGTTGGGTTTGGGTTTCGTTGAGTTTAGGTTTCATTAAGTTTAATGGGGTATTAAAATTAGAGATGGTTAGAATTTTTGTCTTATTCTATTTTTTGGTAGAATAATAATTTTTCACAAGGAATTACACATGAATAATATTTGGTTTCAGTATAAAATTGGCAAGCAACTAGATGCATTAGAAATTGAAGATTCTTTATGTCTTTCTTTATTCAAATCTCTTGAAAATTGTATTAAGTTTAAAAAACTTAGCAATATTGGATTAAAAGAAGCAGAAATTAAAAGAGATACTGAAATTTTAAGAGAAAAAAATCTTAAAGAACAGCGTAGGCAAAAAGAAGAGCAAGAAAAAAAATCTCAAGAGAATTTTCAAAAGTTTTTAGAATTTTGCAAACAACAAAATCGTGTTCTTAAAAAATTTGATAACACCAATTTTTCGTTTGAATGCGATGAACCGGCTACAAAAAAGCCCTTAAAAAACCCTACAAACAACATTCTTAACTCCCATCAAAATACACAGCCACAAAACAATACTAAAATGTTTGATTATTTTGATAATCCTATGTTTAGGTATTGAAGTGAAAAAAGCATTATACATAACAAGCAAAATAACTCTTTGGTTATTGGCACTTTTAGGTGTTTATGCTTTAGTGATCTTTGTTGCACTTAAAACCTATTATCAAAATAAAGGCTATAGTATTTTAACATTTGGAGTAATTATAATGACAGAAGAAACCTATGAAGCCTATCTTGATACGAATATTAAACAATTGGAAGAGATAAGAAATCAAAAGCTTAATAAAGCATTGGAATTGTGCAAACAATCAGGTCTTGTCCTTAGAGCGTTTGACGGCAAAAATTTTTCATTTAAATGCGATGAACCAAATCGCTCTAAACCCTAACGAAAAGATAGATCCTTAGAATTTTAATTTTTCTAAAAATTAAGAGCAAAAAATTAGAAATTCGAACGCAATTGAAACCTTACCGCCCATACCCACGACTATAACTTCTCTCGTTTTCTATCTTTTGATTGTGTTTTTTATGCTGTATAGTTTTACATGGAATTTCTTTAAAATTTAAGTATAATTGTAAGCATCGCCTAGATGATTCGTGTTTCTTATTGATGGCAAGTTCGTTGAAAAAATAAGTTAGGCTAAGGTAGTGGTTTTTGTGTGATGGCATTTTTTAAATCTGCCCCTAAGAAAATCCTCCTAGCCTTATTAGTGTAGGTTTGTTGAACTTATGCGCATGTAAAAGTAGCGGTCATCTGGGTTTAAAAACAACCACATTGCAGGAAAGACATGAAAGATAACAACAACTATAATGTTTTAATTGTGGGGAATAAGGGGCGGGAGTATGCTTTGGCTCAAAGGCTTCAGCAAGATGAGCGAGTGAATGCTTTGTATTTTTGTTTGGGTAATGGTGGCACTCAAGATTTAGGCGAGAATCTGGAATGCGAACATTACGAGCATATCGTGGAATTAGCCCTGAAAAAACAGATCCATTTAGCCATCATTTCAGAAGAAGAACTTTTGGTTTTAGGGCTTACAGAGATGTTAGAAAAAGCGGGGATTTTAGTGTTTGGGGCTTCTAAAGAAGCGGCTAGGTTAGAGGCTTCTAAAAGCTATATGAAAGCTTTTGTTAAAGAGTGCGGCATCAAAAGCGCGTCTTACTTTGAAACAAACGATTTAAAAGAAGCTCTCAATTACATTCAAAACGCTTCTTTCCCCTTAGTGATTAAAGCGTTGAATAAAAACACAAGCATTGTCCATCAAGAAGAAGAAGCGATAAAAATCCTTGAAGACGCTTTCAAACAAAGCAATGAGCCTGTGATCATAGAGCCTTTTTTAGAGGGGTTTGAGCTTTCAGTTACAGCGCTCATAGCCAATGATGATTTTATCTTGTTGCCCTTTTGCCAAAACTACAAACGCTTATTAGAGGGGGATAATGGAGTCAATACAGGGGGTATGGGGGCCATCGCTCCTGCAAACTTTTTCTCTAATGAATTAGAAGAGAAAATAAAAAATCATATCTTTAAACCCACTTTAGAGAAGCTTCAGGCTGATAACACGCCTTTTAAAGGGGTTTTGCTCGCTGAAATTGTGGTCATAGAAGAAAAGGGCGTTTTAGAGCCGTATTTATTGGATTTTAGCGTGCGTTTTAAAGATATTGAATGCCAGACGATTTTACCTCTTGTAGAAAATCCGCTACTAGATTTGTTTTTAGCCACAGCTAGAGGGGAATTAAATTCTCTTGAATTGGTGTTTTCTAAAGAATTTGTGATGAGTGTCGCGCTTGTTTCTAGGAATTACCCCACTAGCTCTTCGCCCAAACAAACCCTTTATATTGATCCGGTTGATGAAAAAAAGGGTCATTTGATTTTAGGGGAGGTGGAGCAGGATAATGGCGTGTTTGAAAGCAGTGGAGGGAGGGTGATCTTTGCCATTGGCAGAGGAAAATCCTTATTAGAAGCCAGAAACCATGCTTATGAAATCGCTCAAAAGGTGCATTTTGAAGGCATGTTTTACCGCAAGGATATTGGTTTTAAGGTGTTGGATTTGAAAGAATATTCTTGAAGTTTAAGACAAACCAAAGAGTTTGTCTTGTTTGTTTTTGAATGCGCTCTCCAAATTTAGAAAAAGAAGAAACTGAAATCATAGAAACACTCCTTATGCGTGAAAAAATGCGTTTATGCCCCTTGTATTGGCGTATCTTAGCGTTTTTAACCGATGGTTTGTTGGTAGCGTTTTTATTGAGCGATCTTTTAGACGCATGCGGTTTCTTGCATTCTTTATATTGGCTGACTAACCCCATTTATCACAGCGTGTTTGTTGTAATGAGTTTTATCGTCTTGTATGGCGTTTATGAAATCTTTTTTGTGTGTTTGTGCAAGATGAGTTTGGCTAAACTGGTTTTTAGGATTAAAATTATTGATATTTATTTAGCAGATTGCCCCAGTAGGGCTATTTTATTGAAGCGTTTAGGGTTAAAGATCGTGGTTTTTCTATACCCTTTTTTATGGTTTGTAGTGTTTAAAAACCCCTATCATAGGGCGTGGCATGAAGAAAAAAGCAAAAGTCTTTTGGTGTTGTTTTAATCATGATTTATTGGTTGTATTTGGCGGTCTTTTTTTTGTTGGGTGCATTAGACGCTAAAGAAATCGCTATGCAACGATTTGACAAACAAAACCATAAGATTTTTGAAATCCTTGCGGATAAAGTGAGCGCTAAAGACAATGTGATAACCGCATCAGGGAATGCGATCTTGTTGAATTATGATGTGTATATTTTAGCGGACAAGGTGCGTTATGATACCAAGACCAAAGAAGCGTTATTAGAGGGGAATATCAAGGTTTATAGGGGCGAGGGCTTACTCATTAAAACCGATTACGTGAAATTGAGTTTGAATGAAAAATATGAAATCGTTTTCCCCTTTTATGTTCAAGATAGCGTGAGCGGGATTTGGGTGAGCGCGGATATTGCTAGCGGGAAGGATCAAAAATACAAGATTAAAAACATGAGCGCTTCAGGGTGCAGCATTGATAACCCCATTTGGCATGTCAATGCGACTTCAGGCTCATTCAACATGCAAAAATCGCATTTGTCTATGTGGAATCCTAAGATCTATGTCGGTGATATTCCTGTATTGTATTTGCCCTATATTTTCATGTCCACTAGCAATAAAAGAACGACCGGGTTTTTATACCCTGAGTTTGGCACTTCCAATTTAGACGGCTTTATTTATTTGCAACCCTTTTATTTAGCCCCCAAAAACTCATGGGATATGACCTTTACCCCACAAATCCGCTATAAAAGGGGTTTTGGCTTGAATTTTGAAGCGCGCTACATTAACTCTAAAAACGACAGGTTTTTATTCAACGCGCGCTATTTTAGGAATTACACTCAATACGTCAAACGCTATGATTTGAGGAATCAAAATATCTACGGGTTTGAATTTTTAAGCTCTAGCAGGGACACTCTACAAAAATACTTTCATCTTAAGTCTAATATTGACAACGGGCATTACATTGACTTTTTATACATGAACGATTTGGACTATGTGCGTTTTGAAAAGGTCAATAAGCGCATCACAGACGCCACGCACATGTCTAGGGCGAATTACTATTTGCAAACAGAAAACAATTATTACGGCTTGAATATCAAGTATTTTTTAAACCTGAATAAAATCAACAATAACCGCACTTTCCAATCTGTCCCTAATTTGCAATACCATAAATATTTAAATTCTTTGTATTTTAGAAATTTGTTGTATTCGGTGGATTATCAGTTTAGAAACACCGCAAGAGAGATTGGCTATGGCTATGTGCAAAACGCTTTGAACGTGCCGGTGGGCTTGCAATTTTCTTTGTTTAAAAAGTATTTGTCTGTAGGGCTTTGGAACGATCTCCAACTATCTAACGTGGCTTTAATGCAATCTAAAAATTCTTTCGTGCCTACGATCCCTAATGAATCAAGGGAATTTGGGAACTTTGTGTCTTCAAATTTTTCCATGTATGTCAATACGGATTTAGCCAGAGAATACAACAAGCTTTTCCACACGATCCAATTGGAAGCGGTTTTCAACATCCCTTATTACACCTTTAAAAACGGCTTGTTTTCTCAAAACATGTATGCTTTAAGCGCGCAAGCCTTAAACAGCTACACTTCGCCTTTATTGAGAGATTATGATTATCAAGGGCGTTTGTATGACTCTGTGTGGAATCCTAGCAGTATTTTACCCAGCGATGCGAGCAATAAGACGGTGAATTTAACCCTAACGCAATACCTCTATGGCTTAGGAGGGCAAGAGTTATTGTATTTTAAAATATCGCAACTCATCAATCTTGACGATAAAGTTTCGCCCTTTAGAATGCCACTAGAGAGCAAGATCGGGTTTTCGCCCTTAACAGGATTGAATATCTTTGGGAATGTCTTTTATTCGTTTTATCAAAACCGCCTAGAAGAAATCTCTGTGAACGCCAATTACCAACGCAAGTTTTTAAGCTTTAACCTCTCCTATTTTTTAAAAAACAATTTTAGCAGTGGGATTAATAGCATTGTAGAAAATCCTGCGGATTATTTAAAGGCGGGTTTTAGCAACGACTTTGGTTATTTTTCCATGAGCGCGGATGTGGGTTATGATATTAGAAATAATGTGATCTTAAATTGGAATGTGGGGATTTATAAAAAAATCCGTTGTTTTGGGATTGGCTTTCAATTCGTCAACCAACGACGCCCTATCCTCACCGGCGATCCCAACCAACCTATAAGAGTGTTTGAAAATAACTATGTTAAGCTAGAATTAGACTTTTCACCGATCACTAAAACCAATGTAACTTACCGCTCTTTACAGCGTAAGTGAAAAAAGGAATGCATTTGAATACGGATTTTAGCCATATCACCGATATAGAGGGCATGCGTTTTATCAATGAAGAAGACGCTTTGAACAAATTGATCAATGAAATCCACACGCGCCATGTTGATTTAAAAGATTCCATCATGCTCGCTTTGAGTTTTAACGCTCTGTATTTAGCTAACGCTTTAGCGCAAAAATTTGGAGCGACTTATGATATACTTTTTTTAGAACCTATCCTAGCCCCTTTAAACTCAAAATGCGAGATCGCTTTGGTGAGTGAGAGCATGGATATAGTGATGAATGAAAGTTTGATCAATTCCTTTGACATCACTTTAGACTATGTTTATGGGGAAGCCAAGCGAGCTTATGAAGAAGACATTTTGTCTCACATCTATCAGTATCGCAAAGGCAATGCGATCAAAAGTTTAAAAGATAAAAATATTTTTATCGTAGATAGGGGGATTGAAACCGGTTTTAGAGCAGGGTTAGGCGTGCAAACTTGCTTGAAAAAAGAATGTCAAGACATTTATATTTTAACCCCCATTGTCGCGCAAAATGTCGCTCAAGGCTTAGAAAGTTTGTGCGATGGGGTGATTAGCGTGTACCGCCCTGAATGCTTTGTCTCTGTGGAGCATCATTATAAAGAACTCAAGCGATTAAGCAATGAAGAAATTGAAAAATACTTGGGCGCTAACAACGCGCCCAATTTAAAAAAGGAACATTAAATATGGATTTTATCACCATCAATTCTGGTAACAAAACCGAAGAGTTCGCTCTCAAACAAGTGGCTAAACAAGCCACTAGCTCTCTTTTATATCGCTTAGGAAAAACCATCATTTTAGCGAGCGTGTGCGCAGAAAGAGAGCCTGTGAGTGAAGATTTTCTGCCTTTAGTGGTGCAGTTTTTAGAAAAATTTTACGCAGCCGGAAAGATCCCGGGCGGTTTTGTTAAAAGAGAAGGCAGGGCGCAAGATTTTGAAATCTTAACCTCTAGGCTTATAGACAGGACTTTACGCCCTTTATTCCCTAAAGACTACCGCTACCCTACACAGATCACTTTAATGGTTTTAAGCCATGATATTGAAAATGACTTGCAGGTTTCTGCTTTAAACGCCGCTTCAGCCGCTCTCTTTTTGGCCCGTATCGCTCCCATTAAAAGCGTGAGCGCTTGCAGGATCGCTAGGATTGGTAACGAATTTATCATTAACCCTAACACAAGCCTTTTGAATCAATCCAGTTTGGATTTGTTCGTGTCCGGCACGAAAGAGAGTCTGAACATGATAGAAATGCGCTCTTTGGGGCAAAAATTAAACGCTTTAGAAGAGCCTTTGATGCTAAAAGCTTTAGAATTGGCTCAAAAAAGTTTGAAAGAAACTTGCACGCTTTATGAAGAGGTTTTCACGCCCCACCAAAACGAGCTGCTTTTCAAAGAGAGCCAAGGAATAGTCTTTAATGAAAGGCTGTTAGATTTATTGAAAAATCAGTATTTTGATGAAATCATCAAAGGCATTGAAAGTTCTGCTTTGAGCGAGCGAGAAAACGTTTTCAATGAAATTGCCAAAAAGATCAGTGAAGCCCACTCAGAATTCAGTTTAGAAGAAATTGGATTGTCTTTAGAAAAAGTGAAAAAAACGGAGATAAGACGCATGATCATTAAGGATAAAATCCGCCCGGATAAGCGCGCGTTAGAAGAAGTGCGGCCTATTTTGATAGAAAGCGGTTTGCTCCCTATGGCGCATAGCTCCATTTTATTCACTAGGGGGCAAACTCAAAGCTTGGTGGTAGGGGTTTTAGGCACGGATAATGACGCTCAAACCCATGAGAGTTTGGAGCATAAAGCCCCTATTAAAGAGCGCTTCATGTTTCATTATAATTTCCCTCCTTTTTGCGTGGGCGAAGCGAGCTCTATTGGCGCGGTTTCAAGGCGCGAATTAGGGCATGGGAATTTGGCTAAAAGAGCCTTAGAAACGAGCATTAAAAATAAAGAGCAGGTGATACGATTGGTTTCTGAGATTTTAGAAAGCAATGGTTCAAGCTCAATGGCGAGCGTGTGCGCAGGGTCTTTAGCCCTTTATGCAAGCGGTGTGGAAATTTATGATTTAGTCGCTGGGGTGGCTATGGGCATGGTGAGCGAAGGGCAAGATCACGCTATTTTAAGCGATATTAGCGGATTAGAAGACGCAGAAGGCGATATGGATTTTAAGATTGCCGGGAATTTAGAAGGCATTACGGCTATGCAAATGGATACCAAAATGAGCGGTATCCAATTAGAGGTTTTATACCAAGCCTTACTCCAAGCCAAAGAAGCGCGAGAACACATTTTAAAAATCATGCATGAAGCGAAAGAAAAGATCGTGATCAATTTTTCTAACTTGCCTGCAACGGAGATTTTTAATGTCGCGCCCGATAAAATTGTAGAAATTATCGGTCAAGGGGGGCGTGTGATCAGAGAGATAGTGGAAAAGTTTGAGGTTAAAATTGATTTGAACAAACCGAGCGGTGAAGTGAAGATCATGGGGAATAAAGAACGGGTTTTGAAAACCAAGGAATTTATTTTAAACTATTTGCATTCTTTAGATCAAGAATTGGAGCAATACGCTATTGATGAGGTATTAGAAGCTCAAGTGAAACGAATCGTGGATTTTGGGGCGTTTTTAAGTTTGCCTAAGGGGGGTGAAGGCTTGTTAAGAAAGCAAAACATGGACAGGTGTCAAGTGGTTTTAAAAGAAGGCGATAGCATCAGGTGTAGGGTGATTAGTTTCAATAAGGGTAAAATCGCTTTAGATTTGGCTTAAAGTTTTAAAAAGCGTTTTTTAAAAGCGTTTTTAAGCTAGTTTGTATTAAAATAAATCCTTGCTTGTATTTTTGAAAGTAGAGGAACGATTCGAAATGAAAATCAAGCCTAATTTTTGAAACGGAGTGCGAAAATGAAATTTTTAGCGTTATTTTTTCTGGCTTTAGCGGGCGTTGCTTTTGCTCATGATGGCGGAATGGGTGGGATGGATATGATTAAATCTTATTCCATCTTAGGAGCGATGATCGGTTTAGGGATTGCCGCTTTTGGTGGGGCGATCGGCATGGGGAATGCGGCCGCAGCGACCATTACAGGCACAGCGAGGAACCCAGGAGTGGGCGGTAAATTGCTCACCACTATGTTTGTGGCCATGGCGATGATTGAAGCGCAAGTGATTTACACTCTAGTGTTTGCTATTATCGCTATTTATAGTAACCCATTCTTGAGTTAAGGGTTTGATGGGCTAAATTATTGCTTAAAAAGCATGATTTAGCTATAATGTTTGCTTTAAATTTTTAGCACTGGTGGTGGAATTGGTAGACACGCCATCTTGAGGGGGTGGTGGGAGCAATCTCGTGCGAGTTCGAGTCTCGCCCAGTGCACCATTAAGTTTCTTTAAGGAATAAGTGGGTATAATCTCACTCTTTGCTCTATATACGCCGAAGTGGTGGAATTGGTAGACACGCTAGACTCAAAATCTGGTGGGAGCAATCCCGTGTCGGTTCGAGTCCGACCTTCGGCACCATTACCGATAATCTTTTTCAGTCTGCATTTTTATTTTTTTCATTAAAATAGTTTTATTCCAAATAAATGCCAAATAAATGAATGATGGATTAGTGGGTTTTTAAGCCTTTTTTAAAGGGTTGTTTAATCCATTATAAAAGGGGTGTGAGTTTAGGTATAATGACAAGAAAAATTTGCATCAAGTTTTATTGGAATGGATGAGAAAAAATCTGCTTAAGTCATGTTGATTCAAATATATTCCAACCGGAGACTCTATCATGCTGGATTTGTCTTATAGCCTGGAGCGTGTCTTGCAAGAAGACCCGGCAGCTAGGAATAAGTGGGAGGTTCTTTTGCTTTATCCAGGCATTCATGCATTGCTTTGCCACCGCCTAGCACATGCGTTGCACAAGCGGAGGTTTTATTTTATTGCACGCACTCTTTCTCAGTTAGCACGCTTTATTACCGGGATAGAAATCCACCCAGGCGCTAAGATTGGGAGAGGGCTTTTTATTGATCATGGCATGGGTGTGGTGATTGGCGAGACCACAGAGATTGGAGATGATGTTACCATTTATCATGGCGTAACTCTAGGGGGCACGGGCAAGTTCAAGGGCAAGCGCCACCCTACTTTAGGCAACCGAGTGGTGGTGGGGGCAGGGGCTAAGGTCTTGGGCGCGATTTGCGTGGGCGATGATGTAAAGATTGGGGCTAATGCGGTGGTGCTTTCAGATTTACCTACGGGTTCTACGGCTGTAGGCGCTAAAGCTAAAACCATCACAAAGGATCGTTGATTTTAGATAAGCGGTTGAGCTAATTTGTGCCATGCGGTTATTTTGCGGTAAATTGATTAGAATTTATGAAATGTTATAGGGAGGGTTTTTAAAATGAGTAAAAGTAAAAAAGAGTTATTTTTGGAACTTGCACAACCTGATAAAAATGGGGTGAGTCGTTGGGTAAGTGCTATAGAATTTATAGAAAAATATCAAGGATTGCAGCTAGGTAATGGGGGGAGTTGGTGTAGGAATAACTCATCTTTGGCTAAAGAATTTATATTAGAATTTGATAGAGAGCAAGCTCCAGGAAATTCTATTGATAGAATACGCTTGAATGGCTACAATACCAGATGTGTTTTTAACCAAAGTATCCGTTCAAAACATTAAAAATTGCTATAGCCAACAATGTTGCACGATGGGCGGTGGGTGCGGCAACTCTGAAAACACTCAAATAGAAGTGGATCATAAAGACGGCCACAAAGATGAATTAAGAGTTTCTGACTTAAACACACAGACTTTTGATGATTTCCAAGCTTTATGCAAAGCTTGTAACGACAAGAAACGTCAGATTTGTAAAAAATGCAAAGAAAGTGGCTACAGATTTGATGCAACAAAAATTCCTGGCAATCATTATCCTTTCTATGAGGGGGTGGCTGAATATGATGGTTGTGTGGGCTGTTATCAATATGACCCCATACAATACAGGAAAACTTGTAATGATAGGATATACAATGAAGGGTATCAAAAAGGTTATGGTGAGGGGTATCAAATTGGATACCATCAAAAGACTACTTTATAGCGGTTGCAATGAACTACATCGGTTCTAAATACAAGCTCATTCCCTTTATTAAGGAAAATATCCATGCGGTTGTGGGCAAGGATCTTTCTGGTGCGATTTTTTGTGATCTATTCGCTGGGACGGGCATTGTGGGGCGCGCGTTTAAAAATGCTGTCCATAAAATCATTGCTAATGATTTGGAATATTATAGCTTTGTTTTGAATCAAAATTATATCGGCAACATTCAAGAAATCCCTAATAAAGAAGAGCTTATTGATGAAATTAATAGCGTTGCTTTAAAAAAAGGCTTTATTTATTCGCATTATTCTTTAGAGGGGGGTTCAAGGCAGTATTTTAGCGGAACAAACGCTCAAAAAATTGATGCGATGCGTTTAAAAATTGAAGAGCTTAAGCTTTCTCAAAACATTGATAATCATGCGTATTATTTTTTGCTCGCATCGCTATTAGAAAGCGCAGACAAGGTGGCTAACACCGCTTCAGTGTATGGGGCCTTTTTAAAACGCCTTAAAAAAAGCGCTCAAAAAGAACTCTTCTTAAAAGGCGCTCATTTTGATTTGAGTTTAAACGCTAACGAAGTGTATCAGCAAGACGCTAGCGAACTGATCAAAAAGATTTCAGGGGATATTTTGTATTTAGACCCTCCTTATAACGCGAGGCAATACGGGGCGAATTACCATTTATTAAACACGATTGCTATTTATACGCCCTTTGCTCCAAAAGGCAAAACCGGCTTGCCCGGTTATCAGAAATCATCGTTTTGCTCTCGCGCTAAAATCTTAAACGCTTTTGAAAATTTAATCAAAACAGCGCGATTCAAATATATCTTTTTAAGCTATAACAATGAAGGGCTTATGAGCGAAACAGAGATTGGAAATATTTTAAAAAAATACGGCGCTTACTCCTTAATGACCAAAACCTACATGCGTTTTAAAGCGGATAACAAACGCGCCCACAAAGCCGCACACACCAAAGAGTGTTTGCATATTCTTATCAAATAAGAGTCAAAATAGTCCAACCTTTAAAGGGCAAAAATAATCGCTTAAATACCGCTTGAATAAGGTAAAATGAATCCAAAATAAGCCTATAAAAAAGGGGAAATCATGGCACTTGAAGTGGTTTTATGGGATTTTGATGGCGTGATTTTTGACAGCATGCATTTAAAATATGAAGGGTTTAAGGCGTTGTTTCAAAAGCATGGCAACAAGAATCAAGAGGATTTGAAGCAATTTGAAGTTTATCACTATCAAAGTGGGGGGATTTCAAGGAATGAAAAAATCCAATATTTTTATAACGAGATTTTAAAAACCTCTATCGCTCAAGAAGAAGTGGATGCGTTAGCCCTAGAGTTTGGCGCTATTATAGAACAAAAGCTTTTTGATAGGGGGCATTTGAATAGCGAAGTGATGGCGTTTATTGATAAGCATTATAAAAATCATGTTTTCCATATCGCTTCAGCGGCCTTGCATAGCGAATTGCAAGTGTTGTGCGAGTTTTTAGGGATCATTAAGTATTTTAAGAGCGTTGAAGGGAGTCCGCCTAATAAACCCAAAATCATCGCTAATATCATTCAAAAATACGCCTACAACCCAAGCCGCATGCTAATGATAGGCGATAGCGTCAATGACTATGAAAGCGCTAAAGCTAATGAAGTGGCGTTTTTGGGCTATAACAGCAAGGTTTTGAAAAATTTAGTGGGTCAAAACGGCTATCAAGGGAAGTATTTGGAGAGCTTTAAAGGGTTTGATTTGCAAAACTTTATAAAAGAGTGAAGCCAATTTTAGCCAAGATTATCTTTGTGTTGGCTCATATCAATGATGACTTCACAGCGTTCGATCGTGCTTAAGCGGTGGGCGATAACGATCAGGGTTTTATTTTTAGCGATTTGATAGATTTCATCCATGATTTTACTCTCGGTTTCATTGTCTAGGGCCGAAGTGGCTTCATCTAAAACCAAAATTTCAGGGTTATCGTATAAGGCTCTTGCAATGCCTATGCGCTGTTTTTGGCCGCCGCTAAGCTTAGCGCCCCCTTCGCCCACTTGGGTTTTAAGGCCCTCATGCTCGCATAAAAAATCATAAATATGAGCCATTTTGCACACCTTAATCAAGCGTTTTTCATCTATGGCACTCCCAAAAGCGATATTATCCCCCACAGTGCCATCAAAAAGGTAAATATTTTGGGGGATATAGCCTATTTTTTTACGCCATGAGCGCCTGTTTTCGTTGGTTAAAAGGGTGTTATCAATAAAAATTTCCCCGCTTTTAGGGTAAGTAAGCCCCATAATAATATCCGCCAGCGTGGATTTTCCGCACCCGCTATGGCCTATGAGAGCGACTTTTTGACCTTTTTGAATGGTGAGGTTAAAATTTTTTAAAACCGGGTGTTTTGACTTATAAGCGAATGAAATGTTTTGAAGAGTGATTTTTTCATTAAAGTCTAAAGGGACTAAATCCTCTTCAACGATGGTTTTAGAAAGGCTTTTAAAAACAATGTTGGTCGCAGACTGGTTGTAAGCGATTTCATTA
The DNA here is from genome assembly GCF_000296015.2 of Helicobacter pylori FD535. Lineage (GTDB taxonomy): Bacteria > Campylobacterota > Campylobacteria > Campylobacterales > Helicobacteraceae > Helicobacter > Helicobacter pylori_CT. The sequence continues at coordinate 29,764 of NZ_AKHP02000032.1, forward strand.
TAATAGTTGATCACTCCAGTCACAGAAGGGAGCGTGCGATAAAGCGCTAGAGCATACATAGAAATGGTAGGGAGCACCATTTTAGCTTCGCCGTATTTGAATAAAATGTAAGCGACTGCTAAAATCAACAAGCTAAAGCCCACCGTTTCTATTGAATACCTGGGGACCACTTGCAAAGTGGTGTAAATAATCTCGGTGTCATGGGCTTTACGGCTATTTTCTCCAAAAAGCTTGTGGGCTTCTTCGTGGTTGTCTTTGAGTTTAGTGATTTTGAAATTGCTGAAAAATTTTGAAAAAACCTTAAGCGTTTGCGCTTTGGATTTGGCAGCCATCTCGCCCTTTTTTTTGATAAGAACGGTGACTTTTTTAACAATAAGAAAAATTTGTAAGGCGAGAATCATCGTAAAAACGAGCGTTATTTTCCAATTAGTTAATATGAGCGTGGAATAGAAAAAAACGATCACGGTTAATTCAGTGAGTAAATTCAAAAAAGCGTTAAAGCTCATAAACATGCCCTCTGCTTTATTGTTGATAATGTCTCTTAAAGAATCCAAGTTGTGGTTAAGGTGGGAGAGGTAGTTGCTTTTAATGTGTTGTAAAAAAAGTTGTTGCTTGATTTGATAAGCTTTCTTATTGGAAAAACGCCCTTTCAAATAAGTGAAAGACACCCCATAAAACATCCTGAACAAATAAATCCCCACCAAGCAAAAACTAAAGAAATACATAAGGCGAACGGGAGATGAAAAATGGAAAAAATCATAAACCATTTTCCAGTCTTTATCGTCTAAAGCCCTGCTAGGATCGGAAGCGAGAGTGATAAAAGGCATTAGGAGGGTTAGGGACATCACTTCCACAAAAGAAGAAAAAACCGCCATCAGCACAAGCAGGAAAAAAACCATTTTTTCCTTGAAAGTGATGAGCATGTAGATTTGCTTTAAAGAACGCAAAAAATATTTTAAAGTAGAAATTTTATGTTTTTTTTTCGCCATAATTTAAGTGTCCATAAATTCTTTTATATGTAATAAGCTTGAGCTGTGTTAAGCCAAATTGAGCTAGATTATAGCTAAATTTTAACCATGCTCTGTGCCATACGAATAATTTAGCTTTCTGTCATCCTTTCTTGACAAGTCAAGTATAAAACTGCTATAATCCCAAGTCTTTGATTATTTTAGTTGCTGGCTTAGCTCAGTTGGTAGAGCAGCTGCCTTGTAAGCAGCAGGTCGGGGGTTCAAGTCCCTTAGCCAGCTCCAGTTAAAATGTTATTTTGCGAAGTTTTTGGTGAGATACTCAAGTGGCCAACGAGGGCAGACTGTAAATCTGCTGACTATGTCTTCCGTGGTTCGAATCCACGTCTCACCACCATTTTGTTTTATAGATGCGGGAATAGCTCAGTTGGCTAGAGCATCAGCCTTCCAAGCTGAGGGTCGCGGGTTCGAGTCCCGTTTCCCGCTCCATTTTTAGGATAACATTTTAGTTTTTGAGACGCCTATATAGCTCAGAGGCAGAGCACTTCCTTGGTAAGGAAGAGGTCGGCGGTTCAATTCCGCTTATAGGCTCCAGTTTATAATCTCTTGAATGGCGGTAAGACAAAAATGTCTTAAATTTTGTGGTAGCATTTAGGAATACTTAGGATTTTGTTTAGTATAATTCTAAAATCCATTTCAAAAATTAAGGAGAAATACAAATGGCAAAAGAAAAGTTTAATAGAACTAAGCCGCATGTTAATATTGGAACCATAGGGCATGTAGACCATGGTAAAACGACTTTGAGTGCAGCGATTTCAGCGGTGCTTTCTTTGAAAGGTCTTGCAGAAATGAAAGACTATGATAATATTGATAACGCCCCTGAAGAAAAAGAAAGAGGGATCACTATCGCTACTTCTCACATTGAATATGAGACTGAAAACAGACACTATGCGCATGTGGATTGCCCGGGACACGCTGACTATGTAAAAAACATGATCACCGGTGCGGCGCAAATGGACGGAGCGATTTTGGTTGTTTCTGCAGCTGATGGCCCTATGCCTCAAACCAGAGAACATATCTTATTGTCTCGTCAAGTAGGCGTGCCTCACATCGTCGTTTTCTTAAACAAACAAGACATGGTAGATGACCAAGAATTGTTAGAGCTGGTAGAAATGGAAGTGCGCGAATTGTTGAGCGCGTATGAATTCCCTGGTGATGACACTCCTATTATAGCGGGTTCAGCTTTAAGAGCTTTAGAAGAAGCGAAGGCTGGCAATGTGGGTGAATGGGGTGAAAAAGTGCTTAAGCTCATGGCTGAAGTGGATGCCTATATCCCTACTCCAGAAAGAGACACTGAAAAAACTTTCTTGATGCCGGTTGAAGATGTGTTCTCTATTGCGGGTAGAGGGACTGTGGTTACAGGTAGGATTGAAAGAGGTGTGGTGAAAGTAGGCGATGAAGTGGAAATCGTTGGTATCAGAGCTACACAAAAAACGACTGTAACCGGTGTAGAAATGTTTAGAAAAGAGTTAGAAAAAGGTGAGGCCGGCGATAATGTGGGCGTGCTTTTGAGAGGAACTAAAAAAGAAGAAGTAGAGCGCGGTATGGTTCTATGCAAACCAGGTTCTATCACTCCGCACAAGAAATTTGAGGGAGAAATTTATGTCCTTTCTAAAGAAGAAGGCGGGAGACACACTCCATTCTTCACCAACTACCGTCCGCAATTCTATGTGCGCACGACTGATGTGACTGGCTCTATCACCCTTCCTGAAGGCGTAGAAATGGTTATGCCTGGCGATAATGTTAAAATCACTGTAGAGTTGATTAGCCCTGTTGCGTTAGAGTTGGGAACTAAATTTGCGATTCGTGAAGGCGGTAGGACCGTTGGTGCTGGTGTTGTGAGCAATATTATTGAATAATATTAGCAAAAAGAGTTACCATAAAGGGTCATTATGAAAGTTAAAATAGGGTTGAAGTGTTCTGATTGTGAAGATATCAATTACAGCACAACCAAGAACGCTAAAACTAACACTGAAAAACTGGAGCTTAAGAAGTTCTGCCCAAGGGAAAATAAGCACACTCTTCATAAAGAAATCAAATTGAAGAGCTAGCTCTTTCTTTTGTGTTGTGATTGAAAAGGAGGGGAGGTTAGGTCAGTAGCTCCAATGGTAGAGCGTCGGTCTCCAAAACCGGTTGTTGGGGGTTCGAGTCCCTCCTGACCTGCCATCTACTATTTATTCTATCAAATTTGTGTTTCAGTTGGATTGTTTTTAAATTTTTTAATTTTAGTTTAAGCTATTTTGGATAGAATTGAAAATTCTTTTAATATAAATGTATTAAGTTTAAGTGAGGGCGAAAAGAAACTATGGATAAATGGCTCATGCAATATAAATTAGCTAGAGAAGAGCTTTCTAAAGTGATATTTCCTATTAAAGAGCAGATACGCAATGCACTTGTTTCTGTTTTGGTGGTGGTGAGTGCTATCACGCTGTTTTTAGCTTTGTTGGATTTTTCTCTAGGGGCTTTTGTCTCTAGTGTTCTATAGGTTGGTGGCTTTAAATAAGGAGAGTAATGATGGATTGGTATGCCATACAAACTTATTCAGGGAGCGAGCAGTCCGTTAAGAAAGCGATTGAGAATCTGGCGAACGATCATAATATAAGAGATAGGATACAAGAGATCATTGTGCCTACTGAAGATATTATAGAGGTTTCTAAAAAAAGCAAGACGAAGGTAACGGAACGAAGCCTTTATCCTGGGTATGTTTTTATTAAGGTGGATTTAGATACGGTTTTGTGGCATAAGATACAATCTTTGCCAAGGGTGAGCCGTTTTATTGGAGAAAACAAAAAGCCAACCCCATTGAGTGAAGCGGATATTGGGCATATTTTAGAAAAAATGAATAACCGAGCAGCCCCCAAGCCAAAAATCTTTTTTGAGCAGGGCGAAGTGGTGCGCGTGGTGGAAGGCCCTTTTGCAAACTTTACCGCTACGGTGGAAGAGTATGATGTGGAACACCGCAAGCTCAAGCTCAATGTTTCTATTTTTGGTAGGAACACTCCAATAGAGATTTTGCATTCGCAAGTGGAAAAAATTATATAACTTTTTAAGGAGAAAACATGGCTAAAAAAGTAGTCGGAGAAATCAAACTTCAAATCCCTGCCGGTAAGGCAAACCCTTCACCTCCCGTAGGGCCAGCGTTGGGTCAAAGAGGGGTTAATATCATGGAATTTTGCAAGGCTTTTAACGAGAGAACTAAAGACATGGGGAGTTTTAATATCCCAGTGATTATCACGGTTTATCAAGACAAAAGTTTCACCTTTATCACTAAAAAGCCTCCGGTAACGGATTTGATCAAAAAAGCTTCTGGGGTTGAAAAAGGTTCTGACAACCCGCTTAAAAACAAGATTGCAAAGCTCACCCACAAGCAAGTGGAAGAGATCGCGCAATTGAAAATGGAAGATTTAAACACAAGCACCATGGAAGCGGCCAAAAAAATCGTTATGGGTAGTGCTAGGAGCATGGGCGTAGAAGTTGTGGATTGATTGGGTTTTGTTGGTATTGAAAGAAATTTTTAAGGATTAGAATCGTGGCAAAAAAAGTGTTTAAAAGATTGGAAAAACTTTTTTCTAAAATTCAAAACGATAAAGCGTATGGCGTAGAGCAAGGCGTAGAGGTGGTTAAATCCCTCGCTTCAGCCAAATTTGATGAAACCGTGGAAGTAGCGTTAAGACTAGGGGTTGATCCAAGGCATGCGGATCAAATGGTGCGCGGTGCGGTGGTGCTTCCTCATGGAACAGGGAAAAAAGTAAGAGTGGCCGTTTTTGCAAAAGACATTAAGCAAGATGAAGCCAAAAACGCTGGGGCTGATGTCGTTGGCGGAGACGATTTGGCTGAAGAAATCAAAAATGGCCGTATTGATTTTGACATGGTGATTGCAACGCCTGATATGATGGCGGTTGTCGGTAAGGTGGGTAGGATTTTAGGCCCTAAAGGTTTGATGCCAAACCCCAAAACCGGAACCGTTACGATGGATATTGCTAAAGCGGTTAGTAACGCTAAAAGCGGTCAAGTGAATTTCAGGGTGGATAAAAAGGGCAATGTTCATGCCCCTATTGGTAAGGCGAGTTTTCCTGAAGAAAAAATCAAAGAAAACATGCTTGAGTTGGTTAAAACGATCAACCGCCTAAAACCCAGTAGTGCGAAAGGCAAGTATATTAGAAACGCCGCTCTTTCGCTCACCATGTCGCCTTCAGTGAGTTTGGATGCACAAGAATTGATGGATATTAAATAGCGTTAGGAGTTTTTAATCTTAGGCTGAAGATCGTAAGAGCTAAAAAGCTTAAAATTTCTTTTTTAAAAAGATAATCTTGCAGAGGTCTAGTCTAGAAAGGAGGAAAAAATGCAAAAACAACATCAAAGGCAGCATAAAGTAGAGCTAGTCGCTAACTTAAAATCGCAATTTGCAGATGCCAAAGCCCTTTTAATTTGCGATTATAAGGGTCTTAGCGTGAGAAAGTTGGAAGCTTTAAGGAATAAGGCTCGCAATCAAGGCATTAAAGTGCAAGTGATTAAGAACACTCTTGCTCATATTGCCATGAAAGAGACCGGCTATTCTGATTTGGATTTGAAAGAAACCAATGTGTTTTTGTGGGGCGATGATCAAATCGCTCTCTCTAAGCTCGTGTTTGATTTCCAAAAAGAGCATAAAGATCATTTTGTGTTGAAAGCGGGCTTGTTTGATAAAGAAAGCGTTAGCGTAGCTCATGTGGAAGCGGTTTCAAAACTCCCAAGCAAAGAAGAGCTTATGGGAATGTTGCTTTCTGTTTGGACGGCTCCGGTGCGTTATTTTGTTACGGGTTTAGACAATTTGCGTAAAGCGAAAGAAGAAAACTAAGAGCCTATGATGGCTTTAATTTAAAAAATTTGAAGGATTGGATTATGGCAATTTCAAAAGAAGAAGTGTTAGAGTATATTGGTTCATTGAGCGTTTTAGAGCTTTCTGAATTGGTTAAAATGTTTGAGGAAAAATTTGGCGTGAGTGCGACTCCAACGGTCGTAGCGGGTGCGGCTGTAGCTGGCGGTGCAGCGGCTGAGAGCGAAGAAAAAACCGAATTTAATGTGATTTTGGCTGATAGCGGTGCTGAAAAAATTAAGGTGATTAAAGTGGTTCGTGAAATCACCGGACTTGGTCTGAAAGAAGCTAAAGACGCCACCGAAAAAACCCCTCATGTGCTTAAAGAGGGCGTGAATAAAGAAGAAGCTGAAACCATCAAGAAGAAACTTGAAGAAGTAGGCGCTAAGGTTGAAGTCAAGTAAGACTTAAAAACAGAAAGGCCTTTGTGCCTTTCTCTGATCTAGTGCGGCAGATGATTTTGCTCCATGATTTTGTTTGTGAGCGTGTGGCCTAAAGTGGTTAGTATTGCAGGTGGGTTTTTGGTGTTTTTATCATGGATGGTTCTAAAGTTTAAAGATCCTTTTGCAATGCTTACTTGAATTAATGCATTAAATAACTCAAAATTTTTGATCAAAGGCTTGAAATATGTCAAAAAAAATTCCCCTAAAAAACCGCTTGAGAGCTGATTTTACAAAAACCCCAACAGATTTAGAAGTCCCTAATTTATTATTATTACAACGAGACAGCTATGATTCTTTCTTGTATTCCAAAGATGGCAAAGAGAGCGGGATTGAAAAGGTTTTTAAATCCATTTTCCCTATCCAAGATGAGCATAACCGCATCACTTTAGAATACGCGGGTTGCGAATTTGGCAAGTCTAAATACACCGTTAGAGAAGCGATGGAGAGGGGCATTACCTACTCTATCCCGCTCAAAATTAAAGTGTGCTTGATCTTGTGGGAAAAAGATACCAAGAGTGGTGAAAAGAACGGCATCAAGGATATTAAAGAACAAAGCATTTTCATTCGTGAGATCCCTTTGATGACAGAACGCACTTCATTTATTATCAATGGGGTGGAGCGTGTGGTGGTCAATCAACTCCACAGAAGCCCCGGTGTGATTTTCAAAGAAGAAGAGTCTAGCACTTCTTTAAACAAGCTCATTTACACAGGGCAAATCATCCCTGATAGGGGTTCGTGGCTGTATTTTGAATACGATTCTAAAGATGTTTTATACGCTCGTATCAATAAACGCCGTAAAGTGCCTGTTACTATTTTATTCAGGGCGATGGATTATCAAAAACAAGATATTATCAAAATGTTCTACCCGCTTGTTAAAGTGCGTTATGAAAACGATAAATATTTGATCCCGTTTGCTTCATTAGACGCCAATCAAAGAATGGAATTTGACTTGAAAGATCCGCAAGGCAAGATCATTCTTTTAGCAGGAAAAAAGCTCACTTCAAGAAAGATTAAAGAGCTTAAAGAAAACCATTTAGAATGGGTGGAATACCCTATGGATATTTTACTCAATCGCCATTTAGCTGAGCCTGTTATGGTGGGGAAAGAAGTCTTATTGGACATGCTCACTCAGCTAGATAAAAACAAATTGGAAAAAATCCACGATTTAGGCGTGCAAGAATTTGTGATCATCAACGATCTAGCCTTAGGGCATGACGCTTCCATTATCCATTCTTTTTCAGCCGATTCTGAGTCTTTGAAATTACTCAAGCAAACTGAAAAAATTGATGATGAAAACGCTCTGGCGGCGATTCGTATCCATAAGGTTATGAAACCAGGCGATCCCGTTACGACTGAAGTGGCTAAGCAGTTTGTCAAAAAACTTTTCTTTGATCCAGAACGCTATGATTTGACCATGGTGGGCCGCATGAAAATGAATCACAAGTTAGGCTTGCATGTGCCTGATTACATCACGACTTTAACGCATGAAGATATTATCACCACCGTTAAATACCTCATGAAGATCAAAAACAATCAGGGCAAGATTGATGATAGGGATCACTTGGGCAATCGTAGGATCAGAGCGGTAGGGGAATTATTGGCTAATGAATTGCATTCAGGCTTAGTGAAAATGCAAAAAACCATTAAAGACAAGCTCACTACCATGAGTGGGGCTTTTGATTCGCTCATGCCCCATGACTTGGTCAATTCTAAAATGATCACAAGCACCATCATGGAATTTTTCATGGGCGGTCAGCTCTCGCAATTTATGGATCAAACGAACCCCTTGAGTGAGGTTACGCACAAACGCCGCCTTTCAGCACTCGGTGAAGGGGGGTTGGTGAAAGACAGGGTAGGGTTTGAAGCTAGAGATGTGCACCCCACGCATTATGGCCGAATTTGCCCCATTGAGACTCCAGAAGGTCAAAATATCGGTCTGATCAACACCCTTTCCACTTTCACAAGAGTGAATGATTTAGGCTTTATTGAAGCCCCTTATAAAAAGGTTGTGGATGGCAAGGTCGTGGGCGAGACGATTTATTTGACCGCTATTCAAGAAGACAGCCACATCATCGCTCCCGCAAGCACCCCCATTGATGAAGAGGGTAATATTTTAGGCGATTTGATTGAAACGCGCGTGGAAGGCGAGATCGTTTTAAACGAAAAAAGCAAAGTAACCTTAATGGATTTAAGCTCTAGCATGCTAGTAGGGGTAGCCGCATCGCTCATTCCTTTCTTAGAGCATGATGACGCCAACCGCGCCTTAATGGGGACTAACATGCAGCGCCAAGCGGTGCCGTTATTAAAAAGCGACGCTCCCATTGTAGGCACAGGGATTGAAAAAATTATCGCTAGGGATTCTTGGGGAGCGATCAAAGCCAATCGCGCAGGCGTTGTAGAAAAAATTGATTCTAAAAATATTTATATTTTAGGCGAAGGCAAAGAAGAAGCCTATATTGATGCGTATTCTTTGCAAAAAAACTTGCGCACCAACCAAAACACCAGTTTCAATCAAGTCCCTATCGTTAAAGTAGGCGATAAAGTGGAAGCCGGGCAAATCATCGCTGATGGCCCTAGCATGGATAGAGGCGAGTTGGCGTTAGGGAAAAATGTGCGCGTGGCGTTCATGCCTTGGAATGGCTATAACTTTGAAGACGCGATCGTGGTGAGTGAGCGCATCACTAAAGATGATATTTTCACTTCCACCCACATTTATGAAAAAGAAGTGGATGCTAGGGAGCTTAAGCATGGCGTGGAAGAATTTACCGCTGACATTCCTGATGTGAAAGAAGAAGCGCTCGCTCATCTTGATGAAAGCGGGATCGTTAAAGTGGGCACTTATGTGAGCGCTGGCATGATTTTAGTGGGTAAGACTTCTCCTAAAGGCGAGATTAAAAGCACGCCTGAAGAGCGGCTTTTAAGGGCTATTTTTGGGGATAAAGCTGGGCATGTGGTCAATAAGAGTTTGTATTGCCCCCCCAGTTTGGAAGGCACGGTGATTGATGTGAAAGTCTTCACTAAAAAAGACTGTGAGAAAGACGCGCGGGTTTTGAGCGCGTATGAAGAAGAAAAAGCCAAGCTTGATATGGAGCATTTTGACCGCTTGACCATGCTCAATAGAGAAGAATTGTTGCGCGTCAGCTCGCTCCTTTCTCAAGCGATTTTAGAAGAGCCTTTCAGCCATAACGGCAAGGATTATAAAGAAGGCGATCAAATCCCTAAAGAAGAAATCGCTTCCATCAACCGCTTCACTTTGGCCAGTTTGGTGAAAAAATATTCCAAAGAAGTGCAAAACCACTATGAAATCACTAAAAACAATTTCTTAGAGCAAAAGAAAGTTTTGGGCGAAGAGCATGAAGAAAAGCTTTCTATTTTAGAAAAAGATGATATTTTGCCTAATGGCGTGATCAAAAAAGTCAAGCTCTATATCGCTACAAAACGAAAGCTTAAAGTGGGCGATAAAATGGCAGGAAGGCATGGGAATAAAGGGATTGTGTCTAATATCGTGCCGGTTGCGGATATGCCTTATACCGCTGATGGCGAGCCTGTAGATATTGTCTTAAACCCTTTAGGCGTGCCAAGCCGCATGAACATCGGGCAGATTTTAGAAATGCATTTAGGCTTAGTGGGGAAAGAATTTGGGAAGCAAATCGCTAGCATGCTAAAAGATAAAACCAAAGATTTTGCCAAAGAATTGCGCGCTAAAATGCTAGAAATCGCTAACGCCATTAATGAAAAAGACCCCTTGACAATCCATGCACTTGAGAGTTGTTCTGATGAAGAGCTTTTGGAATACGCAAAAGATTGGAGCAAGGGCGTTAAGATGGCTATCCCTGTGTTTGAAGGCATCTCGCAAGAAAAATTTTATAAGCTATTTGAATTAGCTAAGATCGCTATGGATGGTAAAATGGATCTGTATGACGGGCGCACAGGCGAGAAAATGAGAGAGTGCGTGAATGTGGGCTACATGTATATGATCAAACTCCACCACTTAGTGGATGAAAAAGTCCATGCCAGAAGCACAGGCCCTTATAGCTTAGTAACGCACCAGCCTGTTGGGGGTAAAGCGCTCTTTGGGGGTCAAAGGTTTGGGGAAATGGAAGTGTGGGCGCTAGAAGCTTATGGCGCAGCGCACACTCTAAAAGAAATGCTTACCATTAAATCCGATGACATTAGAGGCAGAGAGAACGCTTATAGGGCTATCGCTAAAGGTGAGCAAGTGGGCGAGAGTGAAATCCCTGAGACTTTCTATGTTTTGACTAAAGAATTGCAATCGCTCGCTTTGGATATTAATATTTTTGGGGACGATGTGGATGAGGATGGAGCGCCTAAACCCATTGTCATTAAAGAAGATGACAGGCCTAAAGACTTTAGCTCTTTCCAGCTCACTCTAGCCAGCCCTGAAAAAATCCATTCTTGGAGTTATGGGGAAGTTAAAAAGCCAGAAACGATCAATTACCGCACCCTAAAACCTGAACGAGACGGCTTGTTTTGCATGAAAATCTTTGGCCCCACTAAAGATTATGAATGCTTGTGCGGTAAATACAAAAAGCCTCGCTTCAAAGACATTGGCACATGCGAAAAATGCGGCGTGGCAATCACGCACTCCAAAGTCAGGCGTTTTAGAATGGGGCATATTGAATTGGCCACTCCTGTAGCGCATATTTGGTATGTCAATTCCTTGCCTAGCCGTATCGGCACGCTTTTGGGCGTTAAGATGAAAGACTTAGAGCGCGTGTTGTATTATGAGGCTTATATCGTTAAAGAGCCAGGCGAAGCCGCTTATGACAATGAAGGCGCTAAGCTTGTGATGAAATACGATATTTTGAATGAAGAGCAGTATCAAAATATCTCACGAAGATACGAAGACAGGGGATTTGTGGCGCAAATGGGCGGTGAAGCGATCAAGGATTTGTTAGAAGAAATTGATTTGATCACCTTGTTGCAGAGTTTGAAAGAAGAAGTGAAAGACACCAATTCCGATGCGAAAAAGAAAAAACTCATTAAGCGTTTGAAAGTGGTAGAAAGCTTTTTAAATTCTGGTAACAGGCCTGAGTGGATGATGCTCACGGTTTTACCGGTATTGCCACCGGATTTAAGGCCTTTAGTCGCGCTAGATGGCGGGAAGTTTGCGGTCAGCGATGTGAATGAATTGTATCGTCGTGTCATCAATCGTAACCAACGCTTGAAACGCCTAATGGAGCTTGGGGCGCCAGAAATCATTGTGCGCAATGAAAAAAGGATGCTGCAAGAAGCCGTGGATGTGCTTTTTGATAACGGCCGCAGCACCAATGCGGTTAAAGGGGCTAACAAACGCCCTTTAAAATCGCTCAGCGAGATCATTAAAGGCAAGCAAGGGCGTTTCAGGCAAAACCTTTTAGGTAAGCGCGTGGATTTTTCAGGCAGAAGCGTGATTGTGGTTGGGCCTAATCTTAAAATGGACGAATGCGGGTTGCCTAAGAACATGGCGTTAGAACTCTTCAAACCGCACTTGTTATCCAAGCTTGAAGAGAGAGGCTATGCCACCACGCTCAAACAAGCTAAACGCATGATTGAACAAAAAAGCAATGAAGTGTGGGAGTGCTTGCAAGAAATCACAGAGGGGTATCCGGTGTTACTCAACCGCGCTCCTACCTTGCACAAGCAATCCATTCAAGCGTTCCATCCAAAGCTGATTGACGGAAAAGCGATCCAATTGCACCCGTTAGTGTGTTCAGCGTTCAACGCCGATTTTGACGGGGACCAAATGGCGGTGCATGTGCCTTTGAGCCAGGAAGCGATCGCTGAATGCAAGGTGCTAATGTTAAGCTCTATGAATATCCTTTTGCCCGCTAGCGGTAAAGCCGTAGCCATTCCTAGCCAGGACATGGTTTTAGGGCTTTATTATCTTTCTTTAGAAAAGAGCGGGGTCAAGGGCGAGCATAAACTTTTTTCTAGCGTGAATGAAATCATCACCGCTATTGACACGAAAGAATTAGACATCCACGCAAAGATTAGGGTTTTGGATCAAGGGAATATTATCGCTACGAGCGCGGGGCGCATGATCATTAAATCCATTTTGCCTGATTTTATCCCTACGGATTTGTGGAACAGACCCATGAAGAAAAAAGATATTGGCGTGCTTGTGGATTATGTGCATAAAGTCGGTGGTATCGGCATTACTGCAACCTTTTTGGATAATTTAAAAACGCTTGGTTTTAGGTATGCGACTAAGGCGGGTATTTCTATCTCTATGGAAGATATTATCACGCCAAAAGACAAGCAAAAAATGGTGGAGAAAGCCAAAGTAGAAGTTAAAAAAATCCAGCAACAATACGATCAAGGGCTGCTCACTGACCAAGAGCGTTACAATAAGATCATTGACACTTGGACTGAAGTCAATGACAAAATGAGTAAAGAAATGATGACCGCTATCGCGCAAGATAAAGAGGGCTTTAACTCTATTTATATGATGGCAGATAGCGGTGCAAGGGGGAGCGCGGCACAAATCCGTCAGCTTTCAGCGATGAGGGGTCTTATGACAAAGCCGGACGGCAGTATCATTGAAACGCCCATTATTTCTAACTTTAAAGAGGGGTTGAATGTCTTAGAATACTTCAATTCCACGCATGGTGCCAGAAAGGGATTAGCGGATACAGCATTAAAAACAGCCAATGCGGGGTATTTGACAAGAAAGCTCATTGATGTTTCGCAAAATGTCAAGGTGGTGTCTGATGATTGCGGCACGCATGAAGGGATTGAAATCACGGATATTGCGGTGGGGAGTGAGCTGATTGAACCTTTAGAAGAGCGTATTTTTGGGCGCGTTTTATTAGAAGATGTGATCGATCCCATTACGAATGAAATCTTGCTTTATGCGGACACTTTGATTGATGAAGAGGGCGCTAAAAAGGTGGTTGAAGCCGGGATTAAATCCATTACGATCCGCACCCCAGTAACTTGTAAAGCGCCAAAGGGTGTGTGCGCGAAATGCTACGGCTTGAATTTAGGCGAAGGCAAGATGAGTTATCCGGGTGAAGCGGTGGGCGTGGTAGCCGCGCAATCTATCGGGGAGCCTGGAACGCAGCTCACTTTAAGGACTTTCCATGTGGGCGGAACAGCGAGCAGGAGTCAGGATGAGCGCGAAATTGTAGCGAGCAAAGAAGGTTTTGTGCGTTTCTACAACCTTAGGACTTACACGAATAGGGAGGGTAAAAACATTATCGCTAACCGCCGTAACGCTTCTATTTTAGTGGTAGAGCCTAAGATTAAAGCGCCTTTTGATGGGGAATTACGCATTGAAACGGTCTATGAAGAAGTCGTTGTGAGCGTGAAAAATGGCGAGCAAGAAGCTAAATTTGTTTTAAGAAGAAGCGATATTGTCAAGCCAAGCGAATTGGCCGGCGTTGGCGGTAAGATTGAGGGGAAAGTGTATTTGCCTTATGCTAGTGGGCATCAGGTGCATAAGGGGGGGAGTATCGCTGATATTATCCAAGAGGGCTGGAATGTGCCTAATCGCATCCCTTATGCGAGCGAATTGCTAGTCAAGGATAATGACCCTATTGCGCAAGATGTGTATGCCAAAGAAAAAGGCGCAATCAAATACTATGTGTTAGAGGCCAATCATTTAGAGCGCACCCATGGGATCAAAAAGGGCGATATTGTGAGCGAAAAAGGCTTGTTTGCGGTGATAGCTGACGATAATGGTAGGG
>NZ_AKHP02000031.1:0-8061 GCF_000296015.2 Helicobacter pylori FD535
TACAGCACCCTAAACACCCTTATCAAATTGTCCGCTGATCCGAGCGCGATTAACGCAGTTCGTGAAAATCTGGGCGCGAGCGCGAAGAATTTGATCGGCGATAAAGCCAACTCCCCGGCGTATCAAGCCGTGCTTTTAGCGATCAACGCGGCGGTAGGGTTTTGGAATGTCGTGGGCTATGTTACGCAATGCGGGGGTAACGCCAATGGCCAAAAAAGCACCTCTTCAACCACCATCTTCAACAACGAGCCAGGGTATCGATCCACTTCCATCACTTGTTCTTTGAACGGGTATGTGCCTGGATACTACGGCCCTATGAGCATTGAGAATTTTAAAAAGCTTAACGAAGCCTATCAAATCCTCCAAACGGCTTTAAAACAAGGCTTACCAGCGCTCAAAGAAAACAACGGCAAGGTCAATGTAACCTACAGCTACACTTGCTCAGGGGTAGGGAATAATAACTGCTTCATAACTGGAGTGAAACAACAAAACGGATCCAAGATGGAAACCCAAACCATAGACGGCAAAAGCGTGATCACCACGATCAGTTCAAAAGTCGTTGATAGCGGAGTGCCTAGTAATACATCACATGTCTCCTACACCGAAATCACCAACCAATTGAACGGTGTGCCTGATAGCGCTCAAGCGCTCTTAGCGCAAGCGAGCACGCTCATTAACACCATCAACACGGCATGCCCGTTTTTCCGTGCTAATAATAGTAGTGCGCCTAACGCCCCAAAATTCACTACTACTACTGGGAAAATATGCGGCGCTTTTTCAGAAGAAATCAGCGCGATCCAAAAGATGATCACGGACGCGCAAGAGCTTGTCAATCAAACGAATGTCATCAACAGCCATGAACAATCCACTCCGGTAGGCAATAATAATGGCAAGCCTTTCAACCCTTTCACGGACGCCAGTTTTGCGCAAGGCATGCTCGCTAACGCTCAAGCGCAAGCCAAAATGCTCAATTTAGCTAATCAAGTGGGGCAAACCATTAACCCTAGCAATATTACCGGGAATCTTCAACATTTTGTTAAAGACTTTTTAGCCACATGCAACAACCCCTCAACAGCTGGCACTGGCGCCACACAAGGTTCAGCTCCAGGCACAGTGACCACTCAAACTTTCGCTTCCGGCTGTGCCTATGTGGAACAAACCATAACGAATTTAAACAACAGCATCGCTCACTTTGGCACTCAAGAGCAGCAAATACAGCAAGCAGAGAATATCGCTGACACTTTAGTGAATTTCAAATCCCGATACAATGAATTAGGGAATACTTATAACAGCATCACCACCGCGCTCTCAAAGGTCCCTAATGCGCAAAGCTTGCAAAATGTGGTGAGCCAAAAGAAAAATCCTTATAGCCCTCAAGGCATAGAAACCAATTACTACCTCAATCAAAATTCTTACAACCAGATCCAAACCATCAACCAAGAATTAGGGCGTAACCCCTTTAGGAAAATGGGCATCGTCAGTTCTCAAACCAACAACGGCGCGATGAATGGGATCGGTATTCAGGTGGGTTACAAGCAATTCTTTGGCCAAAAAAGAAAATGGGGCGCTAGGTATTACGGCTTTTTTGACTACAACCATGCGTTCATCAAATCCAGCTTCTTCAACTCGGCTTCTGACGTATGGACTTATGGTTTTGGAGCGGACGCGCTTTATAACTTCATCAACGATAAAGCCACCAATTTCTTAGGCAAAAACAACAAGCTTTCTGTGGGGCTTTTTGGCGGGATTGCGTTAGCGGGCACTTCATGGCTTAATTCTGAGTATGTGAATTTAGCCACCGTGAATAACGTCTATAACGCTAAAATGAATGTGGCGAATTTCCAATTCTTGTTCAACATGGGGGTGAGGATGAATTTAGCCAGATCTAAGAAAAAAGGCAGCGATCATGCGGCTCAGCATGGCATTGAGCTAGGCGTGAAAATCCCCACCATTAACACCAATTACTATTCTTTCATGGGGGCTGAACTCAAATACCGCAGGCTTTATAGCGTGTATTTGAATTACGTGTTCGCTTACTAAAGCTTTTGTAGAACTCCCTTTTTAGGGGGGTTTTTTTAAACTCTCTTTTTTGAAGTTTTCTTTCTTTAAAGCTTTCTTTTTTAAACTCTCTTTTTTTAAAGCTCTCTTTTTTTGAAGTCTTTTTTTTGAAGTTTCTTTCTTTAAAGTTTTCTTTTTTTTGGGGGGTTTGATTCAAAATCCTTTTTAGCCTTTTTTAGTCAGTGGAAAACCTAATTCAAGCGATAGTTTTTAAAAAAAGCGCTTTTTTATAGGGGGGATTAGTGGGGTTGAAAGGGGGAGAATGGTTTCAAAGCGCTTTCTATCCCTTTAAGAAAATAAAACAAAACTTCAAGAAAATGAGTTTTACAATAAAATGAGAGCTAAAACGATAAAACAAAACTTCTTATTTTTTAAAAATGTAAAGAACATTAAGAAATAAAGCTTATGGTGGAAATAAAGTTAAAAACAACCTAACGCTTTAATCCAAATCAAAGCGTTAAATCTACCAAGCAATAAAGCTAAAACACTCTTTTAAAAGCGTTTTAGCGTGTTTTCATAAAGATGACTAAACCTTAAGCACGCTCAGACTTTTGTTTTTCTCTATACTCTATGATCATGCTGTGGATTTCATCTTTTAATTTTAATTTTTGTTTTTTCATGTGGCTGACTTCAGCGTCGCTAGCGTTTTGTTGCTCAGCGGTTTTGATGTCATCATCAAGTTGGTTGTGTTTCTCAAAAATCTTATCAAAATGCGGGTTATTCGCTTTTAACACGCTGATTTCGTCTCTAAATTCATGGAACATGGTTTTCTCCTTTAATTTTGGATGTTTAAAGTATAATAAACTATCTTTTTAAAAAAACAACTTAAAAGAGCTATAAAATAGCCTTAAAACGCGCGATAAACAACAAAAAGGAATACCCATGGACATTCGCAATGAATTTTTACAATTTTTTCAAAATAAAGGGCATGCCATTTATCCTAGCATGCCTTTAGTGCCTAATGACGCTACCTTGCTTTTTACCAATGCCGGCATGGTGCAATTTAAAGATATTTTTACCGGGATTGTGCCGCGCCCTAGCATTCCTAGAGCAACAAGCTCGCAATTGTGCATGCGAGCGGGTGGCAAGCATAACGATTTGGAAAATGTCGGTTACACCGCAAGGCACCACACGCTTTTTGAAATGCTAGGGAATTTCTCTTTTGGGGATTATTTCAAAGAAGAAGCGATCTTGTTTGCGTGGGAATTTGTAACTAAAAATTTAGGGTTTAAGCCTAAAGATTTATACATCAGCGTGCATGAAAAAGACGATGAAGCCGTTAAGTTATGGGAAAAGTTTGTGCCTGTTGATAGGATTAAAAAAATGGGCGATAAAGATAATTTCTGGCAAATGGGCGATAGCGGGCCTTGCGGGCCTTGCAGTGAAATTTATATTGATCAGGGCGAAAAACACTTTAAGGGGAGCGAGGATTATTTTGGGGGCGAGGGCGATAGGTTTTTAGAAATTTGGAATTTGGTGTTCATGCAATACGAACGCTCTAATGATGGCGTTTTGTCCCCCTTGCCAAAGCCCAGCATTGATACAGGCATGGGGTTAGAAAGGGTGCAAGCGCTATTAGAACGTAAGCTCAATAATTTTGATTCTTCCTTATTTGCGCCCTTAATGGAAGAAATCAGCGATCTTACAAGCTTAGATTATGCGAGCGGGTTCCAGCCAAGCTTTAGGGTAGTGGCCGATCACGCAAGAGCGGTAGCGTTCTTGCTCGCTCAAGGGGTGCATTTCAATAAAGAAGGCCGTGGGTATGTTTTAAGGCGCATTTTAAGGCGAGCCTTAAGGCATGGGTATTTAATGGGCTTGAAAGAAGCGTTTTTATACAAAGTCGTGGGCGTGGTGTGCGAGCAATTTTCTCACACGCATGCGTATTTGAAAGAGTCTAAAGAAATGGTGGTAAAAGAATGCTTTGAAGAAGAAGAGCGCTTTTTAGAGACTTTGGAATCGGGCATGGAATTGTTTAACTTGTCTTTAAAGCATTTGAATGAAAATAAAATCTTTGATGGCAAGATCGCTTTCAAGCTTTATGACACTTTTGGTTTTCCTTTGGATTTAACGAACGACATGCTAAGAAGTCATGGGGCGTGCGTGGATATGCAAGGCTTTGAATCTTGCATGCAAGAGCAAGTGAAACGCTCTAAAGCTTCATGGAAAGGCAAACAAAATAACGCTGATTTTAGCGCTATTTTAAACGCTTATGCGCCCAATGTTTTTGTGGGGTATGAAACGACAGAATGCACTGCTAAAGCCTTAGGGTTTTTTGATAGCGATTTTAAAGAAATAACCGATGCAAAGCCTAACCAAGAAGTCTGGGTGTTGTTAGAAAAAACCCCTTTTTATGCAGAAGGTGGGGGGGCTATAGGCGATAGGGGCACGCTTTTTAAAGATAATGAAGAAGCGGCTATAGTGTCAGACACGAAAAACTTTTTTGGGCTTAATTTTTCGCTCCTTGAAATCAAAAAAGCGCTAAAAAAAGGCGATCAAGTGATCGCGCAAGTGAGCGATGAGCGCCTAGAAATCGCCAAACACCATAGCGCGACGCATTTATTGCAGAGCGCTTTAAGAGAAGTTTTAGGCTCGCATGTGAGTCAAGCAGGGAGTTTGGTGGAATCCAAACGATTGCGCTTTGATTTCTCACATGCTAAAGCGCTCAATGATGAAGAGTTAGAGAAAGTAGAAGATTTGGTTAATACTCAAATTTTCAAGCACCTAAAAAGCCAGGTGGAGCATATGCCCTTAAACCAAGCCAAAGATAAGGGAGCGTTAGCGTTATTCAGTGAAAAATACGCTGAAAATGTGCGGGTGGTGAGCTTTAAAGAAGCGTCCATTGAATTGTGTGGGGGTATTCATGTGGAAAATACCGGGCTTATCGGGGGGTTTAGGATTGTAAAAGAAAGCGGGGTGAGTAGTGGGGTCAGACGCATTGAAGCGGTGTGCGGTAAAGCCTTTTACCAACTGGCTAAAGAAGAAAGTAAAGAGCTTAAAAACGCTAAGAC
This sequence comes from Helicobacter pylori FD535, assembly GCF_000296015.2. Taxonomy (GTDB): domain Bacteria; phylum Campylobacterota; class Campylobacteria; order Campylobacterales; family Helicobacteraceae; genus Helicobacter; species Helicobacter pylori_CT. The sequence goes on from NZ_AKHP02000031.1 coordinate 5,067, forward strand.
TTTATTGAAAAATAACGATGTGATCGCCGGCATCAACAAGCTTAAAGAGAGCGTGAAAAACAGCCAAAAAGCCCCCGTTTCTATGGATTTACCGGTTAAAAAAATCCATGGCGTGGATTTGGTGGTGGGCGTCGTGGAACAAGGCGACATTAAAGAAATGATTGACCGATTGAAAAGTAAGCATGAAAGATTGCTCGCTATGGTGTTTAAAAAAGAAAACGAACGAATCACTCTCGCATGCGGGGTGAAAAACGCGCCCATAAAAGCGGACGCATGGGCTAATGAAGTGGCGCAAATTTTAGGGGGCAAAGGGGGCGGGAGAGGTGATTTTGCGAGCGCTGGGGGTAAGGACATTGAAAAATTGCAAGCCGCGCTCAATTTAGCGAAAAATACCGCTCTTAAAGCTTTAGAGGGATAGCATGGAGCTTATTTTAGGCTCTCAATCTGGTGCTAGGGCGAATCTTTTAAGAGAGCATGGGATTGAGTTTGAACAAAAAGCGCTCTATTTTGATGAAGAAAGCCTAAAAACCACAGACCCTAGGGAGTTTGTCTATTTGGCGTGCAAGGGGAAATTAGAAAAAGCTAAAGAGTTACTTGCGAATAATTGCGTTATCGTGGTGGCTGATAGCGTGGTGAGCGTGGGTAATCGCATGCAACGAAAAGCTAAAGACAAGCAAGAAGCCTTTGAATTTTTAAAACGCCAAAATGGTAATAAAATAGAGGTTTTAACCTGCTCTGCATTGATTTCCCCCAAACTGGAATGGCTGGATTTATCGGTTTTTAGAGCGCGTTTAAAGGCGTTTGATCCCAGCGGAATAGAAAAATATTTAGAGAGCGGTTTGTGGCAAGAAAGTGCGGGCTGTGTGCGGTTAGAAGACTTTCATAGGCCCTATATTAAAAGCTCAAGCGAGAATTTGAGTGTGGGGTTGGGGCTGAATATGGAAGGCTTGTTAGGGGTGCTAAAATTAGGGGCTAAACTTTCATCGTTATAAACGCTATTGTTTAATATTTATTCTATAAAACACTCAATAATACTATTTTTTAGCGAGCCACCCTCTTGACAAACAAAAAAAACGATATACTCCAGTATTTGATATTTAAAGGGTTTCTCGCATGGCGCATTTTATTTTTTCTGTTGTGGTGGTGCTTTTATGGTTGGTTGCGTGGGGCATATATCTCGTGTTTGGGAAGAACTTAAAAAGAGAGATGGAAGGGATAGAAAATTCTGATCCCAATCAAAACAATCCTTTCATTGCTGCTGCTATGGGTATTGGAGGAGCGGCTATCAGTATTTTTTTCCCAGATACCAAACCAATCGTTGATGGCGTCAAGCCGTAGAAAGGATAAACTCACAGAGGGGCAAAAAATTTTAATCTCTAGCTTAAGATTCTTGTCGTTATTTTGCATTGTTGTTGCAGCAATGATAGGTGTGTGTCTCATTTGGAGTTTCAATGGGTGGTCTTTTTGGAAAGTAACGGATTATTTTCTTCTTTATGTGTTTTTTTGCTCCGCTTCAATATTTCCAAATATACCTATTAATGGTATATTAGATGATCGATAATTGGTTCATGATAAAAAGCAATGTTTTTAGGCTTATCCCTAAAAGATAAGCGTTAAAAACACTCCACCTAACTGATAAACCCTCTTGACAAACAAAAAAAACGATATACTCTAGCATTTGATGTTTAAGGAGTTGTCATGGGGTCTTGGTCTCGTATTCTTGTATCAATCTTGGTGGTGGTTTTGGGATTAGTGCTTGTTGCCATGCTAATAAATTGGCATGTTTAGCGGGAATGATCTATTGTGGCTATGGCATTATTATGGATTTTAGCGTTCTATCATCTACAATGTGGTGGTGGTCTTTATCAAAAATAACATGGTTTTGTGTGGGCTATATCGCTTTATGGGGGCTTACGCTTTTTATGGGTTTTTTACATGTTCTACAATAGAAGACTATTCGTAAAAATTGATTGAAAAAATTAAAATAGGGGGGACGCTAGAACCTTTAAACAGGTTCTAGCAAAAATACAAGGTTAGGGATTATTTCCCAAAACGCCCACCGGTGGTAGGGTAGCCATAAACAGAGCCATCTTTGATTTTCATGTGATCTTCCCAAGGCAATTTGTATTTACCAGCGGCTAAGTCTTTGATGTAGGTCAAGCCTGCGTCATGTTCTCCGCCCGGTTTAGCCACATACCCTCTATGGCCTAGGTTGTAAATGTTGTTTTCTAAGCCCCAGCTCAAGCGGGCGTTGTCTGCCATTTTAGGATAGATTTCCCCGGTTACAATCTCCCAAGGGTTGCGGTGCCCTTGAACGAGAGTCGTGCCATCAAAGTTACAGATTTGCCCCTCGCCAAAGTAGTAAAAGACATTATCATAGCCGGCCAAATTCACGCTCACGGTATACATCAAATTGTGCCACGCATTGGAGCGGTTGGCCAAAATCCATTGTTCATTGACTTGAGTGCTATAGCCTGAAATGCGGATATACACATTGCACCCTTTATAGGCCGCTTCTCTAGCGAGCTCTGGAATCATGCCGTCATGGCAAATGCACACGGCTAATTTTGATCCGCCCGGACCCTCGCACACAGGCATTCCTAAATCCCCAGGATACCATGGTTCAATGGGATTCCATGGGAATAGCTTGCGGTATTTTAAAATGATTTCACCTTGCGGATTGATGATAATGGCGGTGTTGTAGGGGTTTTTGTTAGAATCAGGATTGCGTTCCATGATTGAAAAAACGCCATAAACTTTCGCCTCTTTACACGCTTGAGCGTATAACTCTGTCTCTTTACCCGGGACATCTAATAAAAACTCTTCGCTAAGCCACTTAGCGGTATTCAAACCTTGCGTGCTATACTCAGGGAAAATGATAAGTTCCACTCCCGGATACCCCGCTTTAGTCGCATGCAAGGTTCTGATAATGCTTTCAATATTGTGATCAATATCCTTACGGCTATTGACAATTGGCACAGGAAACTGAATGGCT
>NZ_AKHP02000030.1:0-15507 GCF_000296015.2 Helicobacter pylori FD535
GCCGTATCCGTAGTGAAAAACGGGTTTCCCGTGCCAGCGCCAAAAATCACCACCCTACCCTTTTCTAAATGCCTGATCGCTTTTCTGTAAATGTAACTTTCACAAATCTCTTTGATTTCAATCGCGCTCTGCACTCTTGTGTCTAAGCCGATATGCTCTAAAGCTTCTTGCATGGCTACGGCATTAATCACGGTGGCTAACATGCCCATATAATCCCCACTGGTGCGCCTGATGATCCCCCCTTGAGCCGCGCTAACCCCCCTAATGATATTGCCTCCACCAATCACAATACCCACTTCAATATCGTTTTCCACTAAGCTTTTGATCTCTTTAGCGATGTGATCTAACACATGAATGTCAATCCCAAACTGGTTGTCCCCAGCTAACGCTTCCCCAGAAAATTTCACCAAAACCCGTTTGTTTTTTATTTTTGCTTGCATGATCCCTTCTTAATCAAATAAAACTTTAATAAAACTTATGATTGTAACCTAATCTTGCTTAAAAACACCCTTTAACTAAAAACGCTTGGGTTTTTGAATGCGTTTGAACAACAATTCACGATAGAACGCTTTAAGGCCTAATTGTTCCTTTTTGCCTAAAGTGTAGTAAATTTTTTGCAAGTAGTTTAGAATGTCTTGGCGTTTTAAGTTTGTTTTTAAAGCGGCTTCTTTAAGGATGTAGTAAGGGATTTTTGTTTTTTGGTGTTTGAAAGCTAAAGACAAGCGCTTGTAAAAATCCTTGTTTTGGTAATAACACAAACGCCCAAAAACAAACGGCAAGCGTTTTTTTTCATACCAAAGAGCGGCTAAATCTATAAAATCTTTTTTGGGGTTGGAATAATAAAACTGCAGCGCTTTATTGCCGATTAACACTCCGCCTTTTAACCCTAGCGCTTGAGAGAGGGCGTTTGAAGAAGCGCTTTCTTTATCAAAAGCGTTTTTTGTACCCACAACCAGCACGCTTAAAACTTCCTTATAAGCGACAATGCCTAGAGAATAGGAATGAAGAGCGAATGAATAGCCAGCGATAGAAGAAATAAACCCCGCATCAATACGCCTGAATAAAAAACTCTCATTGAGTTTGGAAGGGTAGGTTTTTTTAAGCCGTAAAAATTGTTTGAAAGAACAAGGGGTGGGGTAGGATTTGATAAACACATCAAAAGGGAGCATGTTCAAATAATCAATTTTACCAAAACGCACTTAAAATCCTTTTTTGTATCGCATGGTAGCTAAAGTTTCTTACAACTTAACTGAAAGTAAAAAGAGTTTTGTTATCATGGGGTGGTTTGCATTAGCGAGTAATGCTATTTAAAAAGGAGAAATGATGAAAGATTTTTTAGAAGATTACAAAAAAAGCGTTTCAGAAAGAGAAAGTGAGGGTATCCCGCCGCTCCCTTTAAACGCTAAACAAGTTCAAGCTGTCGTTGAAATTTTGATGAAAGATCCCACAAACGCCGCTTTCGCTAAAGAATTACTCATTCATAGAGTGAGTCCTGGGGTTGATGAGGGGGCGAAAGTGAAAGCGGAATTTTTAGCCAAATTGTCTCAAAAAAAACTAGAATGCACGCACATTAGTGCTTTAGAAGCGACCACTCTTTTAGGCACGATGCTTGGGGGGTATAATGTAGAGCCTTTGATTATGGGATTAGAAAGTCAAGACAAAAACATCGCTAAAGAGAGCGCGAAAGCTTTAAAAACCACTCTTTTAGTCTATGGATCGTTTGATAAAATCGCTCAAATGAGCAAAACTAACGCTTTGGCTAAAGAAGTGCTAGAGTCTTGGGCGAACGCCGAATGGTTTTTGAATAAAGAGCCTTTGAATGAATGCATTGAAGCGTGTGTGTTTAAGATTGATGGCGAAACCAATACCGATGATTTAAGCCCAGCGAGCGATGCTTTCACACGAAGCGATATTCCTTTACACGCCAAAGCCATGCTCAAAAACAGGATTGAAAATTACGAACAACGCATAGAAGCCATTAAAACTAAAGGCGTTCCTGTAGCGTATGTGGGCGATGTGGTCGGCACAGGAAGCTCTAGAAAAAGCGCGACAAACTCTATCATGTGGCATTTTGGTAAGGACATTCCTTTTGTGCCTAATAAAAGGAGTGGGGGCATTGTGATTGGGGGGGTGATCGCTCCGATTTTCTTTGCGACTTGTGAGGATAGCGGGGCGTTACCTATTGTGGCTGATGTTAAGGATTTAAAAGAGGGCGATATGATTAAAATCTATCCTTATAAAGGCGAAATCACGCTGAACGATAAAGTGGTTAGCACCTTTAAGCTAGAGCCTGAAACTTTGTTAGATGAAGTCAGGGCTTCTGGGCGTATCCCTTTAATCATCGGTAGGGGTTTGACTAATAAAGCGCGTAAATTTTTAGGGCTAGGCGAATCTGAAGCGTTTAAAAAGCCATCCGCTCCTAAAAGCGGCGCTAAAGGCTACACTTTAGCCCAAAAAATTGTAGGGCATGCTTGTGGGGTGAAAGGGATCTTGCCTGGGACTTATTGTGAGCCAAAAGTTACCACCGTGGGCAGTCAAGACACCACAGGAGCGATGACCAGAGATGAGGTTAAAGAATTAGCGAGTTTGAAATTTGATGCGCCTTTTGTGTTGCAGAGTTTTTGCCATACCGCCGCTTACCCAAAACCTAGCGATGTGAGTTTGCATGCGACTTTGCCTAGCTTTATCACTCAAAGAGGCGGTGTGGCGTTGCATCCGGGCGATGGCGTGATCCATACATGGCTGAATCGCATGGGATTGCCTGACACTTTAGGCACAGGGGGGGATAGCCACACTCGTTTCCCTTTAGGCATTAGTTTCCCGGCAGGGAGCGGGTTAGTCGCTTTTGCAGCGGTTACAGGCACGATGCCCTTAAACATGCCAGAATCCGTGTTGGTGCGTTTTAAAGGGGAAATGAATCCTGGGATCACCTTAAGGGATTTAGTGAATGCGATCCCTTATTATGCCATTAAAAAAGGGTTACTCACGGTGGAGAAAAAGGGTAAAATCAATGTCTTTAACGGGCGTATTTTAGAGATTGAAGGCTTGCCTGATATTAAAATGGAGCAGGCTTTTGAACTAAGCGATGCGAGCGCTGAAAGGAGTGCGGCTGCTTGCGTGGTGCGTTTGAATAAAGAGCCGATGATTGAATACTTGAAATCCAATATCAAGCTTATTGATGAGATGATCGCGAGCGGTTATGAAGATAAAGAGACCTTGAAAAAACGCCGAGATGCGATGCAAGCTTGGGTGGATAATCCGGTATTGTTAGAGCCAGATAGTAACGCTCAATACGCCGCTGTCATTGAAATTGATGTGGCAGAAATCACTGAGCCTATTTTGGCATGCCCTAATGACCCTGATGATGTCGCTACTTTGAGCGAAGTTTTAGCGGATACGACCGGCAAAAGACCCCACGCTATTGATGAAGTGTTTATTGGATCTTGCATGACGAATATCGGGCATTTTAGAGCCTTTGGCGAAATCGTTAAAAACGCTCCTCCCAGTCAAGCGCGTCTTTGGGTAGTGCCACCCAGTAAAATGGACGAACAAGAGCTGATTAATGAGGGCTATTATGCGATTTTTGGGGCTGCCGGGGCAAGGACTGAAGTCCCAGGCTGTAGCTTGTGCATGGGCAATCAAGCGAGGGTTAGGGATAATGCGGTCGTTTTTTCTACTTCCACACGGAATTTTGATAATCGTATGGGTAGAGGGGCTAAAGTGTATTTAGGTAGCGCAGAGCTTGGGGCGGCGTGTGCTTTACTAGGGAGAATCCCCACTAAAGAAGAATACATGAATTTAGTGAGCGAAAAGCTAGAGAGCCAAAAAGACAAGATCTATCGCTACATGAACTTTAATTTAATGGAGAATTTCAGGCTCTAGTTTTATTAAAAGGGGCGATCCCTTTTGTTTAGCTGTGGCTGAATGTTGAGAGAGGATAAAAAAGGAGAGTGGCGGTGAAAAAAATCGTTGTGGGTTGGTGTGTAGCGTTGGCTTTTTTAAGCGCGGATCCAGCGCAAGCCAATAAAGCGATCAGTAATGCGGATTTGATTAAAGAGATAAGGGACTTAAAAAAAATAATCAGCACGCAAAACACTGAGATCAACAATTTAAGAAAAGTGCAAGAAGTGTTGTCTGGGCAATTAGGGGATATGCGTAAGGATATATTAAGCACTAGGGATTATTGCATTAGCTTAAGGCCTTATATTTATAATTGGCGCTAGGGGATAATCAAAAACATGAAAGCATGCACCATTCAATGATGCAATCCTTTAATGGTTGAAGGAATTAAAGTTGGGGGGTTTGGTTCTCGCTCTGTATCCTTGTAATGGGGATTTTATAGAGTTTGAGTATTTAAAAAGCACGTTCAATCTCGCACACCTTAAAAAAAGTCCTCTTGTTGGGTTGTAGGGGTGGGATTAGTCTCCTTGTTAGGGTTAAATATCCTATAATAAAATTTTAGGAAATTCAGTTTAAAAGATATTAAAAAATGCCATACGCCTTAAAAAAAAGATTTTTCAAACGCCTTGCGCTGATTGTTTCAACTTTTTGTGCGATAAGCTTGAACGCTAAAAGCTATCTGTTTTCCCCTTTGCCCCCAGTGCACCAGCAAATCATTAAGACAGAGCCATGCTCTTTGGAATGCTTGAAAGACTTGATGCTGCAAAATCAAATCTTTTCTTTTGTTTCTCAATACGATAACAACAACCAAGATGAGAATCTTAAAACTTATTATCATGACATACTCAATAAACTCAACCCCGTATTCATCGCTTCTCAAACTCCAGCTAAAGACAGCTATGAGCCTAAGATTGAATTAGCCATTTTACTGCCTAAAAAGGTGGTGGGGCGTTATGCCATTTCGGTGATGAACACCCTTTTAGCGTATTTGAACACCAGAAACAACGATTTCAATATCCAAGTCTTTGACAGCGATGAAGAGAGTCCTGAAAAATTAGAGCAAACCTATAAAGAAATTGAAAAAGAAAAATTCCCTTTTGTGATAGCCTTATTGACTAAAGAGGGCGTGGAAAATTTGCTCCAAAACACCCCCATTAGCACCCCTACTTATGTGCCTACCGTGAATAGAGCGCAATTAGAAAATCAAACCGATCGTTCTTTAAGCGAACGCTTGTATTTTGGGGGGATTGACTATAAAGAGCAATTAAGCATGCTCACGGCTTTCATTAGCCCTAATTCGCCCGTGATTGAATACGATGATGATGGCCTAATAGGCGAACGCTTGAGGCAAATCACGGAGTCTTTAAGCATTGAAGTCAAACACCAAGAAAATATTTCTTACAAGCAGGCCACGAGTTTTTCTAAAAATTTTAGAAAAAACGATGCGTTTTTTAAAAATTCTACCTTGATTTTAAACACCCCTACCACTAAAAGCGGCCTGATCCTTTCTCAAATAGGGCTTTTAGAATACAAGCCCCTTAAAATCCTTTCCACGCAAATCAATTTCAACCCCTCTTTACTCTTACTCACCCAGCCTAAAGACAGAAAGAATTTATTCATTGTCAATGCCTTGCAAAATAGCGATGAAACGCTTATAGAATACGCCTCCTTATTGGAGAGCGATTTAAGGCATGATTGGGTGAATTATTCCAGCACAATAGGGCTAGAGGTGTTTTTAAACACGCTGGATCCGCATTTTAAAAAATCTTTTCAAGAGAGTTTAGAAGACAATCAAGTCCGTTACCACAATCAAATTTATCAGGCTTTGGGGTATTCTTTTGAGCCAATAAAAAATGAAAGCGGAACCAAAAAAGAATAATATTTAGATAATTATTTGAATACTTTTATTTTTAATGGATTTTTTAATAGAATTGGAATATGATACGAGCGAAAATTAAACAAAGGTTATTCTGTGTTAAAATTTCAAAAATTACCTCTATTGTTTGTTTCCATTCTTTACAATCAAAGCCCTTTGTTGGCTTTTGATTATAAATTTAGCGGGGTAGCGGAATCCTTTTCTAAAGTGGGGTTTAACCATTCCAAACTCAATTCCAAAGAAGGGATTTTCCCTACAGCCACTTTTGTAACCGCTACGATCAAGCTTCAAGTGGATTCCAATCTGCTCCCTAAAAACATTGAAAAACACAGCTTAAAAATAGGCGTTGGGAGGATTTTAGGAGCGCTCGCTTACGATTCTACCAAAACGCTCATAGACCAATCCACGCATCAAATCTATGGCTCAGAACTTTATTACTTCATAGGGCGTTGGTGGGGGTATTTAGGCAACGCTCCTTGGAAAGACTCCCGCATAGGATCTGACGCTCACACCCGTAATTATGTGCTGTATAATTCTTATTTGTTCTATTCTTATGGCGATAAATTCCACATCAAATTAGGGCGTTACCTTTCTAACATGGATTTTATGAGCGGTTATACGCAAGGCTTTGAAGTGGATTATCAAATCCATTCTAAAGTGGCGTTAAAATGGTTCAGCTCTTTTGGGAGGGCTTTAGCTGCGGGGCAATGGATACGAGATTGGTATGCCCCTATTGTTACTGAAGATGGCAGAAAAGATGTTGATTATGGCATTCATGCGGTGCAACTCTATTTTTCTAGCAAACATGTTAAAGCTACGCCCTTTTTTTATTTTTCACCTAAAACTTACGAAGCGCCCGGGATTAAAATCCATATTGATAGCAACCCGAAATTTAGAGGTTTAGGGTTACGATCTCAAACCCTTATCAATGTGATTTTCCCCGTTTATGCTAAAGATTTATACGATGTGTATTGGCGTAACTCTAAGATTGGCGAGTGGGGTTCATCGCTTTTAATCCACCAACGCTTTGACTGCAACGAATTTAACTTTGGCTTTGGTTATTACCAGAATTTTGGCAACGCTAACGCAAGGATTGGCTGGTATGGTAACCCGATCCCTTTTGATATAAGAAGTAACAGCGTTTATGGTTTGGTTTTTAGTAACGCTGTTACCGCAGACTCTGTTAGCGGGTATGTCTTTGGTGGGGGCGTGTATAAAAGATTTTTATGGGGTATTTTAGGCCGATACACTTACGCCACCAGAGCGAGCGAAAGATCCATTAACTTGCACTTGGGTTATAAATGGGGTTCTTTTGCTAGCGTTGATGTGAATTTACAATACTATGCGGTGAGCATGCACAACGGCTATAAGGTTAATGATCTCACTAGCCCTTTTGATAAAGCCTTTAAGGCGAACACACAAGACAGAAGCAACCTCCTTGTGAGTTTGAAGTTCTTTTTTTAAACCCTATCAATTAGGCTTGGTGGAATTGAGCCATTGTTTTTGGAAATTAATGGCTTTTCTCAATTCGGCTTCCAGTTGGGCTAAAACATCTTTTAAGGGCTTAACATCAACCAAATTGTCTTGCTTGAAAGAATCCAGCTGTTTGTCAATTTGCAAAGCGGCGTCTAGCGCGTCTTGGGGGAATACCGGATCGCCTAAAGCCTTTTTAATCGATTCACCGATTTCAATCGTTTCAGAGCCTTGGTGATCTTTTAAGTTAGGGTTATTTTCTTTATCCTTAGGTTTAGGCTCTAAGATCAAGCGCAAATGTTTGATTTTTTCATGCAAATCGTTAAGATCTTTTAAGTGATCGGTGTTGCGCCCCCTATCAACCGCTTTTTCTAAAAGCTTATCGCTCAGGCTGACTAACTGATCGCTTAATTTAACGCTGTTAGCTTGAGCTTCTGTTACTTCATCAATATCAATCGCTGCTAAAGCGCTCACAAAATAAAAGGGCAACGCCCACCTTCTAAAACGAGAGAAAAACTTCTGCATTCACCTTCCTTAAATACGCTATAAAAATGATACTTTTTAATATGGTGGAGCTGTGGGGAATCGAACCCCAGTCCAAAAATCTTGTCCTAAACACAAACTTCTACAATGCTTAGAAAATTGGTTAGTTTTTTAGCCTTAAAACTAGCTCTGGTCCAACTTTCTAAAACCTTGAGGTAGTTTCAAGAGTTCTTGTTTCTTAGTTTAAAAGGCGAACCACCTTTTAAAAGCGTCTAGCTTAAGGTTATGGAATGATTAAAACGCTAGAAATTCTAATCAGTCCAGCTCCAAAAGGAGATTAACTCACGCAGCTTTAGCGTAAGCTGGAGCGTAATCTGTGTTGTTTACAGTTATTTTTGTTGCTGTTTTACAAGCAGTGCTTGGCATGCTGTCTGCACGACAAGAAATCTGTCGAAATCCAAGTCAGCCCCATGATTTCAAAGCTTGTCTATTTTAGCTAACTTTTGCTAACAAAACGCAATGAATCATTAAAAATCATTGGCGCACAATATCAATGTTTTCATCTTTAGGCTTAAAAACAAAGATTTCATCAGCAATGGTGGGGTTAATTTCTATTTGAGAAAAAGTGATCGTTACAAGATTGTTCATTTCATCTTTAAATTCTAGCGAAAAAGGCTTGCCGTCTTTAAAAACCAAACGATAAGTGGTTTTGTTGATAGTCGTTTTAAAAGAGCCGTCATCTTGCTTTTTCAAGCGCTTGAGAATGGTGAAAAAATCCGTCTTGTCTTTTAAGGGCGTAATGGTCGCTTGAAACAAATTAGGCTCATAAACCACCACTTCTTTATCGTTCATGTAAATTTCTTTTTTTAAAGGCTTTTCATAAACCCATAAAGCCCAATTAGGGGCTTTAGCCTTTAAAACCCCGTAATAAACTAAAGGTTTTTCCTTTTTTAAAACCTGCTTGAAATGTGCGCTAAAACTTTGCAAATGCTGTAAAACCTCTTCTTCTTTAGAAAGCGTTGGAGGATTTTTAGCACAAGCAACGCTCACAAAAATCAAAACCATTACAATCTTTAAAAAAGCTTTCATTATTCAAACCTTAAAAACAATCTCTCATCTTTAATAAAACCCTTTATTTTACAAGACTTTTATTTTATCCATGCTAAAATGGGATTAAAAACTGACGCTTTATTATATTAAAATATTGAAGCACTCTTAATAAGGTTATTACTACTATGATAAAAGCAATCATTGGAAAAATCATTGGCACCAGAAACGATCGTTGGATCAAACAATACAAAAAACAAGTCCTAACTATCAACGCCTTAGAGCCTACTTATGAAAAAATGAGCGATGATGAGCTGCAAAACGCTTTTGAAGAGTTAAAAAAACGAGTGCGATCCACAGAAAAAGATTTGCAAGAAAAAACCCTTTTAGAAGTTTTACCGGAAAGTTTTGCTATCACCAGAGAAGCGAGTAAAAGGATCTTAAAGATGCGCCATTTTGATGTGCAACTCATTGGGGGCATGGTCTTAAACGATGGCAAAATCGCTGAAATGAAAACTGGAGAGGGTAAGACTTTAGTCGCTACTTTAGCGGTGGCTTTGAACGCTTTAAAGGGCGAAAGCGTGTTCGTGGTAACCGTTAATGATTACCTAGCCCATAGGGATTCTAAAGAAATGGAGCCGTTGTATCATTTCTTAGGTTATAGCGTAGGCACGATCACCGCAAGCGTGCGGGATGACGATGAGCGCTTAGAAATTTATTCTAAAGACATTGTTTATGGCACTAATAATGAATTTGGCTTTGATTATCTAAGGGATAACATGAAATATTCTTTAGAGCATAAAGTGCAAAAATCCCATGCGTTCGCCATTGTTGATGAGGTGGATTCCATTTTAATTGATGAAGCGAGAACCCCTTTAATCATTTCAGGGCCTGTGGATAGGCGCATGGAAAATTACAACAAGGCTGATGAAGTCGCTAAAAGCATGCAAGCGGAAGTGGATTTCACCATAGATGAAAAAAACCGAGCGGTTTTAATCACTGAAGAGGGGATTAAAAAAGCCGAAAACCTCTTTGGCGTGGATAATTTATACAAGATTGAAAACGCCGCTTTGTCGCACCATTTAGACCAGGCTTTGAAAGCGAATTACCTCTTTTTTATTGATAAAGATTATATTGTAGCCAATAATGAAGTGGTGATTGTAGATGAATTTACCGGTCGTTTGTCTGAGGGGAGGCGCTTTAGTGAGGGCTTACACCAAGCTTTAGAGGCTAAAGAGGGCGTGAGCATTAAAGAAGAGAGCCAAACCTTAGCCGATATTACTTTCCAAAATTATTTCAGGATGTTTTCCAAACTCGCTGGCATGACTGGCACGGCTCAAACCGAAGCCACAGAATTTTTAGAAATTTATAATTTAGAAGTGGTGTCTATCCCCACTAATTTAGCGATCAAGCGCAAAGATTTGAACGATCTCATCTATAAGAGTGAAAAAGAAAAATTTGACGCCGTGATCCTTAAGATTAAAGAATTGCACGATAAGGGTCAGCCCGTTTTAGTTGGCACGGCCAGCATTGAAAAGAGTGAAACCTTGCACGCTTTACTCAAAAAAGAACGCATCCCTCACACCGTTTTAAACGCCAAACAACACACCAAAGAAGCTGAAATCATCAAAGACGCCGGGCTTAAAGGAGCGGTTACGATTGCGACTAACATGGCAGGCAGAGGCGTTGATATTAAACTCACTGATGAAATCAAAGAGCTTGGGGGGCTGTATATCATTGGCACTGAAAGGCATGAGAGCCGCAGGATTGACAACCAATTAAGAGGGCGGAGCGGGCGCCAAGGCGATCCAGGAACAAGCCAATTCTATTTGAGTTTGGAAGACAATCTGTTACGCATTTTTGGGAGCGATAGGATTAAGGGGGTGATGGAAAAATTAGGGCTTAAAGACGGCGAACACATTGAATCAAAGCTTGTAACAAGAGCGGTGGAAAACGCGCAAAAAAAAGTGGAAAACTTGCATTTTGAAAGCCGTAAGCATTTGTTAGAATACGATGATGTCGCTAATGAGCAACGAAAAAGCGTGTATAAATTTAGAGATGAATTATTAGATGCCAATTACGATATTAGCGCTAAAATCGCTGAAAACAGAGAATACGCGCTCAATCAAATCTTTTCCAAACTCAAAGCCTTTGACCATCAAAACCTGTCCAAAGAGGAACTTTTAGGGCTTAAAAACATCTTAAAAGAAGATTTTAACGCTCATGTTGCGTTAGAAGATTTAGAAAAAGCCTCTCCTATTGAAAAATTTGTCGCTGAAAAATTAAAAAGCGATTATGAAAACAAAATGAAAGTTTTGGATAGCGAACAAAGAAGCCGGATTGAACGCATCGTGTATTTGCAGATTTTAGACAACGCATGGCGGGAGCACCTTTACACGATGGATAATCTCAAAACCGGTATTAATTTAAGAGGCTATAACCAAAAAGACCCTCTTGTAGAATACAAAAAAGAGAGTTACAACCTTTTCTTAGAACTCATTGAAGACATTAAAATGGAAGCGATCAAAACCTTTTCTAAGATCCAGTTTGAAAACGAGCAAGATTCTAACGATGCGGAGCGTTATTTGGATAACTTTAGCGAAGAAAGAGAGCATGAGAGCGTAACTTACCGCCATGAAGAATCCTTAGATGAAGATTTGAATGTGGCGATGAAAGCTTTTTCTAAAACCCCTAAAAGAAACGAGCCTTGCCCTTGTCAAAGCGGCAAAAAATATAAAGATTGTTGCGCTAAAAGCGGGCCTAAAAAGGGCTTATTTGCCAAGTAGATCCCTAATCTTTTTCCTTATCAAGCGTTATTTGCGTTTTGATAAAAGCCAGCCATTTATTAGCATCACCGCTTTGTTGGCTTTTTTTGGCGTGGCGGTTGGCGTGATGGTTTTGATTGTGGCTATGGCGATCATGAACGGCATGAGTAAGGAATTTGAAAAAAAGCTTTTTGTGATGAACTACCCCTTAACGCTCTATACCACAAGCCCTTATGGGATCAGCGAAGAAGTGGTTCAAGCTTTAGAAAAAAAGTTCCCTAATTTGATTTTTAGCCCCTATTTGCAAACTCAAAGCCTGATTAAAAGCATGCATTCCATGAATGGTGGCGTGGTGTTTGGGGTTGATTTTTCTAAAGAAAGGCGCATCAATGAAGTTTTAAACGACGCTTTAAAAAACACCAATGAAAACGATCTTTTTAAAAACCCTTTTAATTTGATCGTGGGGAAAAGCTTGAGATATAGCTTGAATTTAGATCTCAATCAAAAAGCCGATTTGTTTTTCACCGAATTAGAGCCAACAGGCTTAACGCTCTCGCCTATCATGAAGCGTTTTACCATAAAAGGCGATTTTGATTCAGGGCTAAAATCTTATGACATGAGCTACATGTATACTAGCCTTCAAGCCATAAGTGCGATCAGGAGGTTGCCCTTAGGGCTTTATGATGGGGTGCATGTCTATTCTAAAACACCCATGAAAGATATTGAAATTTTACGCAACGCTTTAAAAACCATCAACCACCATGGCATAGGCATTGAAGGGTGGTGGCAACAAAACGGGAATTTTTTCTCGGCTATGGAATTAGAAAAAAGAGCGTTATTCATTGTGCTCATGCTCATTATTTTAATGGCGTCTTTGAATATCATCAGCTCGCTTTTAATGGTGGTGATGAACAGGCGTAAAGAAATCGCCCTACTCTTTAGCATGGGGAGCAGCCAAAAAGAAATCCAAAAAACCTTTTTTTATTTGGGCAATATCATTGGTTTAGGCGGCGTGGCGCTTGGGGTGGTTTTAGCGTTTTTAAGCATGTATCTTTTAAGCGTGTTCCCTATCATCTCGCTCCCGGCAGATGTCTATGGCATTAACACCTTGCCTTTGGATTTGTCTTTAATGGATTTTATTCTCACTCTAATAGGCTCGATCATTATCGTAGCCCTTTCTTCTTATTACCCGTCTAAAAAAGCTTCTACTATTGACGCTTTAAGCGTGTTAAGGAATGAATAAATTAAAAAATTAAATCATATTGAGATTAAATAAGGCTTTGAGTGTCTCTATTTGACTAACAAAGAAAAATTTTATTCTCAAAATTAAAAAAAACCATAATATTATGCTAGTATAAGGAACGACTTAGTTAAGAATTAACTTTGTAAGTCGGACTTCGTAGAAAAAAGGACGAAAGATGAACAGACTGATTAGATGTTTAAGATCTGTAAGAAAAAATTTTCTTTGAACGGTGTTGGCTTACTCTATTTAGAATTTTTAGTTTATACCAAGGGTTAAACATGAACTATAAGGTTGCATCTGCTAAAAATATCGCAACGCTTCTTTTTTTATTCTCTTCTCAAAGTCAAGCTCTTGATTTGGGTAAAATCGCTAAAATTAAAGCGGGTGCTGAAAGTTTCTCTAAAGTCGGTTTCAATAACAAACCTATCAACACTAATAAAGGGCTTTACCCTACCGAAACCTTTATGACGGTCATGGCTTACATGCAAGTGGATTTTACGGAGCTTTTGCCCAAAAGTGCTACGGCTAACGGGCACCATTTAGACGGGAGTCTTGGAGGTTGGGGGGGTGCTGTAATTTATGATACCACTAAGGATTTTATTAACGAAGTTACAGGGAAAACCTATGGGGCTATGGCTTGGAACTATGTGGGCTATTGGGGCGGTCTTGTGGGGCAAAAACCATGGGCTAGTTGCGGGTTAGCCACAGGGAATTTGACTCAAGGCCAATACGATAAGATGACTCAAGCTGAAATGACGCAGTTGTCTAATCAAGAAGCTTTAGCGGCTTCCACTTGCGCGAAAAGTTATGCCGATCACACCAGAAACTATGTGATTTATAACGCTTACTTGCGCTACAACTACAAAGATATTTTTCAAATTAGGGGCGGGAGATACGAATCCCCAGCGGATTACATGAGTGGTTACAACCAAGGCTTGGATATGACCTTAAACTTAGGGAATTTCAAATTCTGGTGGTTTAGCTCTTTTGGTCGTGGCTTTGCCTATAACGAGTGGCTTTATAATTTCTATTCGCCCAAAACCTACACCCTTAAAAACGGGCAAACCATAAACCCTGGGGTGCATGCCTTTTATATCATTTGGAATTACAAGGGTTGGAGCATTCAGCCTTTTGTCTATTTTTCACCCTTTAACGAATACGACCCTAACTTTACGATCACTTATGACAGTAACCCCACTTTTACCGGATTAGGGTTTCGCTCTCAAACCGATGTTACCGTGCTCAATCCTTTTTACGCTAAAAGATTTTGGGACACCTATCAATTTGGCATGCCAGCCGGTAAGAACGCGCACAGCTTGATGATCAAACAAAAGTTTGAATGGAATGAATACAATTTTGGTTTTGGGATTTATAAATCCTTTGGGAACGCTAACTGGATGATAGGCTACCATGGTAACCGCTTGGGCTTTGACTTTTGGACGAACACCGTTTATGCAAACACCCTTAACTCTTTGTCTTACATGATGGACGCGAACGCTTTCACCGTGTTTGCCTTTGGCGGTGGAGTGCATAGGAAATTCCTTTGGGGTTTATTGGGGCGTTTGACTTATGGGCCTAGGGCGAACGAACAAGTCTTATCGCTCAACTTGGGCTATAAATTCACTAAAAATTTCTCAGCCGACATTAAATTTGAATATTATAATGTGTTGATGCATCAAGGCTATAAAATGGGGTGGAACGGGCCAAAATTAGACAGCCAACCCGCCACCGATCAAGATAGGAGTCATATTTTCACCGAAATCGTGTGGAAGCTTTAAACCCTCTTTAAATAACAACCCTTTAAGGGTTTGTTAAAACGCCTAGCAAAAACAGCCATTAAAAACCATTTTATCGCCTATTTTAGGGCTTGTTTTTAAAATTAGAATTTTAAACTTTTTTATTACGCTATTTTTGGCTCTGCTATACTAAAACTTTTATTTTTAAAGTTTTATTCAAAACTCATTTTTTAACTTCTTTGTGTGGGGTGAGTGGTTTAAAGGTCAATAGTTTTTCTCGGTAGTATTCGTATTGCTTTTTCCTGGCTTTTATTTCAGCGGGGATACCGGCTAATAAATCGGTGGTTAGGGCTAAAAATTGATCCAAAATCTTAACGATCTCTTGTTGGACTTCTAGGGGTGGGATGGGGACTTCTAATTGTGAATAGCGAGAAATCCACTGCCTTGTATGTTCCCCACTGATATTATAGGGAATAGTTTGCATGTAAAAAAAGATAAATCTGATGTTAATTGTAGGATCTTTTGGGAGTAAGATTTTCATAGCGCTTGATTTCACTTTGAAAGGGAAATCAACCCATTGGGTCGCTGTTGTGAAATCGTCAAAGATGATAACCGGAGAACTTTTACTCGCTTGATAAATGTTGTCTTTTTCGTTTGTATAACCTAAAATAAAGGTTTTTCCTGCAGTTAAAACGGGAGTAGGATAACTTTTATCAAATTCTTTACTCGTTACGCAATATTGATTGGGTTGATCGTATTCTAGCACCTCCCCCAACTTCCTAAACTCCACCCCTTTAGGCGCTAAAGTTTGGAGTAGGGTTTTCAAGCGTTTAGGGTAGGTTTTTGCGCTCATTTTTGCGTCTTTGTGGTTTGAATGGATGCCATCAAAGTCTAAAAGCATGTTTTGGTAATACTGGTATTGCTTTTTGCGCGCGTTTAATTCTGTGTTTAATTCTGTGTTTAATTCTGTGTTTAATTCTGTGT
>NZ_AKHP02000029.1:0-48703 GCF_000296015.2 Helicobacter pylori FD535
TCTTTGAAATGTTGATTTTTGTAACGATAAAATGATCTTTTGAATTTTATCATCAGTGTTTAATGGGAAAAAAGCCAAACTAAAACAAGAACGCATAACTGACAAAAACTTCTTTATTCCTAAAAACGCTGAAGTTTTGTCGGATCGTTTGTTGTTGCCACACATTGCTAGAGCCAAAGTTTTTCCAACTTTGCGCGCTCAAGCTGTAATAAGGGATTTTTAACCCCACATTGAAGCGGTTGCGCTTGCCTATATACAAAGAACCCCCAAAATTCACAAAAAACCCCCCACCCGCTGCAAAAAATTTATCATCTTGATAGGTGTTTTGGTTTTGATATTGAGAACTCCACAATATTGCGTATTCCACCCCACCCCCACCAAACACGCCTATTTTAAAAAACAGCATTTTTTCTGTTTTTAAAGCGAGTTTTAAAAGGGTGTCTATAGGGAGATTAACAAACATGTTCACGTTCAAACCAAACGCCATGAAATGCCCGTTATTGAATAGGAAGTTTTGGGGGTTTGGGGTTTTTTGCAAATTCAAAGAGCCTTGAGTGTTTGAAGCAGGATCGTAGGTTTTAATCGCGCTTGGGTTATAATTTGTTTGGGATAAAAGGGTATCACCCCCCACTTTTTGACCCAATTGCGCTTTAGCGTATTCTATATCCCCCCACACCCTTAATCCTAAAATATGGTATTTATCAATAGCTATTTCATCGCCTATTTGCCCGGTATAAGACAGGTTTTTACCCCCCTTATAATGGGCTTCTAATTTCTCGCCATAACACACGCTGCTAGGGCAAGTGGGGTTGTCTTTATAAGCTTGTTGCCACATGCTTGTGAGCGCATTAGCCCCTGTGCCTAGCCTAAAACCCAAATAAATGTGGTTTTTCGTTTTAAAAAAAGGCGTTTTTTCAGCGGTATTGCCCCACAAAACCCCCAAACTGGCTAAAAAAACAAGCGCTTTCAAACGCTTTTTTGATTCAATTCTACCCATAATGGCACTTCACTTTGCAACATTTCTTGATTAAAAAATTCCTCTATACTCTCTCGCATGCTCTTTATTTCTGTAAGGGTATTGACGCAGTTGCGAAACGCGCTCGCTTGCATTTCGCCCTTAGCGTAAGCATGCAAATTTTTCCTGAACATGATTACCCCCCTATCCCCATAAAACTCCACCATTTTATCAAAATGTTCTAAAACCAAATCTTTTTTCACGACTGCGGGCAATTTTGTGGTGTTATTTCTGATTTGCCAAAATATCCATGGGGCTCTTAAGGCTGCTCGCCCTATCATTAGCCCATCAGCTTGCGTGATTTGCAAGACTTCAAAGGCTTTTTTCACGCTGTCAATTTCGCCATTGGCTATCACAGGCTTTTTTAAAATCCCTTTCATTAAAGCGATGCTTTCATAATCTATTTTGTCTTTTTGGTATTTGTCGCTTCGTGTCCTCCCATGCACCACCACATAATCCACCGGCGCGTCATTTAAAGCATGAGCGATTTCTTTAGGGATTTTTTGATCAAAGCCCAAACGCACTTTCACGCTTGTGATTTTTTTATTGGTGTTTTCTCTGATGATTTTTAAAAGCTTCACCAAGTGGTCTAAATCCTTTAACAGCCCGCTACCATTACCATGATTAGCCACTTTAGGAGCGGGGCAACCGCAATTAAAATCAATCCCACTCACATGCTCTAAAGCGTTGATTTTTTCAACCGCTTCTTTGACTACGCCCTCTTTAGAGCCTGAAATTTGCACCATGAAATGATCTTCTAAAGGGGATTTTTCTAACATTTTAGAAGTTTTATCAAACGCATACACTAACGAATGCGAGCTCACCATTTCGCTTGTGGTAACATCCACGCCAAATTTTTTCACCACGCTCCTGAAAGGCAAATCCGTATAGCCTGCTAAAGGGGCTAGAAAAAGCCATTTTTTATTCTTAAAGTCCATTCGCTCTCATATCAAAGTTTTTTGCTGTATTTTGACACAATCAAGGTTAAAAAGCGCTTTAAAACTTACCGCTTGATTAAAATGAAGCTCTTTGATCCATTAAACTCTGTTTGAAACGGGTTAAAAAATCATGCGTTGGTTGTTTTAAAAACTCTGCGTATAAAACAGGCCGTAAGCGTTTGGGGATATTCAACCTCCTGGCTCTGTCTTTAAAATCCTTTGGCATGCTTAAAGTTTTTTGGGGTTTAAGAGCGATAAACGCATGCTCTTTATCCTTTTCAATGATGAATTTTTGAGCGATTTCTAGGCTGAAAAAATGGCGTTTGATTTCTTCTTTTTGAGAAAAGCTCAACACATACCCCTTTTGCTTTAAGATTTTATCCACCATAAAAAGCACGTTTTGCGAATATTGGAAAAAAGTGATCCCATGCATTTGTGAAACGGGTGTTAAAGGATAAAGCCACTCTTTTTCTTTATCCAAAAATTTAAAACTTTGGATAATGCCCTTAGAATAATGTTGCATCAAGGAGTTAGCGTAATTTTTCCTGAAAACATTGCGTTTGAATTGTAAAGAAGAATTAGAACTATCTTCAAAAAATTTCAAATCTTTAGCGAGCGTTTTAAGGGTGTCTTTAGGGGTGTAGAGCAAGGGGCGAACAACCGCATAAAACCCTCTTTTTTCATAAGCCTGAAAGCTTAAAAGCGTGTTCAATCCAGATCCTTTGCTTAATTGCATCAAAAACCATTCCAGCCTATCGTTCAAGTGGTGCGCTAAAATCAAATGCTTGTAAGAATGCTCTTTGATCAAAGTTTCAAAAAAATCATAACGGATCTTTCTCGCTTGCATTTCAAAATTGCGCGCGATTTTTTGAGCGTAATGGATATAGCATTTTTTATGGTGTGTTTTTGCGAGTGTTTGAGCGTGTTGGATGATTTCAAGGCGTTGTTTTTGCGTGTTATAATCCACTAAAGCGATGTCAAAAGCGATGTTTTCTCCAACCAAAAGATGGAACAAGCAAGTAGAATCCAACCCACCCGAAAAACCCAATAAATTTTTCCCCTCTCTTAAAGACTCTAAATAGGGTTTTAAATCTCGTGCTATCAAATCGGCATTAAACATAGATTCAATCCATCGCATTTTTTCATGAAACTTCCTTGTGGGTTAAAATGCCTTTTAACAAGCTCACGCCTTCTATGCCTAAAATTTCATTCCTGAGTTTTTCCACTTCATGCAAACCTGGAGCTTTTTTTATGGACGGCTTCATTGCGGATTTTTTGAATGAGGGTGAGACTTTTTGAAAAAGGATAATTGATGAATCGGTTTAAGCTTTCTTCTAAATGGCATTGGACTTTTTCGTGCCTGAGTAAAAATTTAACGCTCCCAAGATTAGGTTTTTGAGTGAAAAAATCTTCAAGTATCAAAGATTTCCCTTGGACTTTATAATCTAAATCATAAAGGTTGGGATCTTTTGC
This sequence comes from Helicobacter pylori FD535, assembly GCF_000296015.2. Taxonomy (GTDB): domain Bacteria; phylum Campylobacterota; class Campylobacteria; order Campylobacterales; family Helicobacteraceae; genus Helicobacter; species Helicobacter pylori_CT. The sequence continues at coordinate 3,427 of NZ_AKHP02000029.1, forward strand.
GCAAGCCTTTAAAAGAATTTTTTTAGCAAAATGATAAATTTCGTGTTCTAAAGTTTTAGAGTATTTGACGATGATGCTGGTAAAATCATTCAAAAGATCGTTTTCGCTTTGTAAAAGCTCTAATTCTGCATGGATGATGTTATTGATGCTATCAGGGTGTAAGAGGTAAAAAAGCCTTTTGCCAAAAACAAAACGCATGAAATTTTCTTGCATCATTAAATATTCTTTGCTTTTATACACGCTCAAATAATGCTTTTCATCGCCTAGAAAATAAGAACGCTCTTTTTTTAATCTCACCGGCAAAGGATAGACATAATTATTCCCATAAATGGCGTAAGTGTGGTTGTTGGGCGCGATGAAATTGGCTAAAAATTGATCCCTTAAAAGGCTGAAGTCTTCCCTGACTAATTCCCTTAAATCGCTGATAATAAAAAAGTCTTCCACTTCCAAATTTTTTTCTTTATAATAACTAGGGATCAAACTCTCATCAATATCTTTAGAAACCTTTATCACCTTAGCGGCAAATAAATTAGCGTAATCGGTCAAAAAAAGCTGCAAAAAATTTTTTTCATTGGTGGCTTTGTAAATCTCTTCTAAAGAGTCGTGCTTTTCTTGATCGTTGAGCTTGGATCGGATTTTACCAAAACCCACTTGGGATTTTTCCTGTAAAACGCTTAAATGCTGTTGGATGACATCTTGTTGGTAGTAAGGATTGTAGAGGATTAAAAGGTGGTTCATGCCTTGTCTTACTTTAAGATTTCTTTAAGGTTTTGCTTGATCTCATCAGGATTTTGCTCGTATTCTTGGATGAGTTCTTTTAAAATTTCAAACAATTCGTCAAAATCCTGCGGGTATTCTTTCTTAAAACTCACGATCAAATCCAAAGTCTTACCCGCTTTACTTGATGGATCGTTTTCACCCTCAAAAGCGTTTTTCATATCCAAAACCACACTGGCAATGCGAGCGCTCTGCGCAGGGCTTGAAATGCGTTTACATAAAAATCCCTTAAGCGTATTTGCAAGCTTAAGAGATGAGCAAATTTTAGAAAACATGACCTTTCCTTATTAAAAGATTTAAAACACCGCTTACTAGCCAAAAACTAGCAAGCGTTCTAGCGTTGGCGCATTCGGTATTTTAACACAAATTCAGTCCATTCCTCTTTCAGGCTCAACTTCTATAAAATCTTCGCCGGTTTGAATCCATTTTTCAAATTCTTGATCCAACTCTTGCGTTTTTTTAATTTCTTCTTCAATTTCTTGAAAGGATTTTTCTAGTTCCAACGCGTTCGGGAAACATGTTTGTTTGAATTTGGCTTCATCATTGATGAGAGCTAAAATTTCTTTTTTTTGATTGTCAAAATTGGATTTCATTTCTTCTTTATTTTTTTCAAATTTTTCTATTTTTTGGTATTTGTTATAAGAATCCCATAATTCAAAAGCAATACCAATAAGCGGTAAAGCCTTGTTCAGGTTTCCTGCCAATTTTACAGCGTCCCAAGGTTTGAATTTGAAAGCCAGATCGATGCCCACGAATTTTCCCACAGCCGCTATCCCGTCTCTAACCAGTTTGATGTTAGTCGCATTGATAAACCCGCTTTGATTTAAAAGATTGGTTCCAATTTTCCCCAATGTTCCGGCTTGTTTTTCAAAAGAACTCAAATCGGCACCAAAACTCGTCTCGATTTTAGCCATTTCATTGAAAACCCCTTGCGTTTCTCTTGCAAATGCATTTTGGACTCTTGTTTCTATATTGATACCTTTATCGCCTATTTCTCTCATAGAGAAATCATTAAAGGTTTCTAGGCTGGTGCCAGAAACTTGAGCGATGAGACCGCTAAAATACCTCGTTATAAATTCTCTTAAATTCGCGCGGGCTTGAGAAATTTCGCCCTCTAAATTTTGAATCTCCTTTAGCCTTTTCTCCATCGCTTTATTCAAATCTTCCAATTCTCTCTTAATATCTTGTCGCTCTTGTTTTGCAAGCGGCATTTGCCTATAGATAACATCTTGAATGATGCTTTTTTTGGCTTCTTCTATGATGGTTAATTTCCCGCCATTTTCTTTAATCTTTTTTTGCGTCGCGTCTTGCAAAGTTTTGATATGCGAAAGATTTTGGAATTCTTCTTTATGCTCTAGCCAGTGTTCAACCCCCAAATCATAAGGGTTTGCAGCGACAGCGACAATACTCAAACTCTCTTTTTCTTCTTCGCTTAAAGAAATGAGATTATTTAGTCGGTTTTGAACGTTTTCTTTTTTGATTTTAAATCTTTTGTTGTAATCTTCTTCATCTTTAATATCCGCTTCTTCATCAAAACGGCTGATGACAAAAATCGTCCTAGATAAAAGATTGAGCGTCCTGAACAACCAATTCAAATCGTCCTTATGGCTGTCTTTGATGGGGTTTGACGGGTTGAGCGCGTATAAAATGAGATGGGCTTCGCTGACATATTTTTTGGTAATATCTTTATAGTGCTCTATTTTGCCGCTATCGTGTTCTTTTTGTTTAAACCCGTATAATCCTGGGGTATCAACCAACTCCATTTCATTGTCTATGTCATAGATTTTAACTGCATCGCTTGATTCTTGATGGGCTATCTTCATGCTCTCATCCAAGCGATCGATCCAAGCTGCCGCTATGGATGTTTTTCCTTCAGAAAAACCTCCCACTAAAGCCACTTTCAATTTTTGATCGGCAACATTTTCCATCGCATTACGGATTTTGTCTTTGAGAGACTCTTCAATCTGGATGCCGTATTTCTCTCCAGTATGGATAAAATCAAGCAATTTTTTAAGATTTTCTTGATTCCTCTTTTGATTTGCTTTAAATTGTTCTAGCGTTTCATTCATTGAACGATCCTTTGTTTTAATGTGGTTTTGATGCGATCAGCTAAGCGCCATAAGTCTTCGCCGGCCTTTATTAGCCCTTCCCTCATGCATTTGCGATTATCAACAAGATCGTTAAGCCTAGCTTTTAAGTGTTCAATCTTTCCAAATGTGGCTTTTTTGCCGCTTTCAATCTGGTTTCTCACATCCTCTTCAATTTTTTCACAAACTTTATCTAAATTCTTATCCACTTCTTTTCTTTGTTGGGATTTTTTATAGTCTGAATCAAAAAAAACTCCACACTGATTTAACTATCCCAATTACTCCTAAAACCAATCCTCCAATTAGTGCAATCCCACCTACTACAGGCGTTAGTGAAAGCAAAGCCAAACCTCCTATTGAAGCGAATAAGCCTATTTTATTAATACCGCTATCAATATTGAAATAAAAACCACTATCAATGTTGATGCGATTTAAATTGACTAGAGAATCTTTAATCCTTTCTTCAAATTGTTCAATATCTTTTTTTATCTCTTCAACAAATCGTTCCTTGCATTCATTAGAACGCCGTTTTATGTTTTCACCCGATTTTTCCGTGCCTTTTTGGAGTTCATGTTTAAACATTGTTTTACATTCCTTATTTTCAATACCTTTTTCAATGCGCGCATGCATTTCTTCTCTAAAACCAACTTTGAATCGCTCTTTTTCTTCGGACACTGATTTTTCTAAATTGGATATAAATTTTCCTTTAGAACGATCCAATCTGTCGCAAACTTCTTGGTGGTGGTTCTTTATTTCTCTGATGGTTGGATCGATCTGTCTGTTAATCGTGGTTTTGATCGCTTCTTGTAATTTTTCTATCGCCTTTAAGGCCTTGTTGCAGTTGGATTTCATGATTTTTTTGCGTGAGTTTTTAAGAAGCTCTTCGGCTATAAATCCACCTAATTGTTGGAAACGGCTTTTATAATAATTCTTCCGCTTTAAAAAAATCTAAAAATTTTTGTTTGTTTTTATAAAAATCACTCTCTTGCAGCAACGCTGATGAAAGGCCATAAAAAGCCATTTGGGTGCTGACTATTTGATATCCCTCGTAGTGTTTGCCTAAAATGTTTTTCATTTCTTTATTTAAAATTTTTAAGCTTTCTTTTTCGCTTTCATCAATAAGCCCATCTTTTAAGGCTCTTAGGTTGTTAATTGGCTTATTGTATAGGGTATATATCTCTGTTTGCGAATCAAGTTGCTTTTGAATCTTTTCAATCGTCCCCTCTTTTCCCTCTTCTCCTTTTTGCGGAGGGGTGGGCTTTTTGGTAACGTAAAAAATAGCATGGGCTTTTTGTGTAGCGTTAGAAATTTGCTGAATAACTTTTTTTCATCGCCTTCTATCCCTGGAACATCAAGCAAAGTAAAGGTTTTGTTGCCGTGCTTAAGGGTGTAAGATTTGGTTTCTGTAGTGAAATCGCTCCTCCCATCGCCCATGATCGCTCCATCTTGGAATTTTTCCAGTGTTGAAAGAGCATGCCCGCTACCTCTATGATTTTTCTCTGAATAGAGCCGCTTGAATCGCTCTTGTTCATTCATTTTGCTTCGTTCTTCAAAAAACAGCCTCAAGCATTCAATGAGGGTTGATTTCCCCGCACCGGTTTCCCCATAAAAGGCAATAGTAAAATTTTCCCACTCTTCATTATTTTTTAAACTTTCAAGCTCTTTTAAGCTTTCCAATTCTAATTTTTGAAACACCCCCAACGCTTCTTGGTTGGATTTTTTCAGTCTTTCATCTTTATCATCAGTGTTTTTAAAAATATTTTGGAGCTTTTCAATATTGGCTTTCACATCAAAATAAATGTTTTTCATTTTTGCCTCTTGCCTCAAACGCATTTTTCTGACGCATTTTAACAAAAAAACGCAAACCCCCACGCTCTGGCCACGCTTCTAGCCTTATGGCTAGCCTTTAAAAAGGGCTTAAAACCTTAGCGAGTAAGATATTGTCTTTAAACGCACTAGGCACAATCGTGTAATGCCCGGGTTTTAAAGGGGTGGTTAGTTCGCTGTCGTTGATCAAGATTTCCCCATCCACTTCAGGCGCCCATCTCAAATCCCTAGCTTTGTAAAAATACTCGCCCTCTTTATTTTCCACTAACGCCTTAATGGGCTTATTCAACAAAGCTTTAAAGGAGTTGTTTTGGTGTTTTAAAGCGATTTTATTCAAGGCTTTGATGCGGGCGTTGATGATTTTTTTAGGCACTTTCCCTAAAGAATAGGCATGCGTGTTTTCTTCAGCACTGAAAGCAAAAATATTCAACCGGTCAAACCGAAACTCGTCTAAAAACGCACTCAATTCTTCAAACTCGCCCTCACTTTCTTCCGGATGCCCCACAATGATCGTGCTTCTGATAAAGCTTTCTTTAACCTGCTTCATGGCATTTAAAAGCTTTAAATGGTGCGCTTGACTGGAGTTGCGCCGCATCTTTTTAAGCATGGAGTCGCTGATATGCTGGATGGGCATGTCAAAATAATTTTGGAAAATGGGCGAACTTTCAATCGCGCCAATAAGCTCTAAAGTGGTGCTAGAGGGGTAGAGGTATAAGATTCGAGCACTCTTTAAGGCTTGCTGTTTGTCAATCGCTCTGATGAGCTGGATCAAGCCGTCTTTTTGCCCCTTATCGTATAAAAAGGAGCTAGAATCTTGAGCGATAAAAGTCATATCCTTATAACCCTTAAGAGCCAGATCTTGCACTTCTTTTAAAATGGAGTTTAATTCCCTGCTTTGCAATTTCCCCTTAAAGCTAGGGATAGCGCAAAAAGAGCATTTTTGATTACAACCCTCAGAAATTTTAACATAAGCATGCACGCTCGATCCCGTGATGATGCGCGCGTTATAATGCTCGCTTAAAAACACTTGCTCGCTGAACTGGTTTTGTTTTTTAGCAATCATTATATCAATCTTGTCATAATCGCCCACGCCGGTAAAAATATCCACTTCAGGGATCAGCTCTTTGATTTCATCTTTATAGCGTTCGCTCAAGCACCCGCTCGCAATCAAAATCGCCCCCTCTTTTTTGTCTTTAGCGGCGTTTAGAATGGTTTGGATGCTCTCTTGTTTAGCGCTTTCAATAAAACCGCAAGTGTTGATCAAAATCACATCGGCGTTTTTGGTGTCGTTGGTGAGCGTGTAGTTATAAAGCTTGCCTAACATCACCTCTGAATCCACCAAATTTTTAGAGCAACCTAATGAGATCAGGCAGAGTTGTTTGTTTTCTTTAATTTGCATGTTAATGGCTTTTTAAGTTTTTCAAATCCACTTCCCAAAAGAAATCAATCCATTCAGGAGCGTCTTTTAAAAACGCATCGGCTTTGTATTTTGCGCTTGTTTTTTGGAACAGACTCGCGCTATAAAACTTTTTATCAGGGTGTTTATTTTGCAACACTTTAAGCACCGCTTCTAAAGAATTACCGCTATCTACGATTTCATCTACCACAAGAATGGTTTTCAGACGCTCTTTGATCGTGGGGATATTTTCAATTTTTAGGGCGTTTTGTCGGTTGGTGGTGTCATAAGAAATCGCATTGATGCCATAAACTTCCCTTAAATTCCAGCGCAAACTCAAAAAATGCACTAAAGTCATGCCCCCTCGCATCACGCACACAAGGGCTTCTGGGACACCGCAAATGCGCTCTACTTGTTTGACTAATTCTAGGCTGTCTTTCAAAAAGGTTTCATAAGAATAATGCATTGTGATCCTTAAATTTCATAATATTGCTTCAAAAAGGTTGTATTCGCCGCGCCGTCAAATCCCCTTAAATTCAAATCGTTTAGGGCTAATTCTAGGGCGTTTAAAGCGTAAGCGCTTTTATAAACAGGAATGATCCCCATGTGGTTGATACGAATGAGCGCGTCTTTATAAGGCTCTTGACCGCCCGCAAATTGCACCTGGTATTTTTCTTTTAAAAGGTTCCTCAATTCTTTGGCATGCTCGTTAATAATCGTTGTCATGCTCAAGCTCGGGCTTTTAGGGAAAATCTTTAAACCTAACGCTAAAACGGCTTTTTGAGTGGCCAAAGCGGTTTTTTTAGTCTCTCTATAAAGCGCTTCAAAGCCCCCTAAATTTTGCACCAATTCAAAATAGCGTTGCAACCCTAAAGTGTGTAAAATAGGAGCGGTGTAGCTTGTGGTGTTATTCCTTTGGTTTTTCAATTCGCTCTTTAAATTGAAATAAAACCCCACATTGCGTTCTTCTATGCGTTCAATTGCCTTCTGGCTCAATGCGACTAGGCTCATCGCAGGAGGCAGCATGAACGCTTTTTGACTCCCTCCAATGAGCGCATCAATATGCGTTATTTCTAAAGGCTCAACCCCTAAAGCGGTGATAGCATCTACTATCACAAAAATATTCGGGTTAGTTTCTTTAATCGCTTGAGCGATTTTTTCTACAGGGTGTCGTAACCCCCCACTAGACTCGCATGCTTGAATGCAAAACGCATCAATGTTAGGGTTGGCTTTAAGCGCGTTTAATACCCCATCCACTTGAGCTGGCGTGTCCCATTCATAGACTAATTCATGGGCTTTGATAAAATGGGCTTTAGCGATCTTGCCAAACCTTTCGCCAAACTTGCCCGCATTAACAAAAAGCAACTCTTTTTGACACAAGGAAAGCACGCTCGCTTCCATAGCCCCTGTCCCGCTACTATTTAAAAGCAAGACTTCTTCTAAACCGGTCATTTTTTTTAAATTTTCTCGCACGCTTTGGAAAATCTTTTCAAAATCTTTAGTGCGGTGGTGGGGCATTGGCTGAGAAAAGCTTGAGCGCATCTCTTCGCTAATGGCTACAGGGCCTGGAGTGAAAAGCAACATTTTAACATTAACCTTTAATTTTTGAGAGAATTTAAAAGTTATCATACTAAAACGCGCTTAAAATTAAGCCTTATTGTTTAAGAAAATCGCTTTTTAATGCAAATAAAATGCTAAAATGCCATGATTTAAAAAGAATTTAAGGCAATGATTGGATAAATTTGGTCTTCGTGCGTGTTTTCTGACCCTTTTTTTTAGCGGGTATTCTAAAAAAGCTCCAGGAACGATAGGGAGTTTAGTAGCGTTGTTACTAGGCTTACCTATTTTAATTTTTTCGGCTAACACTTTGTTTTTAGGGGCGGTTTTGATTGGGCTTATCGCTATCGCTCAAATAGATAAGGAAGAAGAAGAGAGCAAGATCCATGACAGCTCTTACATTGTGATAGACGAATTAGTGGGCATGTGGCTGGCGATGGCAATTAGCGGGTTATCGTTAGCGGGCGTGGTTTTGAGTTTTATCTTTTTTAGGATCTATGATATCACTAAGCCCTCACTCATTGGCAAAATAGACAAAGAAGTTAAAGGGGGCTTAGGGGTTGTGGCTGATGACGCTTTAGCGGGTGTTTTAGCCGGATTGAGCGCGTTGTTAGTCATCCATATTTTGGGATTTTTTAACATTAAACTTTAATTTAAGAAAATTCAAAAGCCTTTTTTTAGGTAAATATAGATAGACTTTTAGGTAAATATAGATAGACTTTTAGGTAAATATAGATAGACTTTATTGCAATCGTTTTTAGGGAGTTTGATTGTGGAGTTTTGCGTTTTATTTGGTGGGGCGAGTTTTGAGCATGAAATCAGCATTGTGAGCGCGATTGCGCTTAAAGAAGCACTAAAGGATAGGATTAAATATTTTATTTTTTTAGACGAAAACCATCATTTTTATTTGATTGAAGAATCTGACATGCATTCAAAATACTTCGCTCAAATCAAAGAAAAAAAATTACCCCCCCTAATCCTTGCGCATAATGGTTTGCTCAAAAACTCGTTTTTAGGCGCTAAAACGATAGAATTGCCTTTAGTGATCAATCTTGTGCATGGGGGCGATGGCGAAGACGGGAAATTAGCGAGTTTGTTAGAATTTTATCGTATCGCTTTTATAGGCCCTAGGGTTGAAGCGAGCGTGTTGAGTTATAACAAATATTTAACCAAGCTTTATGCTAAAGACTTAGGGGTAAAGACTTTAGATTATGTTCTTTTGAATGAAAAAAACCGCGCTAACGCCCTGGATTTGATGAACTTTAATCTTCCTTTCATAATCAAGCCTAATAGCGCTGGGAGCTCTTTAGGGGTGAGCGTGGTGAAAGAAGAAAAAGAATTGATTTACGCTTTAGACGGCGCGTTTGAATATTCTAAAGAGGTCTTAATAGAGCCTTTCATTCAAGGAGTGAAAGAATACAATTTAGCCGGTTGCAAGATCAAAAAGGATTTTTGTTTTTCCTATGTTGAAGAGCCTAACAAACAGGAATTTTTAGATTTCAAACAAAAATATTTGGATTTTTCACGCACCAAAGCCCCTAAAGCGAATCTTTCTAACGCCCTAGAAGAACAATTAAAAGAAAATTTTAAAAAACTCTATAACGATTTGTTTGATGGCGCGATCATTCGTTGCGATTTTTTTGTCATAGAAAATGAAGTGTATCTTAATGAGATCAACCCCATTCCTGGCAGTTTGGCCAATTATTTGTTTGATGATTTTAAAACAACGCTAGAAAATTTAGCGCAATCATTACCCAAAACCCCTAAAATCCAAATCAAAAACTCTTATTTGTTGCAAATCCAAAAGAATAAGTAATGGCCAAACGCAGTATCGCTTATTTGGATAGCGTTTTTGACATTTCCTACACTTTTATAGACCACCATAGCCCTTTAAACGCCTTGTTTTTGCATGGTTGGGGGAGCTCTAAGGAAATCATGCAGCAAGCGTTTCAAGGCTGTTTTTTGAATTACAACCATTTGTATGTGGATTTGCCAGGCTTCAATCAAAGCCCTAACGATGAAAAAGTTTTAGAAACTAAAGATTATGCCAATATCATCAACCTGTTCTTAAAAAGCGTGGGTAAAAAAGCGCATGTAGCCTTTGGGCATAGCTTTGGAGGGAAAGTAGCGATCTTGTGTGAAAACGAACAAATTGTTTTGTTGAGCAGCGCAGGGATCTTAGAGCCAAAACCCTTAAAAGTGCGTTGTAAAATCCTTTTAGCTAAAATCTTTAAAAAATTAGGCTTGAATTTAGGGTTTTTGAGGAGTAAGGACGCTATGGGGCTTAATCAAGCGATGTATGAAACCTTTAAAAAAGTGATTAGCGAAGACTTTAGCGATCATTTCAAACGATGCGAGAAAGAAGTTTTATTATTTTGGGGTAAAGATGATAAAGCAACCCCCTTAAGCTCCGCTCAAAAAATGCAAACCTTATTGAAAAGAAGCGCGTTATTCGTTTTAGAAGGGGATCATTTCTTTTTTTTAAACCAAGCAAAAGAGGTTGAAAAACTAGTGGAGAATTATCATCATGCAAAGTCTTAGTTGGCTGAATTTAGCGTTTCGTTGGCTCTTTATAACAGGGCTTGGCTATTATATAATGACTTTATTGCAATGGTATCATTACAGCGTGTTCAGGATCTTAACCAAGCACCATAAAATGCGTTGGCATGGGATTTATTTTTTATGGCCTTTAGGGGTGTTTATCCTATCGTATGCTTTCAAAGTGCCGTATGTTTTGGATTTCTTTTGCGGCGTTATTCAAATACCCATGCTCCTTGTTTGGGCCAAACGCAACGACAAGCCTTTAGTTTTCACGCCAAGGGTGAAGCGCTTTTTTATCTTCTTATTGTTATTTTTGATCTTGCATGAAATCTTAAATACAGAATTAGTCCCTTTGAATGGGGTTTCGCTCGCGCTAGGCTATTTGTGTTTATTCACATTCGTTTTAAGCGCTTCTTTAATCTTTGAAAAAGTCTTATCCAAGCGGTATTTGCAAATTGCTAAAGATAAAATCACCTCTTTAAAGAATTTAAAAGTCATCGCCATTACCGGAAGCTTTGGGAAAACCAGCACCAAAAATTTCTTGCTTCAAATCTTACAAACCACATTCAACGCGCATGCAAGCCCCAAAAGCGTCAATACCCTTTTAGGGCTTGCGAATGATATTAACCAGAATTTAGACGATAGGAGTGAAATCTATATCGCTGAAGCCGGGGCAAGGAATAAGGGCGATATTAAAGAAATCACCCGCCTCATTGAACCGCACCTTGCTGTGGTCGCAGAAGTGGGCGAACAGCATTTAGAATATTTTAAAACTTTAGAAAATATTTGCGAGACTAAAGCGGAATTATTGGATTCCAAACGATTAGAAAAAGCCTTTTGTTACTCTGTAGAAAAAATCAAACCCTATGCCCCTAAAGATAGCCCTTTAACAGACTATTCTAGCCTGGTTAAAAACATCCAATCCACTTTAAAAGGCACTTCTTTTGAAATGCTTATAGACAGCATTTGGGAAAGCTTTGAAACGAAAGTTTTAGGCAAATTTAACGCTTATAATATCGCTTCAGCCATTTTGATCGCTAAACATTTAGGACTAGAAACCGAAAGGATCAAACGGCTTGTTTTGGAACTCAACCCTATTGCCCATCGTTTGCAACTTTTGGAAGTGAATCAAAAAATCATCATAGACGATAGCTTTAATGGGAATTTAAAGGGCATGTTAGAGGGCATTCGTTTAGCGAGTTTGCACAAAGGGCGTAAAGTCATCGTAACACCGGGATTAGTGGAAAGCAATACAGAAAGTAATGAGACTTTAGCGCAAAAAATAGACGGGGTTTTTGATGTCGCTATCATCACAGGGGAGTTGAACTCCAAAACGATTGCTTCCAAATTAAAAACCCCCCAAAAAATCTTACTCAAGGATAAGGTGCAATTGGAAAATATCTTACAAGCCACCACGATTCAAGGCGATTTGATTTTATTCGCTAATGACGCCCCCAATTACATTTAGGAAATGAACATGCAACATTTATACGCTCCTTGGCGCGAAAGTTATTTAAAAGAGAAAAATAAGAGTTGTGTCTTTTGTGAAATTTCTCAAAACCCCACAAAAGATTCAGAAAACAGAGTGCTTTATAGAAATAGCGATCTCTTTGTGGTGATGAACGCCTACCCTTATAACCCAGGGCATTTGTTGATCATTCCCCATGCGCATCAAGCGAGCGTTGAACTTTTAGAAATGAATACTTGGCTGAACATGAATAAATTAGCGCCTAAAATTTTAAAAGCGTTGTATGCTTATGGCGCTCAAGGGATCAATTTAGGTTTGAATTTGCACAGAAACGCCGGAGCAGGGATTCCTGAGCATTTGCACATGCATTTAGTGCCTAGGTTTTTAGGCGATAGCAATTTTATAAGCGTTATCGCTCAAACCAGGGTGTGCGGGATTGATTTAAATGAAACCTATCTTACCTTAAAAAACTTATTAGAAAAGGAGCTTCATTGAAAACAAACGCTTTTAGTTTGGGTGCGCTACAATTGATTTTAATTCATTTTAGGGAGTGTCAGCGATGAAGGCGCGTGGGTTTAAGACAAAGATGCGTGGTTTTAAGATTTTTTCAGGGAGCGCTCACCCTGCATTTGGCAAAGAAGTGTCAAAGCATTTAGGCTTTCCCTTATCCAAAGCGGTGATAGGCAAATTCAGCGATGGCGAAATCAATATCCAAATCAGCGAATCGGTGCGCGGTAAGGATATTTTTATTGTCCAGCCCACTTGCGTGCCGGTCAATGACAATTTAATGGAATTGTTAGTCATGGTAGATGCTTTAAGGCGCAGTTCGGCCAATTCTATCACAGCGGTGTTGCCGTATTTTGGCTACGCCAGACAGGACAGAAAAGCGGCTCCAAGAGTGCCTATCACGGCTAAAATGGTCGCTAATTTGATGCAAGAAGTGGGGATTGAAAGGATCATTACGATGGATTTGCATGCCGGGCAAATCCAAGGCTTTTTTGATGTGCCGGTGGATAATTTATACGGATCTATCGTCTTTAGAGATTATATCCGCTCTAAAGCGTTAAAAAACCCTGTGATCGCTAGCCCTGATGTGGGTGGGGTTACAAGAGCCAGGTATTTTGCCAATCAAATGGGATTAGATTTAATCATCGTGGATAAGCGCCGTGAAAAAGCTAATGAAAGCGAAGTGATGAATATTATCGGCTCAGCAGAGGGGCGCGATGTGATTTTGGTGGATGATATGATTGATACCGCAGGCACGATCTGTAAAGCCGCTTTGGCCTTAAAAGAGCAAGGGGCAACTTCTGTCATGGCGTTAGGCACGCATGCGGTTTTGAGCGGGAATGCGATCAAGCGCATTAAAGAAAGCGCGTTAGATGAAGTGGTGGTAACCAACTCTATCCCTTTAGTTCAAAAATGCGATAAAATCACCACCTTAAGCGTAGCGCCCTTATTTGCGGAAGTGATCAGAAGGATTTATCATAACGAAAGCGTCCAATCGCTTTTCACTTAAAAAGGGGGCAACTAAAAAGAGAATAAAAGAAAAGCGGGAGTGGTGGATTCTGTAGGACTTGAACCTACGACCAATCGGTTATGAGCCGAGCGCTCTGACCAGCTGAGCTAAGAATCCAAAATTCCCAAAAGATGGTTTGCTATTGTATCCAAAAATATAGCGAAAAGCAAGCAGGTTTTCTAAGATCCCAAATAGGATCATAAAGGTGATAAAACTGCTCCCTCCATAGCTGAATAAGGGTAAGGGAATGCCTACCACAGGGGCTAACCCTAAAGTCATGGCGATATTCACGCTGGAATAAACAAAGATTAAAATAGAAATCCCAAGGGCTACAATCTTTAAAAACCAATCGCTGTTGCTCTCAAACAGATAAAAAAATAAATGCAAACTCAAGCCTATATAAATCGCAAAAAGCAACATAGCCCCTAAAAACCCGAAACGCTCCACGAAGTAAGCAAAGATAAAATCGCTCGTTGCGATAGGCAAGAATTTGAATTTGGTTTGTGTGCAAGCTTCTTTAGATTTGCCTAAAAACCCGCCCGATCCTATAGCGATAATGGATTGCATGACATGGTAATTAGGCTTTTCAGAAAGAAAGTCTGCGATGCGCTTTTTTTGGTAATCATGCAAAAAATGATAAGCGATAGGCGAAGCCACTAAAAGAGCGATAAAAAGAGGGAGCCACACCCTAGTCCTTAAGCCCACGATAAGTAAAATCCCAAAACCCATGATCAACACAATAAGAGCCGTGCCTAAATCAGGCTGTTTTAAAATCAAAGCCGCCGGTAAGCAAATGTAAAAACTAAGCTTTAAAAACATGCCCCAATCATAGCCCTTAAAAGGGGGTGGGTTGATTTTAATCAAATGCGCCAATAACAAAAGGATAGCGATTTTCACGGGTTCGCTAGGCTGTAAAGAAATAGAGGTAAAGGGAATGACTAGCCATCGTTGTGCCCCAAGCTTGCTATATCCCATAAAATCCACTAACGCCAATAAAATAACGCACGCCCAATAAAACACAAAGAGCCAGCGATCGAGCTTTCTGAAAGGGATAAAAAACACGATCCAAAAGAGAATAAACCCTATCGCATAATAAACCCCTTGCTTTAAGCTCAAAACCGCGCTGCTCTCAAAAATCAATAAAAAAGAAACCACAAGTAAGGGGATGATAAACACAAAAGGCAAAAGATCAAAATGCATCCAAATCCTTTTGTCTAATGCCATGCGTTTTTCATAACCCCTTGATCTTATGGTTTTAATTTTTTGATTGTATCCAAATTGAGATAATTCTCCTTGAAAAGGGATTTCATCACATCAACTGCAGGCAATTTGACTTCGCCCGTCTCATCATTAAAGCATTTTTCTAGCACTTTCAAATAAGCAAACCCAATGCCTTCTGTGATAGCCACAGCGGTTGCGCTCCCTGCAACACTCCCCACAATAGGAATGAATTTAAGCAAACCATTAACGAGCGTTCTCCCCACTTGCGCAACTGCGGTTACGCCCAACAATCCGGCGATTAATGATGTAGCTACAGATTCTTCCAAATCCATTCCAAAAGCGTCATTCATTTTATAGATCATTCCTCCTTGAATGAGTGAGATAGGGATCGCATCGCTAAAAGGTATGGGGATAAGCCCAGCTGCTCCAGCCGCTGCTGATGCAGCATGGATAATGGTTTTACTTTTATCTATCATAGCTTGTTTTCTTAGTTGGATATTGGCTTTTTGGATCTGTAAGAAATGGTTTTGTTTGTTTTTCTTAGCGTCTATCAAGCATTTTTTCGTTTCGTCTACCAATTCTTCTAAACCTTCAATGGGGACTTCCATCCCTCTAAATGAATATGCAACGGAATTGACCCTCACATAGGCTCTGACAAAACCGCCAAGCCCCCATTCTTCATCTATGATTCTTTTAGTTTCTTGGACAAACGCATCGCCGGCTTTTCCTTGTGTGTTGGTGAAAACGAAAATCGTTGGAATATTCCAATTTTTAGCAAAGCTTAATAACTCTCTCTCTTGAATCCTACCAGAAGTCTCTTTAACGCACAGATACGCCACATCGATAGCCTCTTTTTCATTTTGCGTTTTAAAAGAAGCTTCCTTCTTTTTTAACGCTTTCCATGGTATCTTTATAACCTTTGGCTTCAATGCCTTTAGTGTCCCACAAGATCAAGCCTTTTTCTTCGTCAACATATTTTTCAAGGTGCTGAGTGATGGGTTTTCCTACGCCTGCTTTAGCTATTTCTTCACCAAATAAAGCGTTAATAAGCGAGCTTTTACCCATTCCAGTAGCCCCATGAGCAAAATATTCATGATCGGTCTTTCTTTTTTGATGGCTTCGTGCAGTTTTTGCATATTCAATCCTCCTTCTTTCCCATCAAGCGTGAACGCGTCGCCTAAAAACTTGCGCAAAACACCACTCAGTTTCTCATGATTTTCGTTGTTTTCCATGATAAAACCCCTTTTAAAAATGATTTGAGCTACCCAATGTTGGCACACAGATTATAGCATATTAAACTAATGAGCAGAAACATGATTTTTTAAGGTTTTGAGTAAAATAATGGTTTTTAAAAAAGCAAAAAAGAGTTTGGATGCCAAAAGTTTTTATCGCCCTAACTGATCACAAACGCATTGATGAATTTTTAGCCAAAGAATTGCAAATTTCTAAAAACCAGGCATTGAATTTGATTAAAGAGGGGCTGGTGTTTTGTCAAAAAAAGGGGGTAAAAAAGGGTGGGTTAGCCTTAAAAAAGGGCGATGAAATCACGCTTTTAACGCCACAAATCACGCCCAAACCCTTAAAAAAAGGGCTTGATTTAGAAATAGAAGTCATTTTTGAAGATGAAGACTTGTTAGTGTTGAATAAGCCCCCTAATTTAGTCATCCATAAAGCCCCAAGCGTGAAAGAGCCTACTTTAGTGGATTGGCTGGAATCTAAAAATTACGAGCTTTCTAATTTGGGATTAAAAGAGCGCTATGGGATTGTGCATCGTTTGGATAAGGACACGAGCGGAGGGATTGTCATCGCTAAAAACAATTTTACCCATGTTCATTTGAGCGAGCAGCTCAAAACTAAAATGATGGGGCGCTACTATATCGCTTTGCTTTCAACGCCCTTAAAAGAAGAAAAAATGAGCGTGGAATGCTATTTGACAAGAAACCCCAATAACCGCTTAAAAATGATAGCACTCAAAGCGGCCAAAAAAGAAAATAGCCGTTATTCTAAAAGCGAATTTATCAGCTTGCTGACTTCTCAAAACAATCTTAATTTGATAGGGGCTAAATTGTTCACCGGGCGCACGCACCAGATCAGAGCGCATTTAGAATATTTGAACAGACACATCATAGGCGATAATCTTTACGGGCTTAATCAAGCGCTTTTTAAAGAAGAAATAAGAATCATGCTGCATGCCTATTTGATAGAGTTCAAACACCCTAGAAGCGAGCAAAAACTGCGCTTTAAAGTTCCCCTATTAAAGGATATGTTAGAATATCTTAAAAAAGTTTTTGACAAGGAGAATTTAGATGAGGTCTTGGATGAAGAAAAAATACTTCACGCTTTTATTGCAAAGTAGTGTGGTATTAGCGGTTTTTATAGGGTGTTCTTCTACCAGGAATCATACTTTTTCAGCCCTTAACAATCAAGAAAATACAGACACTAAGCTCCCGGTAGTCCATTCTATTAAAACCATTAACGATGTGAGTTCAGTGGGTTTTGAATGGCCTAAAATCGCTGATACTTATGACATTGATGGGTTTATTTTGTATCGTTTGAAAAAAGACTCCAAGCTTAAAAGAATCGCCACGATTAAAAACCCTTATGCGACCCATTATTATGATGAGGGGCTAGAAACAGAGAGTTCTTACACTTACCAACTCGCTACTTACAAGGGCGATAAAATCTCTAAACTTTCAGATCCTATTTTAGTGAAAACCTCTTTTATCAATCCTGTAGAAAGCGTTTTTGCAAGCCTTGAATACCCTAAAAGCGTGAAAGTCTTTTGGAGTCCGCACCCTAACCCTAGCGTTTCTAAATACATCATTCAAAGGCAGAATAAAGACGGCAAATTTTTGAATGTAGGGGCTGTGAAAAACCGCTTGTTTGTGGAGTATTTTGATAAAGATTTAGAAGATGGGAAAAAATACCGCTACAAAGTCATCGCCGAAAATTTCATGGGGGATAAATCCAGGCCTAGTATCATAGTGGAGGGGAAAACTAAAGATTTACCCAAAGAAATCGCTAATGTTAGAGTGAGCCAAAACCTCACACGACACATTGAATTGAGTTGGGATAAATCCCCCGAAGAAGATGTGATAGCTTACCGCATTTACGCTTCCAATAACCGCAACGATAAATACAAATTCATCGCTCAAACCACCAACACTTCCTATGTGGATAAAATAGAAAAAGACAACCTCACTCGTTATTACAAAGTCGTCGCCCTTGATAAAACGCATCTTGAAGGGGCATTACCCAAAGAGCCTGCCATGGGTGAGACCGCTGACAGGCCCGAAGCCCCTATCATCACTAAAGGGACTATTCAAGACTCTTCAGCTTTCATCCAATGGGAAAATAACCCAAGCGCTAAAATAGCCACTTATGCGGTGTATCGTTTTGAAGCCAACTCTAAAACCCCTTTGCGCTTTGGGAATATCACCAAAAACCAATTCGTGGATAAGGACATGAAAGTGGGCGTGGCTTATCGCTATCAAGTGGTGAGCGTGGATAAAGATGGTTTAGAGTCGCGCCCAAGCAAAGAAGTGCGTTTGTTTTTAGAGCGCTAAAAGGGTTTTAATGCCCCATTTTTTAGCCAAGCTGGATTCTAAACCTTTAAAATACCCCTTAATTGAAGGGGATTTTTGTTTTCATAGGGAATTTTTAAGCTTAAAACACCCCACTAAAAGCTGTGTGTATGCGAGTTTTAAGGATCGCATTTTTTTATTGCAAAAAATCAGGCGAGCGGGTGATTTTTTAATCAAAAGCGAAAAAGCAACGCCCTTAAAAAGAGAGGTTTTAAAACAAGCTTTAAGGATTTATTCGCAATCTTTTGAAGTCATTTCGCATAATTTGCAAGAAAATTCTAAACATGCGAGCGGAAAAAAAGCCCTTGATTTAGGAACTTTTGAAGACTTTATTCAAAAAAATCAAGCCCCTATTTTAGCCGAAATTGGTTTTGGGAGTGGCAGGCATTTGATAGAATTAGCCAAAAACAACCCCACTAAAACATGCTTAGGGATAGAGATTTATACCCCCTCTATCGCGCAAGCGTTAAGGCAAATGGAGTTGTTGGATTTAAAAAATCTGCGCATCTTGCAAGGCGATGGCCGTTTGGTTTTAGAGAGCATGCCAAATCACAAATGCGAGAAAATTTTTGTGCATTTCCCTGTGCCATGGAATGAGAAAAAACACCGTCGGGTGCTAAGCGAAAAGTTTTTAAACGAAGCTTTAAGGGTTTTAAAGCCTAAAGGGTTTTTGGAATTACGAACCGATGATAGCCTTTATTTTGAAGACAGCTTAAAATTAGCCCTAAAAAACTTTAAATGCGAGATAGAAATCAAAAAAAACGCTCAAATACCGGTTGTCAGCAAGTATGAAGCGCGTTGGAACAAACTCAAAAAAGATATTTATGATTTAAGGATTTATTCTTTAGAATTGAATGAAACCCCTTTTCATAATCATGCATTTGATTTTTCTTTTGATACAATAACAATCAGTAAAAAGAGCGTTGGAGCGATTTTAAAAACCCCAAAAATCATCCAAGAGGGGTATTTTGTGCATGTTTGTAATATTTATGAGGATAAGGGGGATTTTTTAGTGGAATTGAGTATGGGGGATTTTGATTGGCCTGTGCGTTTGTTTGTTTTATTAACAGAAAATCAAATTTTTTACCTCAATAAAAGCCCCTTAAAAACCTTAAACAACCACAAAGCGCATCTTTTGCTTCAAAATATCCTAAGCCAAAAGGGAATTTGATGAGTGTGATCATCGCAGCGAACAATCTATGCTTACAATACCAGCAAAACGAACCGGTCATTAAGCATGCTAATTTACGCATCAAACGCAAGGATTTTGTGTTCATTTCAGGGCCTAGCGGGAGCGGTAAAAGCACGCTTTTGCGATCGTTTTATGGGGATTTAAAACTTTTTAGCGGCAAATTAGAAGTTTGCAATACCAACATGAACAACGCTTCAAAATCAACGATTTTAGATTTGCGTAAAAATATTGGCGTGGTTTTCCAAGATTATAAATTGATCCAAGATTACACGATTGAGCAAAACATCAAACTACCGATGGTGATTTGCGGCGTTAAAAAAGAAGAATGCCGCTTGCAGCTAGAAAAACTTTTAGGGCATATTGATTTACGCCATAAGGCTAACCGCTACCCCAAAGAGCTCAGCGGGGGCGAACAACAAAGAGTGGCTATGGCTAGGGCTATGGCGAACTGCCCTGAACTCATTTTAGCCGATGAGCCTACTGGGAATTTAGACTATTATTCTAGCGATAAAATCTGGAGCCTATTAAGGGGCATGAACACGCAATTAAACGCTACGATCGTGGTGGTTACGCACAAATTCCCTAAAAATTTTAGCGCTTATCACCGAAAATTTTATATAGAAGATGGGGAAGTTTATGAATACTCTTAAAAAGCATTTAGCCTTTATCATTCCCCTAGTAGCGTTATTGTTTAGCTTGGAGTGCGTGTTGTTTATCAATCAAGCGATCGCGCAAAAAGAAAAAAAATTGATTGAAGATTATTCAGTCGTGTTGGCCAGCACGCAAAAATTAAGCTTGGAATTGTTGCGTCAAAATTTTAGCGAAATCGTAGCGTTAAAAGAAATTGATCCCAATTACTCTTTAGAACCTCTTCAAAAAACCTTAGGCACAGACGGGCTTAAGGAATTAAGAAAAAATTTACCCTTTTTTTATTCTTTACAACTTTCTGCATTCCCCACTCAAGAGCGTTTAGAAAACATTAAAGAAAAATTGCTCAAAATCCCTGGCATTCAAAAAGTTGAAGTCTTTGCCAAAACTTACATGCAAGTGTATGATCTCTTGAGTTTTATTAAAGCAGCGGTCTATATCTTTGCGTTAGTGGTCTTTGTCTTGTCGGTTTTATTGATGTTTAAGCAAGTCCGTATCTGGATCTACCAATACCATGAGAGGTTGGAGATCATGGATTTATTAGGGGCTTCGGTGTCTTTTAAAAACGGGTTTTTGTATAAAATAGCTTTAATGGATTCTTTAATCGCTAGTTTTTTAGCCCCCATGCTCATGCTCTATACCACTTCGCAAAAAGGTTTTGAAAAAACGATGGATACTTTGGGTATTATAGGAGGCTCGTTTGTTTTAAACCATTTTTTATGGGGATTGCTTTTTAGCCTTGTAATCTCATTTGTTTCTGTTTTACTTGTAGCTTGGAGGACCAGACATGCATAAATTAGGGGTGTTTTTGTTAGCCACCTTACTATCAGCTAACACGCAAAAAGTGAGCGATATTGCTAAAGACATTCAACACAAAGAAACCCTTTTGAAAAAAACCCATGAAGAAAAAAACCAATTGAACAGCCGTTTGAGTTCTTTAGGCGAAGCGATCCGTTCTAAAGAGCTTCAAAAAGCTGAGATGGAGCGCCAAATGGCCGCCTTAAAAAAGAGTCTTGAAAAAAATCGTAACGAAAGTTTGGCGCAAGAAAAAGTCCTAACCAACTACCGCAAGTCTTTAGATCATTTGCAAAAACAGCGATCGTTTTTACAAAAGAGGGTGTTTGATACGCTTTTACAGGATTTCCTTTTTTCACAAGCTCTAAAGGGGCAGAATTTAGCCTCTTCTAACGATGTGATTTTGCAAGTGGCGTTTGAAAACTTGCACCAAAGCACTCTGTCTAAAATGTCGCAACTAAGCCAAGAAGAAAAAGATCTCAATACGCAAGCTTTAAAAGTCAAAAGCAGCATTCAAAAAATCTCATCTGTCATAGATGAGCAAAAAACTCGTGAAGTAACCTTAAAATCCTTGCAAACCGAACAAAATAAACTCATTTTGAGCATGCAAAAAGATTATGCGATCTATAACCAACGCCTAACCCTTTTAGAAAAAGAGCGCCAGAATTTAAACGCCCTTTTAAAACGCTTGAATATCATCAAACAAAACAGAGAAAATGAAGAAAAAGTCAGTTTGAAAAAATCTTCTCAAGCTTTAGAAGTCAAACAAGTAGCGAGCTCTTATCAAAATATCAACACCACGAGCTATAACGGGCCAAAAACGATCGCTCCCTTGAACGATTATGAAGTGGTGCAAAAATTTGGCCCCTATATTGATCCGGTTTATAATTTAAAAATTTTTAGCGAGTCTATTACGCTGGTGTCAAAAACCCCAAACGCTTTGGTGCGTAATGTTTTAGACGGGAAAATCGTGTTCGCTAAAGAAATCAACATGCTTAAAAAAGTCGTCATCATTGAGCATAAAAACGGCATCCGCACGATTTATTCTCAATTGGATAAAATCGCCCCCACCATTAAAAGCGGCATGCGGATCCAAAAAGGCTATGTTTTAGGGCGCATTGATCAACGCTTGGGATTTGAAGTTACCATGAAAGAAAAACACATCAACCCATTAGAACTCATCGCGCGCAATTAAGATTTAACAAATCGTTTTTATTGCCGATATTGGCTAAAGAGTTTATGCAAACAAATAAATCATTATACTTGTATGCATGGAAAAATTTGGAGGTTTTTATGGTCAATGAAGTTCAAGGGATTGGGATTCCCACATCTCACACAAGCGTTCAAACAACCCCCACAAAAGAGATCAGTCGCACAAATACGATAAACACTATTGATGAATCTAAGACAACGATAGACCCTGATCAATACAAACCCAAGCTGGAATTATTGAGCGAGCGTCTGAATGAAGAAATGAAACGCATTGGCACGGATATTAATTTTAGTTATAACGATACGATCAAAGGGTTAGTGGTTTCAGTCAAAGACGCTAATGGGGATAAGGTGATAAGAGAAATACCCTCTAAAGAAGCCGTGGAGCTTATGCAAAGAATGCGCGATGTGATAGGCATTATCTTTGATAAGAGAGGCTAAACATTAGAGGTAAAACATGGCAATAGGTTCATTAAGCTCATTAGGGCTTGGCAGTAAGGTTTTGAATTACGATGTGATTGACAAGCTTAAGGACGCCGATGAAAAAGCGTTAATCGCTCCCCTAGACAAGAAAATGGAGCAAAATGTTGAAAAACAAAAAGCCCTAGTAGAAATCAAAACGCTCCTTTCAGCTCTAAAAGGTCCGGTTAAAACGCTTTCAAATTATTCCACTTATATCAGCAGGAAAAGCAATGTTACAGGCGGTGCGTTGAGCGCGAGCGTGGGGGCTGGCGTGCCTATTCAAGATATTAAAGTGGATGTGCAAAATTTAGCGCAAGGCGATATTAACGAATTAGGGGCAAAATTTTCTTCAAGAGATGATATTTTTAGCCAAGTGGATACCACGCTCAAATTTTACACGCAAAACAAGGACTACGCCGTTAGTATTAAAGCAGGAATGACTTTAGGCGATGTGGCTCAAAGCATCACGGACGCTACCAACGGCGAAGTGATGGGCATTGTGATGAAAACAGGAGGGAATGACCCCTACCAATTAATGGTGAATACCAAAAACACCGGCGGAGACAACCGCATCTATTTTGGCTCACACCTCCAATCCACGCTCACTAACAAAAACGCCCTTTCTTTGGGGGTTGATGGGAGCGGAAAAAGTGAAGTGAGTTTGAATTTAAAGGGGGCTGATGGGAATATGCATGAAGTCCCTATTATGCTAGAACTCCCTGAAAGCGCTTCTATCAAACAAAAAAACACCGCAATCCAAAAAGCGATAGAGCAGGCTTTAGAAAATGACCCTAATTTTAAAGATTTGATCGCTAATGGGGATATTTCTATAGACACTCTTCATGGGGGGGATTCTTTAATCATTAATGACAGGCGTGGGGGAAACATTGAAGTTAAAGGGAGCAAGGCCAAAGAGCTTGGGTTTTTACAAACCACCACCCAAGAAAGCGATTTATTGAAAAGCTCTCGCACGATAAAGGAGGGTAAATTAGAAGGGGTGGTTAGCTTGAATGGCCAAAAACTCAATTTGAGCGCTTTAACCAAAGAGAGCAACACCAGTGAAGAAAACACAGACGCTATCGTTCAAGCGATCAATTCCAAAGAAGGCTTGAACGCGTTTAAGAACGCCGAAGGCAAGCTTGTGATCAATTCTAAAACCGGAATGCTAACGATTAAGGGCGAGGACGCTTTAGGCAAGGCCAGTTTGAAGGATTTGGGTTTGAATGCTGGCATGGTGCAATCTTATGAAGCTTCACAAAACACGCTTTTTATGTCTAAGAATTTGCAAAAAGCGAGCGATTCAGAATTCACCTATAATGGGGTGAGCATCACGCGCCCCACTAATGAGGTCAATGATGTGATCAGTGGGGTTAATATCACTTTAGAGCAAACCACAGAGCCTAATAAACCCGCCATTATCAGCGTGAGCAGGGACAATCAAGCCATTATAGACAGCCTCACTGAATTTGTCAAAGCCTATAATGAGCTTATCCCTAAACTAGATGAAGACACTCGTTATGACGCTGACACTAAAATCGCTGGGATTTTTAACGGCGTGGGCGATATTCGCGCAATCCGCTCTTCTCTTAACAACGTGTTTTCTTATAGCGTGCATACGGATAATGGGGTAGAAAGCTTGATGAAATACGGGCTTAGTTTAGACGATAAAGGCGTGATGAGTTTAGATGAAGCTAAATTGAGTAGCACACTAAATTCTAATCCTAAAGCGACTCAAGATTTTTTCTATGGGAGCGATAGCAAGGATATGGGGGGCAGAGAAATCCACCAAGAGGGCATTTTTTCTAAATTCAATCAAGTCATCGCCAATCTCATAGATGGAGGGAGTGCTAAATTAAAGATTTATGAAGATTCCCTAGACAGAGACGCTAAAAGCCTGACCAAAGACAAAGAAAACGCTCAAGAGCTTTTAAAAACCCGCTACAACATCATGGCGGAGCGCTTTGCGGCTTATGATAGCCAAATCTCTAAAGCCAATCAAAAATTCAATTCCGTGCAAATGATGATCGATCAAGCGGCGGCTAAAAAGAATTAAAAAAACAGAGAGTTATCAATTTTAAAGGATAAAGGAACATTATGCAATACGCTAACGCTTATCAAGCCTACCAGCATAACCGAGTGAGTGTGGAATCCCCAGCAAAACTCATTGAAATGCTTTATGAAGGGATTTTAAGATTTTCTTCGCAAGCCAAACGCTGTATTGAAAATGAAGACATTGAAAAAAAGATTTATTATATTAATAGGGTTACGGATATTTTCACGGAATTGTTGAATATTTTAGATTATGAAAAAGGGGGGGAAGTGGCGGTGTATCTCACAGGCTTATACACCCATCAAATCAAAGTTTTAACGCAGGCCAATGTGGAAAATGATGCGAGTAAGATTGATTTGGTGTTGAATGTGGCTAGGGGGTTGTTAGAAGCTTGGAGGGAAATCCATTCAGATGAACTCGCCTGATGCGTTATTAGATTCCTTTAAAATCGCTCTCATAAAAAAAGATTCTAAGCTTGCCTTTTCATTGATAGAGCGCCTTTCTTTAGAGCAAATAAAAAGCTTAGATTTAGACACGCTTTTAAGCCTTAAGGAAATGATAGCCCAAAGCATTGAACTATTAGAAAAAGAAAAAGAAGAACTGCAATCACAAATGCATAAGGCTAAGAAGATTCAAAAATTTTTGTCTTAGATTTTTTAAACTACGATACAATAAAACCACTATTTTTATTGAAGGCTAAAGATTGTCTGAACCCATAGATAGATTCACACGCATAAGGTGGTTGTTTAAAAACGATTTTGAAAGAATCCGCCAACAAAGGGTTTTAATCTGTGGTGTGGGGGGCGTTGGAGGCTTTGCGCTAGACGCTTTGTATCGTGTGGGGATAGGGCAAATCACTATCATTGATAAAGATGTGTTTGATGTTACCAATCAAAACCGCCAGATTGGATCAGAAAGGATAGGAGAATCTAAAGTGTTGGTGTTGCAAGATCTCTATAAGGGCGTTCAAGCTTTGAATTTGCATGTAGATGAAGCGTTTTTAAATTCATTTAATTTTAGAGATTATGATTACATTTTAGATTGCATGGACGATTTGCCTATTAAAACAAGATTAGCGATAAAATGCCAAAACTTCGCTTACGGGAAATTTATCAGCTCTATGGGGAGCGCGAAACGCTTGAACCCTAAACACATCCAAGTGGGGAGCGTGTGGGAAAGCTATGGCGATAAATTCGGGCGTAAGTTTAGGGATTTTTTAAAAAAACGCCGTTTTAAAGGGGATTTTAAAGTGGTTTTTAGCCCTGAAGTTCCGCATTGCATAGAGCTTGGGAGTTTTAATGCGGTTACGGCGAGTTTTGGTTTGCAAATAGCGAGTGAAGTCGTGCAAGACATTATCCAATAAGGTATTATCAACAATGAAAGGAAGTGGAATGAAAGATTACGAAGACGGATTGGAAGATTTTGAAGAAGAAGAATTAGAGGGCTTTGAAGAAGAAGATGATGAAGAGTATGGGGATTATAAGAATGTCTATGATGATGACGATTATGAAGACTATAACTCTGATTATGAAGAAGAGTGAAAAATGATTTGCGCAAGCGTCCTCCAGCATGCTTATTGCGGCTCTAGAAAAAAAACCATAGAGCATACAGCAAACTTGCTTGAACAAGCGCTAAAAAAACACCCTAAAACCAATTTAGTGGTGTTGCAAGAATTAAACCCTTATAGTTATTTTTGCCAGAGCGAAAACCCTAAATTTTTTGATTTGGGCGAATATTTTGAAGAAGATAAGGCTTTTTTTAGCGCTTTAGCTCAAAAATTTCAAGTGGTGCTGATTGCTTCTTTATTTGAAAAGCGCGCTAAAGGGTTGTATCACAATAGCGCTGTGGTGTTTGAAAAAGATGGATCAATTGCTGGAGTGTATCGCAAAATGCACATTCCTGATGACCCAGGGTTTTATGAAAAATTTTATTTCACGCCGGGGGATTTGGGCTTTGAGCCTATTGTTACAAGCGTGGGCAAATTAGGGCTTATGGTGTGTTGGGATCAGTGGTATCCTGAAGCGGCAAGGATTATGGCTTTAAAAGGGGCAGAAATTTTAATCTATCCTAGTGCGATAGGGTTTTTAGAAGAAGACTCTAATGAAGAAAAAAAGCGTCAGCAAAACGCATGGGAAACTATCCAAAGAGGGCATGCGATCGCTAATGGCTTGCCTTTGATTGCGGCTAACAGAGTGGGCGTAGAGTTAGATCCTAGCGGTGCGATTAAGGGGGGCATTACTTTTTTTGGCTCTAGTTTTGTGGTGGGGGCTTTGGGCGAATTTTTAGCCAAAGCGAGCGATAAAGAAGAGATTTTGTATGCGGAAATTGATTTAGAACGCACCGAAGAAGTGCGCCGAATGTGGCCGTTTTTGAGAGACAGACGCATTGATTTTTATAACGATTTGTTGAAACGCTATATTTAATCGGTCAATCAATTTAAAATTTAAGGTTAAAAAGGATTAAACATGGTAGGTGTGGTTTTTTGCGCTAAACAAGCGCAAAAATTCTATCATTTTTGCGCGGTATTTTCATTTTAATAAGGAGCAAAAATGCTAGAAAATAGCTCTATATGGAGCAATCCTGCCTTTGTAGCTATCATTTGCATGTGCGTTCTTAGCCTTTTAAGGCTCAATGTCATGCTTTCTATGATTAGCGCGACTCTCATAGCAGGACTTATGGGAGGGCTTGGATTGACAGAGAGTTTTAATGCGATGATAGACGGCATGAAAGGCAATTTAAACATCGCTTTAAGCTACATCCTTTTAGGGGCTTTAGCGGTAGCGATCGCTAAAAGCAATCTCATTAAAGTCGCTTTGAGTAAATTAATAGGCTTAATGAATTACAAGCGATCCACTTTTTGCTTTTTGATCTCTTTCATCGCATGTTTTTCGCAAAATTTAGTGCCGGTGCATATCGCTTTTATCCCTATTTTAATCCCCCCTCTTTTGCATTTAATGAACCGGCTAGAATTGGATAGAAGAGCGGTCGCTTGCGCTTTAACCTTTGGTTTGCAAGCCCCCTACTTGGTGCTTCCTGTAGGGTTTGGCTTGATTTTTCAAACCACCATTTTAGAGCAATTAAAAGCTAATGGCGTTAGCTCTACCATAGCGCAAATCACAGGAGTGATGTGGATAGCAGGGTTAGCGATGGTTGTTGGGTTGCTTATGGCTGTATTAACGCTATACAAAAAACCCAGGCGCTACAAAGAAAAATCTTTTAACATAGAAAATTACGCTTCGCTTAAATTAAACTACCATGACTATCTGACTTTTATAGGAGTTATCGTGGCGTTTGTGATCCAATTAGCCACCGATTCGATGCCCTTAGCCGCCTTTTTAGCGTTAGCGATCATCTTACTGGGCCGTGGCATTAAGTTTAAAGAAACAGACTCGCTTATGGATGATAGCGTGAAAATGATGGCGTTTATCGCTTTTGTGATGTTAGTGGCTAGCGGGTTTGGAGAAGTGTTGCAAAAAGTGCATGCGATAGAGGGCTTAGTGAATGCAATCACAAGCGTAGTCCAAGGGAAGCTTTTAGGGGCTTTTTTGATGCTTGTTGTAGGGCTTTTTATCACTATGGGGATAGGGACTTCTTTTGGCACTATCCCTATCATCGCTGTGTTTTATGTGCCTTTATGCGCGAAATTAGGTTTTAGCGTAGAATCTACGATTTTACTCATCGGCATAGCCGCAGCTTTAGGCGATGCAGGATCACCGGCTAGCGATAGCACCATGGGGCCCACTTGCGGGCTTAACGCAGACAACCAACACAATCATATCTATGACACATGCGTGCCGACTTTTTTAGTCTATAACCTCCCTTTGATTGTTTTTGGAGTGGTTGGAGCGTTACTATTAGGCTAATCTATCAAGTTAAGAAAATCTTTTCTTTAGCCTTACCCTCTGGGATCAATGCCTTTTTAGATGTGCTGGTGGTCGCGCTCTCGGTTTTTTTTGTGGGCAAGATTTCGCACCATCACATTGTGGCTTTAGGGGTGGGCTTGCAATTTTTGATGCTTTTTTATGGCATCAATACGATTTTATACACCGGCACTAACGCCATTCTTTCTAGGCTTGTGGGAGCTAGGGATTTTACTCAAATCAACCACGCTTTTTCCAGTATTTTTATAGGAGCGTTTGTGATTTGTTTGGGCGTGCTGTTTGTTTCTTATTTTTTGATTGAGCCTTTTTTAAATTGGATGCAATTACAAGATCCTTCGCGCCAATTGACGCAAGATTATTTAGAAGTCTTAGTTATCGCGCTACCGAGTATTTTTTTAAAAAATGTTTTAGTTTCCGCGCTCGCTAGCTTTTCAGACACCCTAACCCCCTTTATTGTCAAAATCATCATGGTCATCGCATGCATTTTTTTGAATCAAGCCTTGATTTTTGGGGATTTTGGTTTTAAAGAAATGGGGATTGTAGGCTCTGCTTTAGCGAATGTAATTGTCTCTTATTTGGAATTACTCGCGCTTGGCGTTTGGATACAAATCAAAAAAATCCCTTTAAAATTCAAAATAACCTTTCATTTTTCTTTTTTAAAAACCATGTTTAGAGTGGGTTGGCCGGCCGGGTTTGAGCGCTTATTGAGTTTATTTTCTTTAATCCTCTTATCCAAATTTGTAGCGAGCTATGGGGATAAGGTGTTAGCGGGCATGCAAATAGGCATTAGGGTTGAAACCTTTTCGTTCATGCCCGGATTTGGGTTTATGATCGCAGCGATGGTTTTAACGGGGCAAAATTTAGGAGCGAACAAGCCAAAAATCGCCACAGAATACGCGCATTTGATTTTAAAAATCTCTATGGGTTTAATGGGGGTTTTAGGGATTGTTTTAGTCTTATTCGCTAAAGAATTTGCGAGCCTTTTTTCTCAAGATGAAGAAGTTTTGGAAGTGGCGCGATCTTATTTGATCGCTGTGGGCCTCTCTCAAGCCCCCTTAATTGGGTATTTTGTGCTAGATGGAGTTTTTAGAGGGGCTGGCATTTCTAAAGTCTCACTGTATATTAACACCCTAAGCTTATGGGGATTAAGGATCATGCCCATTTACTTGCTTTTAATACATCATTTTAAAGTGGAATTTATTTTTGTAGTGATCGCATCAGAAACTTTTTTGCGCTCATTCATCTACTATAAAGTTTTTTCTAAAGGCATTTGGAAAAGGTGCGGGAAAAAGGCTTAAAAATACTTATTGCTTGAGCGTAGCGGTCGTTTTGAAACGATTTTCTCGCACCACTTGCACGCCCACTTCGCCCACATACTGAGTGCTCTCTTCTATCTTTTTAGCGATCTTTCTGGCAATAATAGGCACTTGATTGTCCCTAACTTGGTTGGATTTGACAATCACTCTTAATTCTCGCCCGCTCTCCATCGCATACGCTTTTTCCACCCCATCAAATTCTAGCGCGATCTCTTCTAAAGCTTGCATGCGTTTAGCGTATTCTTCATCGCTCTTTCTTCTAGCCCCAGGACGCCCTGCAGAAAGCGCATCAGCCGCGCACACGCTCGCGCACTCTACGCTCAAAATCTCTTCATGCCCATGGTGGGCATAAATCGCATTAATCACAACCGGATCTTCTTTATGGCGCTTGCACACCTCAACCCCTAAATTCACATGGTCTCTCCCAAGCTCTTGGGTGAGCGCTTTACCAATATCATGCAAAATACCGGCTCTTCTGGCGAGCTTTTTATCCCCCCCAAGCTGCTCTACAATCAAACCGGCTAAAAGAGCGACTTCTTTAGAATGCTGTAAAGCGTTTTGCCCAAAACTGGAGCGGTAACGCATTTTGCCTATTAAAATTTTAAGCTCATCTTCCATAGCTCCAAGCTCTAATTCTAGCACCACGCTCTCCCCTTCAGAAAGCAATTCTTTTTCCATGTTGCGCGCGACTCTATGATAGACCTCTTCAATCCTGTTAGGCTGGATACGGCCGTCTTCGATTAAAATTTTAAGCGTCTCGCTCGCTACTTCACGCCGAAAAATATTAAAGCTAGACAAACACAATTCGCTGCTGTCTTCGCTAAATTCTATATCCACCCCACTGACTTTTTTAAACGCTTCAATATTTTTCCCGTCTTTGCCTATCACACGACCGATATAATCTGAGCAAGGCAAAGCGATACGAGTTGTTAAATTCTCTGTTGCATAATTACCCGCAAAACGGGCTGTCGCTTCCGCTAAAATGGCATACGATTTTTTCTTGCCCTCTTCTTTGGCTTCTTTTTCATAACGCCTGATTAAGGCGCTTTTTTGCGCTTCTAATTCTTCTTCTAATTGCTCTAAAATCATGCTTTTAATTTCATCTTTGGTATAATCCATGTAATTGAGCATCGCATCTAGCGCTTTGGCTTGAGTTTCTTTACAAACAGCGCACTGTTTTTTAAAGTTTTCTTTTTCTTGTTCTAAAATTTGGCGTTCTTTTTCAAGCTCTTTTTTTTCCTTTTCCAAATAGCGTTTTTCATCTCTTACAAATTCTTTGTGCTGCGCTTCTAAATGCTTCAAATGCGCTTCTTTTTTTTCAAAATGGGTTTGGAGTTGCAAATTTTTGTTTTCATATTGCTGTTGCAATTTGCATTCTTGGCTTTTCATGCGCATCTCTTCAGCTTCCACAAAAGATTTCGCTTGAAACTCCATCAATTTGGCTTTAGCTGAAGCGCCTTTTAAAACGGCTTGCGCTCTAGCGTAATAGATCTTTTTCATCACATAATACATGGCTAGAGCGGTAATCAAACACGCTACCAAGACTTCTAATGAAATGTAAATTAACCCCATGCTCATAATGTTTCCTTTTATTATTCTTCATAACGATACGAGCATTCATATAAAGATCCGCTTCAATGTCATAGGCGTCTGTAAGAACACCATTAGCTATCGCTAACTCCCTACTCACAAACACGATTAAGGGGCGTTTTAGTTGCCTTTTGAATAATGGGGGCAAACTCCTATCATACATGCCTAGCCCAAAACCCACGCGCCTAAAGCTTGTATCCATTCCTAAAATCGGCACGACAATACAATCTAATTTCCGCTTATAATAGTGCGATAAACTCGGCTCATCAAACCACCCCAAACGCCTTAAAGGCAACCTAAAGGGCACGATAGTGAAACCCTCTTTAGAAAAATCAGCGCCTTTTTTGATGCTTTTAGGCAACCACACGCGCTTATTTTTTTGTCTTAACTTCAAAATCAAAGGCCTGATGTCGAGCTCATGCCCTAACGGGCTATACAATAAAATATTTTGATAATCTTTGAGTTTCCAAAATAAAAGCTTGCAAGCCAATTTATCCCTGACTGCTTTATCTTTGGTTGGTTTAGCCCTTTTCAAGCGTTCTTTACAAAAATCTCTAAAAATCGTTTTAATGGTTATAATCCTTAAATTTTAGACTTACATTATAGTATAATTTCAGGTTATTAGTTACCATTTTATTATTCTTAAGGATGTGTTTATAATGAGAATTAAGGCTTATTTTTGGCGTTTTATCGCGCTGGTTTTGATCGTTTTGTTGGGTTTTAGCGCTTGTAAAAATTCTCAAAAATCTCAAGATTCTCAAAACAATACCACCCAACAAGATAGCCCTAAAACCTACACCGCTATGGATTTGAACAACCAAGAATACACGATTATAGGCGATTTAGATTCTCTAAACATCAGCCCGGATTCTAACACCCCTACCCTATTAATTTTAAGTGCTTTAGATGATTCTTTGAAAGATTACGCCCCCACCTTTAACATCTTAAAAAAAACTTTTAAAGATCGTTTGAGGGTGCTTATTTTACTCAATAAACCCTATTCAAGCAATGAAATCAAAGACTTTAATACGCATTCTCAAGCTGATTTTACGATTTTAAACCCTAAAGATACCGCCCTTTTTGATCATTTAAACCATGACGCTTTAAACCATTCTTTTAACATGCTTTTATACTACAAACACCAATTGATTAAAATGTATCAGGGGATCGTGCCAATAGAAATGCTCCAATTTGATATTTCCAATTTAAAGGATTAAAAAACCATGTTTAATTTTTTCAAAAAAATTGTCAATAAAATTAAGGGTGAAGAGGCTAAAGAAAAAAAGCGCCAAAGCGTTCCTAAAGAGGAATTAGAAGAAATTTTGATTGGCTTTGACATCCAATACGATTTGATAGAGAGCTTATTAAAGCATTTAGGCGATTTGATTACGCCCAAGCAATTAGAAGTCGCTTTGTTGCGTTTTGTGCGAGGGGAAAGCTATTACGATAAAACCCGCCTAAAAACCATCACCACAAAACCCTTAGTGCACTTAATCGTGGGGGTTAACGGGGCGGGCAAAACCACAACGATCGCTAAATTAGCCAAGCTTTCTTTAAAACAGCATAAAAAAGCGCTTTTAGGGGCAGGCGATACCTTTAGAGCGGCCGCGGTCAAACAGCTCCAGTTGTGGGGCGAAAAGCTTAACATTCAAGTCATTAGCGCTAAAGAAGGGAGCGATCCAAGTTCTCTAGCTTATAACACCATAGAAAGCGCGATCGCTAAAAATATAGATGAAGTTTTTATAGACACCGCCGGGAGATTACACAACCAGACCAACCTTAAAAACGAGCTTTCTAAAATCGCGCGCACCTGCTCTAAAGTTTTAAAAGACGCCCCCTTTTATAAATTCCTTATTTTAGACGGCACGCAAGGGAGTTCTGGGCTCACTCAAGCCAAAATTTTCCATGAAACTTTGGCGTTAGACGGCGTGATTATGACCAAGCTTGATGGCACTTCTAAAGGCGGAGCGATTTTAAGCGTGCTGTATGAGTTGAAATTACCCATTCTTTATTTAGGAATGGGCGAAAAAGAAGACGATTTGATCGCTTTTGATGAAGAACGCTTTATAGGAGACTTGGTTGATGCGGTGTTTGTGGAACAATAAAAAATACAACTATACCAAATGCGTAAGTATAACATGAACAGTATGATTAAGCAACCTTATGATGAGTTCAATGTTTTCTATAAGGGCGATGATAAAGCACCTTTTGAAAGATTTATTCGAAGAATTAAGATTAAAACATCGCAAAAATAATATAGAAGTTATTACCAATATAGTAAGATAGGAGTTTTAAACTCTTATAACCTTATTCTGAGCACCTATTGATTAATATTGTTATTGTTGTTTTTAATGCCTAATTTATTATATATATCTCCTACTTTTACTTTTTTGATAAAATCACAATGTTTAGTAAGGCTACTCTCTATTTTTTGTTCGAGATCTTCAAAAAGGATAATTTCTGTTTGAATTCCATTTGTTCTAGCCAATTTTAAAGCCGGAGACATATCAGAGTCATATCCTATTAAAACTACCTTTTCTACAAAATGTTTTAAGGAAATTTCTAGCATATCTATTCCAAGGAGCATATCTACTTGTTTTTGAACCACCTCGTTACCAAGCTTAACAAGCTTTCCGAGTCTCAAAGCAGTATGATTTAAACATTCTAGTGTTGACAAGAATTCCAATATATCCTTCTTTTTCTTATGATCATCTAATGGTTTTGCTGTGTAAAAGAATATTCTGTATAGATTTAATAAATCTCTCTCATGATAACTGTCAAAAACACATAAATTACAAAAATCTATAACTTTTTGTGGATTGTTATTGTAATCAAAAAAAAGTTTTTTATCTTTTCCTATTTTTTCAAAAACACCTAGTCTCAAATTTTCAAAATCAACGAAAATTGCTGTTT
This sequence comes from Helicobacter pylori FD535, assembly GCF_000296015.2. Taxonomy (GTDB): domain Bacteria; phylum Campylobacterota; class Campylobacteria; order Campylobacterales; family Helicobacteraceae; genus Helicobacter; species Helicobacter pylori_CT. The sequence goes on from NZ_AKHP02000029.1 coordinate 37,460, forward strand.
TTTGTGTATGGTTCATAATTTTTATCCTTTTTATGTGGACAACCAAGGCTACAAGATTAAAGAATGCCCTAGTTGAGTAATATGCTATCTATTATAATAAATTTTTTGTAAGAATTCAAACTTATAGATTTTTTATGCTTCAATTAATTATTGTTTATAATCGTAGAACTATTGGTGAAATAGAGTCTGTTTTTATAGGATATCAATAACCAAATTTAAAAATGCTATTAGCATTTTTTACAATCAATAGTAAAGAGCTTGACGCTAGTCAAGTGATAGCTTTAAAAAGCGGTCTTCTTGAATTAGGGGTTTTTAGTTGGGGGTTGTAGGGGGAATTATTTCAAAAATACTCCTATCCCCTTAAGAGAATGAGTTTTATCATAAAATAGAATAGCTAAAAACCCCTTTTTTTAACAATAAGACCTTGAGTGTTCATATTTAATGAAAATAGAGCTATTTTAGTCTATTCCGTAATAATAACCCTAAAGCTCTTATCAAGGTGGTTTGCTTCTTGCAAAGCGTTACAAATCTCTGCGTTTTTGGCATAAAACTCCTTAAGCGGGATGTGGGAATAAAGCTTTTTGCGTGCTTCATCAACCCTGCAAATTAATGGGCGGGATTCATAAATCTTGCACAGATTGGTTTTTAAATCCAAAAACTTGCACACCCCATTGCCAGCATCAAACCCAAGAAATGACATTCCCATTTCTATCCACCTTGACATAATCAACGAGTTCATGGTTTTTATTAGGCGTGGCATAGTCTGGGAAACGCTCTCCGATCTGAGCCTTTTGATCCACAGAAAGATTGTCATATTGCACCAACCTCTCCCCATTTTCCATAAGGATATTTTGAGCATTAACATGGGCTTGTTCTTTGATTAGGGTAGGCTTATAAGTAACCCCCCGAAAGACGAGAAATAAAAAGACTAGGACTAAAAAAGCTAGGGATAAAAAACGCTAGGACTTTTTCCATAAAGACCTCCTTATTGTTTGATCTTAGCCACTACAACCAAAAATCCTAAACAAACCGCCTTATTTTTAACAAAAAGGTTTAAAATAATCAATATTTTCCCTACCCCCCTGTGTAGTAAAACGCCCTTGTGGGAGTTGCACTGTTTTCATCATTCCACATGTTTTTTTCTGGTTTATTGATGACGGATTGCTTTAAAAGCCTTTTTATATTTTTTGTATCCTTATTCATGATCGCCTCTTTAGCGTCTATGGCGTCTTGATAGTATAAACATGGGCAAATCTTGCCATCAGAAGCCAAACGGATACGATTGCAAGATTGGCAAAAATCATCGCTATGCGGAGCGATAATGCCAAATTGATAGCCATTTTCTAGCGTGTAGATTTTAGAAGACCCTTGTTTGGGTTTTTCTGTCTCAATGATTTGATATTTTTGAGCGATCAAATCTAAAATTTCTCGCTCTTTCAAGCCTTTAACCACACTTTTAGCATGCGTGTTTTCCATAAATTCAATGTAGCGGATTTGTATATGCCTCTTTTTTGCGTATTCCAAAAGCTCTAAGATTTCATCATCATTAACGCTTTTTATCGCAACCGTGTTTAATTTGAGTTTTAAACCCACTTTCAAGGACTCTTCAATCCCTTCTAGCGTCTTTTTGAGAGATTTTTAAAACCCTATCGCTTTTTAAAGAATCCAATGAAACATTCACTCTTGATAACCCGGCCTTTTTTAAATCCTTAGCCATTTTTTTGAGTAAAAAACCATTAGTGCTTAAAACTAACGCCACTTCTTTATTGTAAGCGTGTAGTTTAGCGATAAACTCGTCTAAACCCTTGCGTAATAGCGGCTCCCCACCCGTGATTCTGATTTTTTTAACGCCCTCATCAATGGCGATTTTAAGAAATTCTAAAACATTATCCAAAGGCAATAATTCTTCATTATCAAAAAAATTTAATGGCGTAGCAGGCATGCAATACTGACACCTGAAATTGCATTGTTTGGTTACAGACACCCTAATATAGTCAATCACCCTATTAAAACTATCTACTAACACTCCCTTTTCCCTTATGCCCTTTATTTAAGCTTTTAGTGTAACATAATAAAACAATGACTTAACAACATTAAACAAGGATAGATCTTTTGAAAAACCCTATCATTGATAACATTCCTTGCGTTTTACTGGCTGGGGGCAAAAGCTCTCGTTTCATCATCAATAATATTCAAATCAATAAGGCTCTCATGCCTTTAAAATCGTATTCTAGCCTTTTAGAATACCAATACTCGCGCCTTTTAAAACTTTTCAAAAAAGTTATTATCAGCGCTAAGAAATCGTATGAATTAAACGCTCCCTATCTTTTAGAAAAAGAGAGCGGCCTTTTTTCACCCCTTTTTGGCATTTATAACGCTTTTTTAACGCTGCAAACCCCTTATATTTTTTTTATCGCCATAGATGCACCTTTAGTGTCCTTTGAAAGCATTAAAACCCTTTGTGGGATTCAAAACTTTAGCGTAGTCTATGCTAAAAGCCCCACAAAAGAGCATTATTTGATTTCTTTGTGGCATCAAAATACCCTTAACGCTCTTTTTTACGCTCTTAAAACGCAAAATTATCGCTTGAGCGATCTTGTGAAAAATACCTCTTCTGTCGCTATCAGTTTTAATCAAGAAGAAGAATTTTTAAACCTCAACACCTTAAAAGACTATGAATTAGCCGTTCAAATTTTAAAAGAGAAATCAAATGGCTGAAGAAGAAAAAACCGAACTCCCTAGCGCGAAAAAAATCCAAAAAGCCAGAGAAGAAGGCAATGTGCCTAAGAGCATGGAAGTGGTGGGGGTTTTAGGGTTATTGGCTGGGCTAATGAGTATTTTTGTTTTTTTTATATGGTGGGTGGATGGCTTTAGCGAAATGTATCGCCATGTGTTGAAAGATTTTTCCCTAGATTTTAGTAAAGAAAGCGTTCAAGAGCTGTTTAACCAGCTGGCTAAAGACACTTTTTTATTGCTTTTACCCATTTTAATCATTTTAGTGGTGGTGGCGTTTTTATCCAATGTCTTGCAATTTGGCTGGCTCTTTGCCCCTAAAGTCATTGAGCCTAAATTTTCTAAAATCAACCCTATCAATGGCGTCAAAAACCTTTTTTCTTTAAAAAAGCTCCTTGATGGGAGTTTGATCACCTTAAAAGTTTTTTTAGCTTTTTTTCTGGGGTTTTTCATCTTTTCCTTATTTTTAGGGGAATTAAACCATGCGGCTCTTTTGAATTTGCAAGGCCAGTTATTGTGGTTTAAAAGCAAGGCGTTATTACTCATTTCTTCGCTTTTATTTTTATTTTTTGTCTTGGCTTTTATAGATTTAGTGATCAAACGCCGCCAATACACCAACTCTTTAAAAATGACTAAACAAGAAGTTAAGGACGAATACAAACAGCAAGAAGGGAACCCAGAAATCAAAGCCAAAATCCGCCAAATGATGGTAAAAAACGCCACGAATAAAATGATGCAAGAAATCCCTAAAGCCAATGTCGTGGTTACTAACCCAACCCATTACGCCGTCGCTCTTCAATTTGATGAAGAACACCCTGTGCCTGTGGTAATCGCTAAAGGCACGGATTATTTAGCCATTAGGATTAAAGGTATCGCTAGAGAGCATGATATAGAAATTATAGAAAATAAAACGCTCGCTAGAGAGCTTTATAGGGATGTGAAATTAAACGCCGCCATACCAGAAGAATTGTTTGAAGCCGTGGCGATAGTCTTCGCTCAAGTGGCTAAATTAGAGCAAGAACGCCAAAAACAAAAGATCATTAAACCTCTTTAAGATTTCTTAAACCCGCTTTTAAGCCCCAAAAAGACACTCTAATCAATGAGAGCTTTAATTTTGATGTTCCAAACGCCTTAAAGTGTTATGCACGTATTCTAAAAGCCACCCTAACAAGCCTAAAAAATAAAAACCCAATCGCATGCCATAGTATTCTTTAGTTTGAATGAACATGCTAGAGCATAGCACCACCACGCTAAGCCCCACGATCAAAATAAGCGTGTTAGCGTATTCATACAACCCAAAAAGGCGTTTGTGGTAGATTAAAACCAGTATCAACAAAATAAGAGCGAGTGTAAAAAGGGAAAAATCCACGCAATCAGACACGCTTAAAAATCTAAAACTCTGTAAAGAAGAAGCAAAAACCCACACGATGCAAATATTCATAGAGGGCAAGAAAGATTGCTTCATGCTAGCCCCTAAAAAACGCCACAATAAAGTCGCTAACAGCGCAAAATAGAAAAGATAAAGCACTATTAAAGAATCTTTAACAGGAAAATTCCAAGCGTAGAAAGAAAGGCATAAGATCCCTACGCAAGCGCATTTTTGGCGCGTGAGGGTGAAAGGCTTAACAATAAGCACAAGCAGATAAATTAAAGAAACGCCTATTAACCCCAAGTAATCTAATTTGACAATGAAATCATAAACATGGTTTTCAAACAAAAAAAACAATTGCGAAAAATCATCGCTGAAATGCGAAAGCAACAAAGTTTCCGCATTGAACAAAAACAACAAAAAAAACAATGAAGAAAAAACGACTTTATGCGTGTATATTTTTTGATAAAAATTCATCTACAACCTAATCATTGCCTAATCATTCTTGCTGAAGAAACTATCAATGCCATCAGCAATGCCCTTAGCCAAGATTTTTTGATACGGTTTGCTTTGGATGCGTTTAGATTCTATCGCATGGGAATTATAACCAATTTCTATTAAAATTGAAGGCATTAAGGCCCCGGCCAACACCCAAAAAGGCCCCTCTCTCACGCCCCCATCCACCACATCAGGGTAATTTTTGCGGATACTTTGGAGCATGCCGTATTGCACATCAATCGCCAGTTTGTTAGAGACAATCAGTCGCTGCGTGTTCAATGAATTTAAAAGCAAACTTTTAGAAAAATAATCCATCAAATTCACATCGTCTTTATTTTCTTGCTCAGCCACTTTCCTAGCCCTTTCGCTCCTTGCGGTGGATAAAAAATAAGTCTCTATGCCATGAGCGTTAGAAGTGGAATGCTTGGGGATGGAATTGGCATGCACTGAGATGAATAAATCCGCGCTTTTTTTATTGGCTAATTCCGTGCGAGCCACTAAATCAATATAAATATCCTTATCCCTTGTCAATAAAACACTATAGCCTCTTTTTTTGAGCTCTTTGTGTAAAAACTTCACCACTTCTAAAACAATGTCTTTTTCACACACCAAATTCGCGCTCATCGCCCCGCAATCTTTCCCCCCATGCCCAGCGTCTAAAACGATCTTTTTGTGTTTTTTGCGTTTGGTTTTGATGAGAGTTTCATTTTTTTCTGCTATAAAAACTTGGTTCTTACTCTCATTTTCTGCTTCTTTTTTAAGAATTTCTTTTTTAAGAATTTCTTTTTTAAGAATTTCTTTTTTAAGAATTTCTTTTTTAAGAATTTCTTTTTTAAGAATTTCTTTTTTAAGAATTTCTTTTTTAAGAATTTCTTTTTTAAGAATTTCTTTTTTAGCGCTCCTTTCGTTCAATGGAGAATGCGCATGCTTTGAGTGCGCATGCTTAATTGGCGTTTTTTCTTTGGTCTCTTTAGACTTTTTGGCCTCTTTTTTAATGGGCTTAGGGGTGGGTTTTGGCGTTGTGTGTTTGAGTGCATGGTGTTTGGGTGGTTTTAACACCATTTGATGCCTAATTAAGGGCTTTTTCTCCACGATAGAAACATAGAGCTTGTCTTTAAGGATTTTAATCTCATAAGTCATCTTAGGAGCATAGCCGATAACCACTCGCGCTAATTTAGGGCTGAATTGCGCGATCGTGATGGACGATTGTTTAGAAAATTGGTAATGCTTTTTAGGAATGGTTAAAACGGCTTCTAATTCCAAATAACTCTTGAAATTTTTGAGCGGAACTTCTTTGAATTTTTTAATTTCTTGATTGAACAGAATTTTAACGCTGCTAGAGCCAAAAGGCACAATGTTGATAATTTTAAGGGTTGTAGCACAAGCAAAATGCAACCACAAAAGACATGTAACAACCCCTAACCTCACAAGCACTACAAATTAACCCTCTGTAAGCTCTTTAATCAATTCATGCACGCTGATAATCTTATCCACTCTATAGCCATTAGCCCCAGTAAAATAAAGCCCCTCTTCTCTGTTCCCTAAATAACTGCGCCCCAAACCATCAGCGATACAATAGCCCACCTTTTTAGCCTCTTCACCTCTGTTACAAGGCGCTACACAATTGCTCACGCATGCGATTTTGGGCGCGTTACCCTCTTCAATGCGCTTGATCACTCCCGTATTAATAGCCCTAGCCGGATAGCCTACAGGCGATTTAATGAGTAAAATATCTTCTTTTTTGAGCGTGGGCAAAAGATCGGCATACGCTTTAGCATCGCATTCTTTCGTGCCTAAAAAACGAGTCGCCATCTGCACCCCACTCGCTCCAAGACTCAACATGGTGTCTATATCCTTCCTATCCCAAATCCCCCCAGCAGCGATGATAGGGATATTCCCCCATTCCTTAGAAGCTTCCACGACTTTAGGCACTAAGTTTTCTAATCGGAATTCTTCTTTGAAACAATCTTCGTATTTAAAGCCCTGATGCCCCCCACTCAAAGGCCCTTCCACAATGAATGCGTCCGGGATTCTTTTATAGCGATCGCTCCATCTTTTACAAAGGATTTTTAAAGCCTTCGCTGAAGAAATAATAGGGATGAGTGCCACATCGCTAAAATCCTTAGCGAATTCAGGCATGTTGGTGGGCAAACCAGCCCCTGTAATAATGATATTCGCTCCCGCTTCACAAGAATCCCTTAAAACACGGCCATAGTCATTGATAGCGTATAAAATATTCGCCCCTAAAGGCTTGTTCCCACAAATTTTCCTAGCGTTTGCAAAAATCTCATTCAACGCTTTTTTGGAGTAAAAATTCAAAGCTTCAAAGGGTTTTTTAGCCACAATCCTTTCTACAAAACGCATGTTTTTATAATAACCAGTCCCTACGGCTGAAATCACTCCTAAAGCCCCTTCTTTGGCAACATTTCCAGCTAGTTCATCCCAGCTAATCCCCACACCCATTCCCCCTTGAAAGATAGGGAATTTTATGGTGTGCTTACCGATTTTTAGCGGTTTGAGTGTTGATACCATAGCTCTTTCCTTAATATTAGTTAATATTTAATTTCATAAATCTTTTCTTACCAAGCTGTATAACATAATTTCCTTTAACAAAACGATAACTCTCATTTTTTATCACTTCTTGATTAATCTTTACCCCTCCCCCTTGAATATCGCGCCTGGCTTGTGAAGTGGATGGGCAAAAGCCAATCTGTTTTAAAACATCTAAAATCCCAACCCCCTCATCAAAATCGCTCTCTGATAAAATTTCAGGCAAAAGGTTTGCGCTAAACACTTTAGAAAATTGCTCTTTAGCCTTGAATGCTTGATCATTATCATAATAACGAGCCACGATTTCACCAGCGAGATCCTCTTTAACGGCTTTAGGGTGCAAGGTCTGATTTAAAATACCATGTTTTAAGTCTTCAATTTCTTCTAAAGTCTTAGCGCTCAAAAGGGTGTAGTATCGCCACATGAGATCATCGCTCACGCTCATGATCTTCCCAAACATCGCATTAGGCTCTTCAGTGATCCCCACATAATTCCCCAAGCTTTTACTCATTTTTTGCACCCCATCAAGCCCCTCTAATAAAGGCATGGTAATGATAGACTGCTCTTTATTCAAGCCGTAAGCTCGTTGCAAAAAACGCCCCACCAGCAAATTAAACTTTTGATCATTGCCCCCAAGCTCAATATCCGCATCCATCGCCACTGAATCATAGCCTTGCAACAAAGGGTATAAAAATTCCACGATGCTAATGGGGCGGTTTTCTTTATAGCGTTTAGCAAAATCGTCCCTTTCTAGCATTCTAGCGACTGAAAACTTCGCACACAATTCTATCATGCCCTTTGCGCCTAAAGCATCCAACCAAGTGGAATTAAAGCACACTTCGGTGTGTTTTTGATCTAAAATTTTATAGATTTGCTCTTCATAAGTTTTAGCGTTTTCTAAGACTTGCTCCCGGTTTAAGGGCTTCCTCGTTTCATTTTTCCCTGTAGGATCGCCTATCATAGCGGTAAAATCCCCAATCAAAAACTTAACCCTAGCCCCATATTGCTGCAATAAAGCTAATTTTTGGATCAAGACCGTATGCCCTAAATGCAAATCGGGAGCGGTAGGATCAAACCCGGCTTTAACGATAAAGCGTTCATTGGTTTCGTAATATTTCCTCACCAGCTTTTCAATGTATTCTAATCCAATGATTTCATTAGCGCCTCTTTTGATCTCTTTTAAGGCGATACTGACTTTTTGTTCCATGTTTATTCCTTAATTAGGGCTTATTATGACTCATAAGCGTCATCTAGACTGGATAATTCTACAATCCTATCCTGATATTTGCGATTGATTAAGGCTCTGATCCAATCCGCCTTATCCGTAGCTATTTCAAAACTCACTTCACAATGGCTAGAATACTTGTCTTTATAGCCCAAATAAGACACGCCCACAATGTTGCATTCATTCCTGTTTAAAAAAGTTAACAAACCCGCTAAAACCGACTTTTTTTCGCCTAAATAAAACATCATTTTATAAATCGTTCGATCCCGCTTGTGCCATTCTATATGAACCATAGGCGCTTTAGCGTCCACTTCCGCCATCGCTTTTTTGCAAAATTTATGGTGCGCAACCGCTTTTGGATCTTTTAAATCCGTTACAATCGCAATGATTTCATCGCCATATTTAGGGTAACAACAATCATTCAATAATACCTGTTTGATTTCTAAAGCGTTGCTGGAACAAACGCTAAAATGTTCTAATTCCTTACACTGCCACTGCCGGTTTGGGGCTAAAAAATTCAAAACGCTGGTTTTAAAACCCAAATACCTTAAACCTCGAGTCCATAAACTCATCTCTTGGTATTCTAAAATCGCATCTTCTTTTAAAGAAAACACCTTATTTTCAATTTCTTCAGTGAGTTTGGCTAAATTTTCAAAGCTTCTCATCGCTTCTGTTAAGGTGGTCTCCACCCCACAATCTATTAATTTTTTTTCAAAGTTTTTATAATCTTTCAAATCCACATCTTCAAAAACAGAGCGCCCAAAAAAAGTCGATAAGATATTAATCATGCTCTTAGTGTCAATTTCTTTCAAGCGGTTTCTTCTTTGGATGCGCAAATGGTTTTTAGCCTTAGAAGTTTTAAGCTGATCCATCCAAATGAAACGAGGTATTATTTTATCGCCTTTAACGATTTTAACCACATCCCCGCTTCTTAATTCCTGATTGAGTAAGGCTTTTTTACTATTGATATAAGCGTCCGTGGCTTTATCGCCCAAATCGCTATGCACCATGTAAGCAAAATCTAAAGCAATCGCTCCCACCGGTAAGGTGTAAGTGTCCCCATGGGGCGAAAAAACGACAATATCTTCACGATACAAATCGTTCTTGGCGAGTTCGTAAAATTCCTTAGGGTCGTTTTTCAAATCGCTGTCATGGTATTTAAAATTTTGCAACCACCTCATGCCCTCATGATGATCTTCATTATCCACGCCCCCAGCTTTATACTTCCAGTGGGCTGAATTACCATACTCCGCCCCCATATGCATATCAAAGGTGCGGATCTGCACTTCATAAACAGAAGACTCATCAAAAATGGTCGTGTGTATCGTCTTATAGCCATTTTCTTTGGGCAAAGCGATGTAATCTTTAAAACGAGAGACAATGGGTTTGAAATTCAAATGGATAATCCCTAAAACTTTATAGCAATCAATCGGGTTTTTCAATAAAATCCTAATCGCTAACAAGTCTAAAATTTCATCAATATTGACTGCGCCCTTTCGTTGCATCTTAAGATAGATAGAATAAGGGCGTTTCACCCTTGTAACGAGTTTAAAATCCGAATGGCTAAACCTGCTATCAAAAAGTTTTTTTTCTAACTTGCTCGCAAAAGCGTTGAGTTTTAAGAGTAAAGACTGCTTGTTTTTGTGTAAATATTCCTTGATATTTTTATACTCTTCTGGATAAATATAATAAAAGCTCTTGTCTTCTAATTCATTTTTGATTGAAGACATGCCCAATCGGCTCGCTATGGGGGCATACACCGCTAGAGTCTCTTTAGAAATACGCACTTGCTTGTCATGAGGCAAGGCGTCTAAGGTGAGCATGTTGTGCAACCTGTCGCTAATTTTTACCACTAAGGCTCTTGGATCTTGTATCGCGCTAATTAAAATCTTTCTAAAAGTGAGTGCTGAAACCACCATTCTGGGATCTTGAGAGCTCACTCCTAACTCTTCTTTCCTGATTTCAGTGATTTTGGTGAGCGCATCCACTAAATTAGCCACATCTTGCCCGAATTCTTGCTCAATCGTTTCAATCTTACAGGGCGTGTCTTCTACCACATCATGCAAAAGCGCAGCGCACACCATCGCCTCATCGCCCCCACAAAACGCTACCAAGCTCGCCACACAAATAGGATGGACAATATAAGGCTCGCCGCTTTTTCTGTATTGCCCCTTATGGCTTTTGGCCGCTAAATTCAGGGCGTTTTCAATTTTGGGCGTGGAATCAATTAAAGTCCTTAAGATTTCAATGCCGCCCTTTGGGGTCGTAACTTTTTTGATAACATCAAGAATCCGTAAGAATCCGATATCAACGGATTTATCAATTTCGTTCATCTATCCTGTCTATATCAATTTTCCCTTCAGCGATTTCTCTGATGGCAATATCCACTAATTTATGGCGCTTAGGGTCCATATTCACTAAAGTTTTGGCTCCGGCGTTTAATTGCTTCACACGAGCGAAAACCAAATTGTCTAGCATGTAGCGGTCGTTCCCGATATTTTTTAAGGCTTGAGCGACTAAACTCTCTGTTCTCTCTTTTTTCAAACTGATCCTTTTATTTTGAGTTCTATCCGATTTTAAAGGGCTTATTTTACCATAGAAAAGACGCCTTGTTGGTGCTTGATCACTTGCAACAAATTCCCTTTTTTGAACATGTTACACACCACAATGGGGAGCTTATTGTCTTTAGCTAAAGAAATAGCGGTATCGTCCATCACTTCAATATCCCCTATCAAGGCATCGTTATAGCTTAAAGTGTCTAATTTCTTAGCGTCTTTAAACTTGTTAGGGTCTTTGTCGTAAATGCCATCCACTTTAGTCGCTTTAATGATTAAATCCGATCCAATTTCAATCGCTCTTAAAGTGGCAG
>NZ_AKHP02000028.1:0-17148 GCF_000296015.2 Helicobacter pylori FD535
GGCTAATGCGGCTAATGTTAAAGGGGATTAGCTTACGAGTTATGCTATACTTCAAAGTTGGGGGAAATTAAAAAATAAGGATTATCATGTCAGAAATGATTAACGGGAAGAATTACGCAGAGAAAATCGCTCATCAAGCGGTGGTGGTTAATGTTGGGGCGAGCTGGTGCCCAGATTGCAGGAAGATTGAGCCGATTATAGAAAATTTAGCCAAAACTTACCAAGGCAAGGTGGAATTTTTTAAGGTTTCTTTTGATGAGAGCCAAGATCTAAAAGAGAGCTTAGGCATCCGCAAGATCCCCACTTTGATTTTTTACAAAAACGGGAAAGAAGTGGGTGAAAGGCTTGTAGAGCCTGGATCTTCAAAGCCGATTGAAGACGCGATTAAAACGCTTTTATAAAGAGCGTTAAAGAGTCTTAAAATAAGAACTTGTAGAAATCTTTTTTAGCCCCTTTTTTGATAGGGGGGCTAACTTCAAATAGCTTTTATCTTTCTTTATCTCAAAAAATCGTTTTTTATCGTTTTTAAATAAGCATGTTTGTTAAAAAAGTTTCTTTAATTAAGCTAAAAATGAGCGAATTTGTGGTATTAATGCTCGCAGTGTAGAATTTGTAGGGCTAGAACTTGTAAAATGTGAAAAAAAAGATGCATAAAATGCTAAAATCCGCAAAAACACTGTGTGTTTATATTAGAAGTTTAAAATTAGGAACGGAAGTATCTGTTTTAAATTTTGAATAGGGAGTTTCTATCACTATGGTATTGAAAACAAAATTAAAAATTATAAGCTCGGTGATTTTGAGCACTTTATTGTGGGTGGGTTGCTCAAGCGAAATGGCAACTTATCAAAATGTGAATGATGCCACTAAAAATACGACTGCAAGCATTAATAGCACGGATTTATTGCTAACCGCTAACGCGATGCTAGATTCCATGTTTAGCGACCCTAATTTTGAGCAACTCAAGGGCAAGCATTTGATTGAAGTCTCAGATGTGATTAACGACACCACGCAACCCAATTTGGATATGAATCTTCTCACGACTGAAATCGCGCGGCAGTTGCGGTTGCGATCTAACGGGAGGTTCAATATCACAAGGGCGAGCGGAGGGAGTGGCATTGCAGCGGATAGCAGAATGGTGAAACAGCGCGAAAAAGAACGAGAGAGCGAAGAGTATAATCAAGACACCACTGTAGAAAAAGGCACTTTAAAAGCCGCTGATTTATCTTTAAGTGGTAAAGTATCTAGTATCGCAGCCTCTATTAGTAGTTCTAGGCAGCGTTTAGACTATGACTTCACCCTAAGCCTTACTAACAGGAAAACGGGTGAAGAGGTATGGAGTGATGTTAAGCCTATTGTGAAAAATGCTAGCAATAAGCGTATGTTTTAAATTTATATTTGAAAGGATGAACAATGAAAAATCAAGTTAAAAAAATTTTAGGGATGAGTGTGATAGCAGCGATGGTGATCGTAGGTTGCAGCCATGCCCCAAAATCAGGTATCAGTAAAAGCAATAAGGCATACAAAGAAGCGACTAAAGGCGCTCCTGATTGGGTAGTAGGGGATTTGGAAAAAGTGGCGAAGTATGAAAAATATTCAGGGGTCTTTTTAGGAAGGGCTGAGGATTTGATCACTAATAATGATGTGGATTATTCTACGAATCAGGCTACAGCGAAGGCCAGGGCTAATTTAGCGGCGAATCTAAAATCCACTTTACAAAAAGATTTGGAAAATGAAAAAACCAGAACGGTAGACGCTTCTGGTAAAAGGTCCATCAGCGGCACTGATACTGAAAAAATTTCTCAATTGGTGGATAAGGAATTGATCGCTTCTAAAATGCTTGCCCGCTATGTCGGTAAAGATAGGGTTTTTGTTTTAGTGGGCTTGGATAAGCAAATTGTGGATAAAGTGCGCGAAGAGTTAGGCATGGTTAAAAAGTAGGGTTTTGATGAAACGCCTTGCTATCGCGCTTGCTTTAGTGTTGGGAGTTGCATGGGGGAAATCCTTGCCTAAGTGGGCAAAAGATTGCTCAAAAGAAGTGCAGATTGAAAAGACCCAAACCAAAGACGAAAAAATTTTAGTGTGTGGGATGAGCGATATATTGCTTTCAGATATGGATTATAGCTTGTCCTCAGCCAGACAAAACGCCTTAGAGAAAGTGATGGAAGCTTTCAAGGGGGATAAAATAGAGATTAAGGCTAGTGAGCTAAAGGCCACTTTTATTGATACGGATAAAGTTTATGTGCTTCTAAAGATCACTAAGAAGCATGTCGCTTTAACGAATGAGTAAGGATTAATAATGAAAAAGATTATTCTTGCATGCCTTATGGCTTTTGTGGGTGCCAATTTGAGCGCAGAGCCTAAGTGGTATAGCAAGGCCTATAACAAAACAAACACCCAAAAAGGCTATCTTTATGGGAGTGGTTCAGCCACTTCTAAAGAGGCTTCTAAACAAAAAGCGTTAGCGGATTTAGTGGCGTCTATTAGCGTGGTGGTTAATTCCCAAATCCATATCCAAAAAAGTCGTGTGGATAATAAGTTAAAATCCAGTGATTCGCAAACGATTAACTTAAAGACCGATGACTTGGAATTGAATAATGTAGAGATTGTCAATCAAGAAGCGCAAAAAGGGATCTACTACACCAGAGTAAGGATTAATCAAAACTTGTTTTTGCAGGGTTTAAGGGATAAGTATAACGCTCTTTATGGGCAGTTTTCCACCTTAATGCCTAAGGTTTGCAAAGGGGTTTTTTTACAGCAATCTAAAAGCATGGGGGATTTATTGGCTAAGGCGATGCCTATAGAAAGGATTTTAAAGGCGTATTCTGTCCCGGTGGGTTCGTTAGAAAATTATGAAAAAATCTATTATCAAAACGCTTTCAAACCTAAAGTGCAAATCACTTTTGATAACAACAGCAATACAGAGATTAAAGCCGCTCTCACAAGCGCTTATGCCAGAGTGCTAACCCCTAGCGATGAAGACAAACTCTATCAAATCAAAAATGAAGTTTTCACAGACAGCGCTAATGGCACCACACGCATTAGAGTGGTTGTTAACGCGAGCGATTGTCAAGGCACGCCTGTATTGAACAGAAGCCTTGAAGTGGATGAAAAGAATAAGAATTTTGCTATCACGCGCTTACAATCTTTGCTTTATAAAGAATTGAAAGATTATGCCAATAAAGAAGGGCAGGGCAATACGGGGCTATAAGCAAGGTATTAATCTTGCTTTATGCTTATTCATTCAGTTTTGTAGCGTTATTATTTGTTTGGCGTGGCGTTTTCGCACCTATTAAAATAACCCTCTAAAGGTTTGTGGCTTTTGTTCTTGCCAAATAAACTAAAACATCATTCAATACTCTTTATCCCACAAACTCCTCTAAAACCACACCCGCTAAAAACTAAAATTAACAAAAACTAAAATCTTTTTAAAACCACCCAAGCAGAAATCTCAAACATCTTTGTAGTATAATACCCCCATACATTTGTATCTAGCGTAGGAAGTGCACAAAGTTACGCCTTTATAGATATGATGTGTGAGACCTGTAGGGAATGCGTTGGAGATCAAACTCTGTAAAATCCCTATGATTAGGGGCACAGAGTGAGAACCAAACTTTCCCCCAACATCAGTCTAGGAAGCCCAATCGCTTTAGCGTTTGGGTGTTTCACGAGCCTACACAAGCGAGATTGTTTGAAAAAACCAAATGACTTTGGGCTTTCAAATCCCTCTAAGCTAGGGTCTATCTTTTTGCCCCACAAACTAACAAACTTTTTTAAAAACTAACGCAATTTTAAACCAAACGACCGCTTAAAAAGGGGCGTTTGAATACGAAAAAAGGAGAACAAAAACATGAGAAAAACAAATGAGATAGAAAAAAGCTCCAACGAGATTAGAGAAATCGCGCAAGCGGATACGAGAATAAAAAGAGCGAACTCCCACACCCACACATAAAACAAGGTTAAAACCGCCTACAAGAGAGCCTAAAAAGAGCGTTTTAGAGCTAGAGTTAAAGAATATTTTTAACCCCCTCTAAAATATCCACCCGTAATTAAAAAACACTTTAAAATGGCTGCCCCCTTCATTCAGGGTGATAGAATTGGTGGTTGTGCCATCGCTAGAAACGACCCTAGATTTCAACTGGGCTAAAGGAACGCTAATGCCTACAGAATATTTAGAATGCTTGTAGCGGTAATTCAACCCACCGGTCACATTTAAATTACCGCTCCCTTTGTATTGGTTCAACAAATAATAGCTATTGTATAAGCCCCTTAACCCCCCAAACACCCCAAGAGATGAAGTGAAAACTTTCTTGGTCAGATTGTTTTTAGGGTTCTTTTCGTTAGTGTAATTGGTGATAAAATCAAATAACACATCCATTCCCACGCCATAGCTTAATTGTTGGATTTTTTCGTTATTGGCTTGAGCGTAGTTGTATTTGATGATGCCATAAGAAGACAACCCTAGGTAATCATTAAAGTATTTTTGATAGCCCATTTTAAGATTGACGCCTAATAGGGGGGCTCTAAAGGGCCGTGAGGTTTTTGAAGCGCGATAGGTAGTGGCGCTAGATTTAGTAGATGAAAGGCTTTGGCTGATAGCGCTAAGCATAGTGGTCGCAAAATCTTGCGTGTTCAAACTAGCGTTTAAATAGTTGGTTTGGCTGCTCAAATTAGTGTAATCCACCGGTAGGGCGTTTTGATCAATGAGTTGCTGCCACACCGCGCTGGTAACGCCTATAAGCCCGGCGGGGACTTGGGAGCAATCAGTATAGATGGAATTGGGGTAACTGCTAGGGAAAGCGGGCTGACCTTGGCCGCCAAAACGAGAGCACACATCATAAGTAGAGCCATCGGTATCTCGCACTTCGTGCCCGTTGTCAAACACTTGCACTTCTTGTCCATTCACTTGCTCTATTTTCCCGCCCTTACAGCGCTCTTCTGGCCCACTGCCTTCTTCACACATGCGCACCCTTTGATAAGTCATGTTCCCATTATGCGTATAGCCTAAAGTGTGCCCGTATTCATGGATAATGTCTCTTAATTGCATGATGGCGACTTTATTCAATTCTTTGCCAAACAGTATTTCAGGATCTAAGAAAGGAGACAATATCCCTAAAGCGCCATAATTGGTGCCATCATCGCCTGGGCCATTCGGGCCGCCATATTGAGACCCTAACCCCAAATCCCCTCCTCTTGTGGGCAAGAGATTCACATAAATATTATTAGCGACTCTATAGCTATAGATAACATCTTGCGGCGTTAATATCACTGAGCCTGTTTGCCCGTTTTCTATATTGTATTCATCTCCAGCGTTTTTAGCGATCAATTTAGGATCCACAAGCCCATCGTTGTAAGGATTTATGCATGTAAGGTAATCAGAATAACATGGTGCTGAGAGGTTGTTGTCGCTAAACTGGAAAGGAGCGTTTTTAACCGCATCTTCCCAAGATTTAGAATCAAACACCGCCATCATATTCAGCATTAAATTGGTCAAATTTTTAGCGTCTTGAGAGGTGAAAGGCGGCACTTTAGCCACACAATTTTCTTGATTTTCGTATGGAGGGCATGGGGGTTTAGAACCAGTGCCGTTACCGCTAGAAAATTGGTTGTAATTGATATAAGTCATTTGAAGATTGGTCGTAACCTTACTGAGCTTATCAAACAGATTTTGCGTGCTGGCATCAGAAAATTTTGTGGTGGCGGTTTGGAGTTGTTGGAAGCCATCAGCGTTAAGCTGCGGATCGTTAAACAAGCTTGCGGGCAGAATGATTTGAGATTGTTTAGGGATAGTTTCTATCACGCCCAAACTGACTACATTGCCTTGATTGTCTGTGTAACTCAGCTCAATATTGTTTAAATTATAAGGCAAGAAGTTTTGTATCATAATCAAGCTATTATCACCATAGCCTGCTTCTTCAGCGCTTTCTTGGTTATAAGCGGTTACATACACAGGGGTTTGAGAATAAAAGGTTAAGTTGGTGATATTGTCCTCTGCAAACAACTCAGTCGCGTTCTTTAAAATGGTGCTTTGGGAGATGTAGTATTTCCCATAGGTGCTTTGAGGGGTAATGGGTTTGGGCTTTGGTTTGGGTTTGGGTTTTTCTTGAGTTGTGGCTATGGTTTGTTCTTGGGTTTGTGTGCCTTGCAATAGCCCAGTTTCAAACCCGGCTTCTATAAAAAAGCCGTCTTTTTGGTGCTTTTGGTAGGCTTCTAAAGCGGTGAATGATCCGATTAGGGACAAACAAATCGTTTGGCTAGCGAGTTTTAACATAAAATCTCCTTAATGGTCTTTTTTAACATTTTTACTCAAAAGTAGTTTATAGTATGTATATATTTTAAACTAGCTTATTTTACCCCTTTTTGAAAAATGGCAGTATTGTTTTTTGTGAATATGGATATTAAACGGCGCTAATGGGTAAAAAGTCTTAAAAAGTAGCGCTAAAAAGGGGTTTTTAATCCATTCTTTAAGCGGTTTCATTTGCCTAAGCAAAATTCGCTGAACATGCTGTCTAGCATTTGGCTGGTTTCATAAGGGCGGGTGAGCAAGTTCAAGTTTTCTATCGCACTTAAAAGATGATAAGAAAAAAGCTCTAAAGTTTCTGAATGGTTTTGAGCGTTTTGCAATTCAAAAATGGCGTTTTCTAGGGCGGTTTTTTGGGCTATGGAAGTGAGTAAAAGCTTGTTTTGAGTGTCTAGTTTGGGGAAAAAGGCGCTGATTTTTTGGCTCAAATCTTTCAAACAAGCCTTGGAATTTAGGGTGTTAGTTTCTAGTAAAGAATAAGGGATTTTAAGAGAAGATTTTAAGATTTCAAGCTCCAGTTTAGGGGCTAAATCGTTTTTATTCAAGACAACAATGCAAGGCTTTTTAGCGCGATTAAGGGTGTCAATAAGGTTAAAATCTTCTTTTTCTAGAGGTTTAGAAAGATCGAACACGCCTAAAATAATGTCGCAATTTTCTAAACTTTTAAGGCTTTTTTCAACCCCTAAGCGTTCTATTTCATCCGCGCTCTCTCTAATGCCAGCGGTATCAATCAAGCGCACCTTATGCCCTTTTAGTTCAATGACTTCTTCTATAGTGTCTCTTGTTGTGCCTTTAATATCGCTCACTAAAGCCCTTTCTTCTAAAAGCATGGCGTTTAATAAAGAACTTTTGCCAGCATTGGGTTTGCCAACAATGCTTAAGGCATGCCCTTTATTCCTTTGTTTTTGCGCATTAGAAAAATCCAGTAAGTCTTTAAAAGAGGCGATTTGTTTTTCTAAGTTAAGAGACACTTCATTTAAAAAATCGCTAGGAATGTCTTCTTCGCTATAGTCAATCAAAACTTCTGATCTGGCCAAAAGCTTTAAAAGATCGTTCCTAGCCTCTTCAATAAAAATTTTTAACTCGCCTTTAAGCTGCCTGGCTAGAGCGTTTAAAACGCTTTCATCTTCGCAAAGGATGAGTTGAACGCTCGCTTCAATTTCGCTCAAATCCATTTTATGGTTTAAAAAGGCTTTTTTGCTAAATTCCCCCGCTTTAGCAAGCCTAGCCCCTAAATTCAAACAAGTTTGAAGGATATTTTGCGCTAAAAGGGGGCTTCCATGGCATTGGATTTCGCACACGTCTTCACCGGTGAAACTATAAGGGGCTTTGAAATAAATCGCTAACGCTTTGTCTAATAAAACGCCATTAGAAAAAATATCGCGCACATAAGCGTATCTGGGGGTGAAGTCTTGTTTTTGGGTGAGTTGTTTGAGAATGTTTAGAGCGTTATTGCCGCTGATTTTAATAATGCTAATCGCTCCCTTGCCTAAAGGGGTAGCGATAGCGGCGATGGTGTCATTCATTGTTAAAGTCGTTGATGACGATGTATTTTTCATCGTTTAAATTGGTTTTGATGGAAACGTATTTGTTAGGGAACGCTTTTCGTAATTTCTTTAAAGCGATATAGGTCAAAACGCCATCAGGGGCTTTCATCTGCCCCTTACCCACTTCATGCACGGTCATGATTGTGCTTTGGAGTTGCGCTTCCATAACTTTTTCTTGGTTTTGTAAAAAGGTGGAGATTTCTAAGCGGATATTATAGCCATAAGCAGGGTGGATCCAATTAAAGAGCAAGTAAGAAAGGGCTTTGTAACGATAGCCTTTTTCGCCAATTAAAAGAGCGGAATCTTCGCCATCAATATCAATCAATAAAACCCCCGGTTCATAAAGACTCACCTCCACTTTGTTGATTTTATAAGGCAAATGGGAGAATAAGTCTTTCAATTCTTGTTTAATCTCATGGAGTTTGTCTTCATTGTGAGATTCTTCTTTAAGGTTTTTTTTAGGGGGTTTAGGGGTAATTGTTTCTTCTTGCGGTGTTTTTGTTTCTAATTTTTGTTTTTTTTCTTCTGCGCTTTGATGGATTTCTTTCGTGTGGGTTTCTTTAACGCTCTCTTCTTTAACCGCTTTGACGCTTTCTTTAACGCTCGCTAAAATAATGGCTTCTTTTTTACCTATATTTAAAAAACCTTTAGAGGGCGTTTGAATGACTTCATATTGCAAATTAATAATGGGGCAATTCAAGGCGATAGAAGCTTGAATGAGGGCTTCTTCTAAGGTTTTGGCTTTGATTTCAATAAAATTTTGCATCAACTTTCCTTTTTGTTTTGCGCGTGCGCATGTTTTTTATTCTCTAAAACTTTATTAATGATGAGTTGTTGCAACACCGAAAGGATGTTGTTCGTGGTCCAATACAAGACTAACCCTGCAGGGAAAGTGATTAAAAAGATTGTGAATAATAGGGGTAAGAGTTTAAAAATCTTCGCTTGCATGGGATCGGTCATGGTGTTTGGCGTAACGCTTTGGTGCCAATACATAGACGCTCCCATAAGAAGCGGTAAAATAAAATACGGGTCCATGATAGATAAATCATGAATCCATAAGATCCACTCTGAGCTTTTCAATTCCACAGCGTTATAAAGCACTCTATAAATCGCAAAAAACACCGGGATTTGTAAGATTAAGGGCAGACAACCCCCTAGCGGGTTGGCCCCATGTTTTTTGTAAAGCTGCATCATATGGGCTTGCAACTTTTGGGGTTCGCCCTTGTATTTTTCTTGGAGCTCTTTCATTTTAGGGGTTAATTCCTTGAGCTTTTGCATGCTCACCATGCCCTTATAGCTTAAGGGGTAAAGGATTAGGCGCACGATAATCGTTAAAAGAATGATAGCCCAACCCCAATTGCCCACAAATTGATACAAATAATCCAGTAAAACAAACACGCCTTTAGCAAAGAAAGTGATTAAGCCATACTCTATCACATCAGTGAGCATGGGTGAAATCGCTTTCAAAGAGCGGTAATCTTTAGGGCCAATATAACCATGCAAATTCGCTTCATTTTTAAAAGAAATGAACCCTAAGGGGTTTTTAGTGCCGATTTCTGAATCGATTAAGGCTTCAAAACCTTGAGGATTTTCAGTGAAAAGCAAGGTGGTGAAATACCTATCCACGCTGGATAAAAAGAGGGTGTTAGAAAAGCGTTTGATCTCTTTAGCGTCTTTATCTTCAATTTTTTCAATTTTTTTGTCGTTATTTTCTAAAAGCACGCCTGAAAAGGTGTAGCTGTCCAAATCAGCCACCGGCCTGTAACCATTGGTGATCACATAGCTAGGGATAATATTATTAGACGATTTGAAGGCGATTTTTAAATCATAATGCAAATCATCATAAAAAGTCAGGGTTTTAATGATGGTAAGAGCGCCTAAATCTTGGGTTAAAACAAGCTGTTCATTAGGCCCAAGAGTGGTTTTTGAAGCGCTATAAGGGGTGTTGAACGCTTTGTTATTGAGCGTGGGGTCTAAAAAACGCACTTCTAAAGGTTTGAGTTTATCGGCTGCTAAAAGGGGGAGTTCTTTTAGGGGGGTTTGCGGGTTAGCTTTGGGGTTAAAAAGATGGCCCACATGCTCTAAAAAGCCCTTTTCTTTAGGAGTTAGATACTTTTTATCCTTGAGATAAACCTGTTTGATACGCCCTAAAGAATCAATTTCAATTCTAGCATGCTCAAAAGAAATCGTGCTTAATAAATTCTCTTGGGGGATTGTTTGGGTAACGCTAAAAGCGTTGGGCGTGTTAGGACTTGTTGCTGTGTGGTTGTTGGTTGTTTCTTGCTTTGTGGTTTGGGTTGTTGTTTTGTTTGGTTTTTGGAAAAAATAGCTATAAAGAGTGATAAACAAGAAAGACAGAGCGATCGCTAAAATCAAGCGGGTATTGGTGTTGTTGTTTTTATCCATTGTGATTAAACCTTAATGATGTAGTAAGTTGCGTGGCTTTTTGCAGGAATGAGCCAAAAAGTAATGGTTTTAAAATTGCGGTTAAAATCTTTATGAGATTGGAGCAAACTAGGGCGTTTCAAGCGAGTAGTGGGGTAAGCAATGCCTCCAGAGCAAAAAGGGTTGCATGAGAGTATCCTTATAGCGATTTTGCCCATAGCGCTCAAAGGGTTTTCAAAATAAAGCAACCACAGAGCGTAGTTGGAGCAAGTGGGGTAAAACCGACAGCTTGAAAAGGTGAAAGCCGAAAAAAAGCGTTGGTAACCCCTAATTGATGCCGTAAAAATCGCGCTCAAAAAAGGCGTTTTATTGTTTCGCATAGGTATGAGTCATTCCTTTTTTCAAGCCTTTTAAGGCTTTGTTCATATAGTTTTTAATGGAAGTTAGCATTTCTAAAAAATGTTTTTCTAAAGCCCAAAAATCTAAATGGTAACAATCGCTTCTAGGCACAAACACCAAAGCAAGCCCTTGACAAAGCGCAGCATGCTTTAAGGTGAGCGAACGCAAACGGCGTTTGATAAGGTTTCGTTTCACGGCGTTGCCGACTTTTTTGGACACGCTTAAACCTAATAAATAAAGTGCTTTTTTGTCTTTAAGCCTACAAGAGAGCGGATCTTTAAAGCCCTCTTTTTCCTTTGGTGGCTCTTTTGATACATCCAAAACAAAGAGCGAAAAAAAAGGGTTGTGTTTTTTGAAGCCCTTTTGATAAACCCTATCAAACTCACTCTTGTTTTTTAAAGAGTCATAGGGTTTAGACGGAAAGCTTTTTTCTGCCCTTAGCTCGTCTGGCATTAATCACCTTGCGCCCGTTTTTGGTTTTCATTCTCACAAGAAAGCCATGGGTTCGCTTTCTTGGTGTGTTGTGTGGTTGGTAAGTGCGTTTCATTTAAAACTCCCTTGATAAAAATTAAACATAAACACAGATTTTAGCTAAAGAATGCTAAAAATTGACTAAAACTAATTTTTTTGATTCTTTTTATCTTCAACAAGAATGTAAAGCTGCTTCAGATTATTCGTTTGTAACAAATCCACGACTTTGATAAAGTTATCCAAATTGCTTTTTTTATCGCCTTGCAAGACAATAGGGGTGTCTTTAGCCAAAGTGGAAACCTTGTGTTTTAAATTTTCAAAGCTGATTTCTTTATCGTCTAAATAGAAAGAGCCTTTATTAGAAATGGAGATCGTAACTTGTTTTTTGTCCAACACATCTTTAGAATCAGTGCTGTCTTTATCCACTTGGGGAATGCTAATAGGAAGCTTTGAAGTTTGCACAAAAGACGCTGTTGTAAGCACGATCACTAGCAACACAAGCATGATGTCAATGAAAGGCACCACATTCATGGATTCTACTTTTTTCACCGCTCAATCCTTAGGCTTTGTTATAAATCTCATGGGATTGCGTGTCGACCGGGTGGTGGAAAATATCCCATTTAGTGACTAAAATCTCGCTTTTTCTCACGAGCAAGTTATAGATCACAATCGCAGGGATCGCTACCAATAACCCCATGCCAGTCGCTTTTAAAGCAAGGGCTAAATTAGTCATGATCGCTTTAGTGTCAATGCCAGAAGCGGATCCTAAATCCATAAAAGTGAGCATGATCCCCATAACCGTTCCTAAAAGGCCAATATAAGGGGCGTTAGAGCCAATCGTGGCCACTAAAGTCAGTCGTTTGTGTAGGGCTAATTCTAATTTACGCCTGTCTGTGTAGTCATCTACACGAAGAGTGGCAAAAAACCACAACCTTTCTATTGCGATCGCTATAACGATGACTGATAAAAAGATCAAAAACCCTATAATCCCATAATCTACCATTTCTTTCATTATTATCCTTTAAAGTGGTGT
The DNA here is from genome assembly GCF_000296015.2 of Helicobacter pylori FD535. GTDB lineage: Bacteria > Campylobacterota > Campylobacteria > Campylobacterales > Helicobacteraceae > Helicobacter > Helicobacter pylori_CT. The sequence goes on from NZ_AKHP02000028.1 coordinate 12,134, forward strand.
TTTAAATCAGCAAGAATTTCTTTATTGAGTGCTTTTTCTTTGAGACTTTGTCTTTTGTCGTGCAATCTTTTTCCTTTCACTAAAGCAATTTGGATTTTAGCTCTATTTCTTTGGTTAAAATACAATTTCAATCCTACGATACTCAAGCGTTCCTTAGACGCTTCAATCTGCCATTTCAATAATTGCTTTTTGTGTAAAAGCAACTTACGCTCTCGCCTTTCATTGGGCTTGTAATACGCATGGATTGTATCTAAATATGATATATGAACACCAAATAAAAAAGCTTCTCCTTTGATTATTTTAACAAAATTATCTTTTAAATTCACCCGAGTTTGCCTCAAAGCCTTCACTTCAGAGCCTAAAAGCGCTAATCCCGCTTCTAAAGTTTCCAAAATTTCATAATCAAAATAGGCTTTTTTATTGCTGGCAATGAGTTTCATTCGCCCCCTTTTTGCGCAGGCTTTAACCTAAAAAACGCGCTCCCGCTCCCGCTAAAAAACCACTCCTTGCCTAATTCGCTTTCTATATCTCTTAAGGCTTGGTTAGTGAGTAAAGCCGGTTTTAAAAGATCGTTTAATTTGTTCCTGTCGCAAGTCTTTAGGCATTCTAAACTCGGTTTTTTAAGCCACTCTTTAGCTTGAGAAAAACAAGTTTCAGGCTTATAAGCTTGATAAACGGCTTTGGTGCTGCAAAAAACATGATTTGGCGCATAGATTTCTAGGCGGTTTTCTAAAGGCTCTTCTTCAAAATTTTCAATGACTTCGCCATAAGAAGTGGCGTTAGCGCTTTTGTATTGCGAGATGAAAAAATTGGTGTCCGTGCCCACTAAAGATCCCAAGCTATAAAGCTCTTCTAAACTCAAACGCCAGTCAAAAATCTGATTCAGATGATACAATAACCCCCCAGCATCAGCACTCCCACCGCCTAATCCGGCTTGAGTGGGGATGTTTTTTTCCACTTCAATCGCTAGGGTGTCTAGGGATTTGATGACAGAATGAGAGAAATTTTTTGATTTTAAAAAATTTTTTAAAATTTGGAGGGCTTTAAAGAGCGAGTTTTCTTCTAAAGGGCAATCAAAATCCCCTTTGAGTGAAAAGGAAAGCGCGCTTTTGACGCTGATAATATCCTTTAGCTTATCTTTGACCAAACACATGCGAGAAATGAGCTTATGGTAAGCCCCTTCTTTGTGGAGGATTTTTAAAAAAATATTGACTTTAGGATAAACTTCAAAAGCATGCATCAAGGCTTAATGACCTTTTTGATGTTCTCTAACAAGCTTTCATCTACGCACACAGAAGCTTTTTGGTTTTCGCTCACAATGGCCTCTTTGAGTTCAGTGCGCAAAATAAGGGTGCTTTCAGGCGCTTCAAACCCCAAACGCACACTCCCTCTATCTATAGAAATGACTTTAATGTGGATGTTATCATCAATGATAATCCCCTCATTAACTTTGCGGCTGAGTATGAGCATGTTTAATTTCTTGTTCCTTTATAGAGAAGAGCTAAACACAACGCTCTCTATAATATCGCCTTGTTTGATTTTATCCAAGACATTAAGGCTTTCTGCGTTTTTGATTTTGCCAAACACGGTGTGCTCGCCATCTAAATGGGGCAAATCCACAAAACACAAGAAAAATTGACTCCCTCCTGTGTCTTTTCCGGCATGTGCCATAGAGAGTGAGCCTCTTTTGTGCTTGTTGGGGTTATGGGCCACTTCGCATTTAATGCGGTGTCCTGGCCCGCCTGTGCCTGTGCCATAAGGGCAACCTCCTTGAGCCACAAAGCCTGCGATCACACGATGGAAATTAAGCCCATCATAAAAACCCTCTTTAGCCAGAGCTACAAAGTTACTCACCGCTTGGGGTGCGTCTTTGTAAAAAAGCTCTAGAGCGATATTGCCTTTATTGGTTTTGATCGTGGCGTAAGCGGTTTTTGCAAGCTCTTCTTCTTTAATTTCATAAGTTTTAATTGGATCCATCATAAACCTTTGCGGTAAGCTTTTGTCATTCAAACGATCTATTATAGCAACAAATTAAAACAAATGGTATTTTAGCCGATAGTGTCGTAGGATACTTTTGAAATTTAAGCGGTAAGTTTGATAATGGCGTTTTGGCATAAAAGATTAGCGGTTGGTTGTTGTATCGTTTTATTTTCATGCATGATGAACGCTAATAACATTCAAATCGTTAGAGACGATCCGCCCCTTGATCCAACACTCCCTGCATGGGTTTATTCTGTTGCGTTATTGAAAGTGTATTTTAGCGATGGGACTTATAAAGAAGGCTATGCGACTTTGCTAGAAAACGGGCGTTATATCGCTTCTTCTGAAACGCTTTATTCTAATGGCTTGTATCCTAAAACGATTTTAGCCAAAATGCAAGACAGCAGCGCTAAAGAGCTGATTTGTATAGCCAGCTTGCGCCTTGAAGCGATGGATAGGAATCAAGGGCTTTCGCTTTTAAAAACCGCCGATTTTAGAGACGATTATTGCCATAAAAGAGAAGAGAGCTATTATCATGCAAGGATTTACACAAAATACGCTCAAACTTTTCATTCAAATCCTTATACCAATCAAAAAACACCCAATTCTGATCTCTACTACCCGGCATTGAATGAGGAGAATTCTTTTTCTATACAGACAACGGACATTTCTGTGGCTGAACTTTTGAAATCTAAAAAGTTTCTTTCGCTTGATGCTTCTTTTAAAAAGGGGAGCGTGTTGTGGGGAGGGAGGCCTTATTTTAGCGAAGTGGGGGAGTTTATGGGAATGGCTAGCAGCACTTTAGAAAACCACGAAAGTTTGGTGATTATCCCTAAAGAAAAGATCGTGCGATTTTTAAGTGCTCTAAAATTTCAAAATATTTTCCCAAACATTCCCTAGATTTAAGCAAACCTTAAGCTTTGTATGACTATACTTTCATTTCCTTGTTTCAGCAAGGGCTTTTAAAAGCCGCTTGATACCTTACAAGGATAGCTGATTAAAGCAAACGATCTTTGAAAACTAAGCAAATTGATAGAAGTTCTTTTTAAAGGGATATTCTAAAATGATTTTAAGGATGACTTATTATAAAGAGTGAGGGTTTCAATCGCTTTCATTCTATTATGAGAAATTCTTATCCAACGAGTGCTGTTCAATAATCATTGATTGTATGATGATGATTGATGGTTAATTGGCATGAGAGTATTTACTAGGTTAGCGTTTAGCTAAACCTTTTTAAAAAGTTTCTTTCTGTTTTGTTGTTGTAATACTTAAGAACACAACCCGTTTTATTCAATAATCAAATAAAACGAGTTCTTGTGATACGCTAAAGCTGTTGTTAAGAATAACAACAGCCTATCAAAAAACAAAAGAGCTTTAGGACAAACACTTTTATGGAGAGTTTGATCCTGGCTCAGAGTGAACGCTGGCGGCGTGCCTAATACATGCAAGTCGAACGATGAAGCTTCTAGCTTGCTAGAATGCTGATTAGTGGCGCACGGGTGAGTAACGCATAGGTCATGTGCCTCTTAGTTTGGGATAGCCATTGGAAACGATGATTAATACCAGATACTCCCTACGGGGGAAAGATTTATCGCTAAGAGATCAGCCTATGTCCTATCAGCTTGTTGGTAAGGTAATGGCTTACCAAGGCTATGACGGGTATCCGGCCTGAGAGGGTGAACGGACACACTGGAACTGAGACACGGTCCAGACTCCTACGGGAGGCAGCAGTAGGGAATATTGCTCAATGGGGGAAACCCTGAAGCAGCAACGCTGCGTGGAGGATGAAGGTTTTAGGATTGTAAACTCCTTTTGTTAGAGAAGATAATGACGGTATCTAACGAATAAGCACCGGCTAACTCCGTGCCAGCAGCCGCGGTAATACGGAGGGTGCAAGCGTTACTCGGAATCACTGGGCGTAAAGAGCGCGTAGGCGGGATAGTCAGTCAGGTGTGAAATCCTATGGCTTAACCATAGAACTGCATTTGAAACTACTATTCTAGAGTGTGGGAGAGGTAGGTGGAATTCTTGGTGTAGGGGTAAAATCCGTAGAGATCAAGAGGAATACTCATTGCGAAGGCGACCTGCTGGAACATTACTGACGCTGATTGCGCGAAAGCGTGGGGAGCAAACAGGATTAGATACCCTGGTAGTCCACGCCCTAAACGATGGATGCTAGTTGTTGGAGGGCTTAGTCTCTCCAGTAATGCAGCTAACGCATTAAGCATCCCGCCTGGGGAGTACGGTCGCAAGATTAAAACTCAAAGGAATAGACGGGGACCCGCACAAGCGGTGGAGCATGTGGTTTAATTCGAAGATACACGAAGAACCTTACCTAGGCTTGACATTGAGAGAATCCGCTAGAAATAGTGGAGTGTCTGGCTTGCCAGACCTTGAAAACAGGTGCTGCACGGCTGTCGTCAGCTCGTGTCGTGAGATGTTGGGTTAAGTCCCGCAACGAGCGCAACCCCCTTTCTTAGTTGCTAACAGGTCATGCTGAGAACTCTAAGGATACTGCCTCCGTAAGGAGGAGGAAGGTGGGGACGACGTCAAGTCATCATGGCCCTTACGCCTAGGGCTACACACGTGCTACAATGGGGTGCACAAAGAGAAGCAATACTGCGAAGTGGAGCCAATCTTCAAAACACCTCTCAGTTCGGATTGTAGGCTGCAACTCGCCTGCATGAAGCTGGAATCGCTAGTAATCGCAAATCAGCCATGTTGCGGTGAATACGTTCCCGGGTCTTGTACTCACCGCCCGTCACACCATGGGAGTTGTGTTTGCCTTAAGTCAGGATGCTAAATTGGCTACTGCCCACGGCACACACAGCGACTGGGGTGAAGTCGTAACAAGGTAACCGTAGGTGAACCTGCGGTTGGATCACCTCCTTTCTAGAGAAAAGCTTTTAATATTCGCTTATTAAAAGCCCAAGAGTATTACCTGACAAAAGAACTTCTTTTGCTTAGTTTTGAAGGATTGGGCTTATTCTTTCTTTTGTCTTATTTGTTATCTCTTTTATTTTTATTGGTTTTTA
>NZ_AKHP02000027.1:0-10984 GCF_000296015.2 Helicobacter pylori FD535
AATGGCTGTAGAGCAAGGCTATGATGATTGCATTTATTTAGATCCTGCCACGCACACTAAAATTGAAGAAGTGGGGGCGGCGAATTTTTTTGGCATCACGCATGATAGTGCCTTTATCACCCCGCATTCGCCAAGCATTTTGCCAAGCATTACCAAAAAAAGCTTGATGGTTTTGGCTAAAGAATATTTGAACCTGAAAGTAGAAGAGAGGGAAATCCTAATGGATGAGTTGGGTGCGTTTAAAGAAGCTGGAGCGTGCGGGACAGCTGCGATCATTACGCCCATTAAAGAAATTATGCATAATAACAAGTCTTATTTTTTTGAAACACCGGGCAATATCACTAAACAACTCTATGATTTGCTTTTATCCATCCAGCAAGGCGAACAAGAAGCCCCTAAAGATTGGATTTTTGAAGTTTGCTAAAAGGTTAAAATTTATAGCTGTATGCCGCATAAAATAAGGGCGAAGTCTCAAAGCGTTTGGAGCTAGAAAGCAATCTGGCGGTGGGTAAGATCTTAAACCCTAATTCAATGCGGTGTCTTAAAAAAAGCGTGAGCATGACCCCCCCATTAATCGCTAAACCCCCTGAAACCACAGAATGTTTAAAAAACTTGAAATTTTGCTTGTCGGTATAAACGACTAAAGCCCCCCTAGCTCCTCCAAACGCTCCCAAATAATGCTTATAACTCCCTAACGGGAATTCCATAATCACATCCAAACCCACCGCAAGCATGGTAAAAAAAGAGTTGGTAGGATCTTTATGGCTTTGGTAATTCACTTTTCCTGACCCAAGATCCCATGCAAAAACCCCCCTGATCCCAATGTATTTTTTAAAAAAACTTTGCACGCCGGTTTTTAAATTGAGCGTGGCGATCCAATCTTTTATTTCCTTGCCTTGATAGTCCCTAATGGCCTCTACAGCGCCAAACCCTCCTAAAAAATACCATCCGCTTTTGTGGCGTGTGAGCTTTTGGCGGTTAATGATGCTCCTGTAGAGCTTTTCATGGGCTTCTTGGTAGTTTTTTTTAGGGGTTTTATTATGCAAAATAGGCATGGCTTCAAGGGGCGGAATAACAAATCCCCCTATTAAGAAAACGCCAAAAAAAATGATTTTTTTAAACATTTTAAAAATAATCAATCCTTTATTAAACAGAATATTGTTTAACCTTTTGTTTTATCATTGTGTTAAAATAGCCGTTTTAACAAACAAGATTTTGTTAATAGATTTTACCTAATCTAAGAGAGAATATATTTTAATGAAGACAGAGAAACAAAAATTTTTAGAGATGCGTAAAGATGGGGCGAACTCTGTGCTGATTTTAAGAGGGGATTGGGATTTTAAAACGAGCGTGTTTCGTTTAGATGAGTTGAAAAAAAATTTATTAGATCATCAAGGGCCTTTAAAAATGGATTTTTCAGGGTGCCAAAAAATAGATTTTGTTTTTGGCATGTTTTTATTTGATTTAGTCAAGGAGCGTTCTTTAAACATTGAATTGTGCAACGTGAGCGAGAATAACGCATGCGCTTTGAAAGTGGTTAAAGACTGGCTTGAAAAAGAAGAGGATTTAGAGTCTAAAAAAGCGGGTAAACACTACGAACCTTTGATCACTAAATTGGGTAAGAGTATCGTAGAGACTTACAACACCTTTTTAAACGCGTTCAATTTTTGCGGCATGATTTTATTTTACTTCATTAAAAGCGTTTTCAACCCCAAACGCTTCTGTATCACTCCTTTGCTCTATCATATCAATGAATCCGGGTTTAAGGTTTTGCCCGTGAGTATTTTAACGGTGTTCATCGTGGGGTTTGCCGTTGCTTTACAAGGGGTTTTACAATTACAAGACTTGGGCGTGCCTTTAATGTCGGTTGAAATGACGGCTAAACTCGCTTTAAGAGAGATCGGCCCTTTTATTTTAACTCTTGTGGTTGCTGGGAGGAGCGCGAGCAGTTTTACCGCGCAAATTGGGGTGATGAAGATCACTGAAGAATTAGACGCGATGAAAACCATGGGTTTTAACCCTTTTGAATTTTTAGTGTTACCCAGGGTGTTAGCATTAGTGATTGTTTTGCCTTTATTGGTGTTTATTGCCGATGCGTTCGCTATTCTTGGGGGCATGTTTGCGATTAAATACCAATTGGATTTAGGCTTCCCGAGTTATATAGACAGACTGCATGACACAGTGGGTTGGAATCATTTTTTGGTAGGGATTGTCAAAGCCCCTTTTTGGGGGTTTGCGATTGCGATGGTAGGGTGCATGCGCGGGTTTGAAGTCAAGGGGGACACTGAGAGCATTGGGCGCTTGACCACTATTAGCGTCGTGAATGCGTTGTTTTGGATCATTTTCTTAGACGCTGTTTTTTCCATTATCTTTTCTAAGTTGAATATATGATGAACGCTATTAACAATCAAGTCTTAATTGAGGTCAAAGATCTCCATAGCGCTTTTGGGAGCACCATTATTCATAGGGGCGTGAGTTTTAGCGTGCATAAGGGCGAAGTGATGGCGATTTTAGGGGGTTCAGGGAGCGGTAAAAGCACGCTTTTAAGGTGCATGATCTTACTCAATCGCCCTACAAAGGGGGAAGTGTTGCTTTTTGGGGAAGATATATGGAAACTCAAAGAAAGAGAGCAGCAAAAGATTTTTAACCGCTGCGGCATTTGCTTCCAGTTTGGGGCGTTGTATAGCTCTTTAACGGTTTTAGAAAATGTGGGCGTCATGCTAGAACAATACGGCGCTTATTCTAAAAAAATCGTTGAAGAAATTTCTAAAATGTGGATTGAAAAAGTGGGTTTGCCCCCTAGGGCTTACCACCTTTACCCCTATGAATTGAGTGGGGGGATGAAAAAGCGCGTGGGTATAGCTAGGGCCATGGCGACTAACCCGGAGATCTTATTTTTAGATGAGCCTACAAGCGGGCTAGATCCTTATAGCGCGGGCAAATTTGACGAACTCATCATGACGCTCAAAGAGAGCTTACAGCTTACGGTGGTGATGATCACGCATGATTTGGACTCCGTGCATGATTGCGTGGACAGGTTTATCATGCTCAAAGATGGGCTATTAGAGTTTAACGGGGATTTAAAAGATTTTATTAAAAAAGCTCAAACTCAAGGGCTAGATGAAGGCAATTTATTCAATTCAACACGAGGAGAGAAATTTTGGAAAGGCATGTGAATTACACTTTAATCGGCGGGCTCTTCTTTTTATGCTTAGTTTGCATGGTAGGCTTTATTTTATGGCTAGGCCATTTGGGATTAGATGACGGGAAGTATTATGAATATGTGGTCTATACGGACAAAGACTTGGGAGGCATTGCGACCAACTCGCCCGTTAATTACAAGGGGATTCAAGTGGGTAATGTTATTAAGGTGGGTTTTGCAAAGGATAAAGTGGGGGTGGTCCGTTTGGATTTGATGATTAAATCCAGCGTTAAGATCCGTAAAGACTCCAAAGTGGCGGTTTCTTCTAGGGGGCTTATGGGGTTAAAATTTTTAGCCTTAGAGCAAAGCCACAATGAAGAATTTTATGGCAGCGGCGATAAAGGGGAGCGGATTTTGATCTTTAAAGAAGGGCTTATAGATCGCTTGAGCGTGGATGCTAACCAAGCGATGCAAGAAGTGATGAAAGCGATTAAAAACGTGAATAAGATTTTAGATGATGAAAATGTGGAAAAATTCAAGCACATTCTTGCTTCAGTAGATGATCTCATCGCTAACTTGGATTCAAGAAAGACGCAATTTGACGCCTTGATTGGCAACGCTAACAATCTTGTTTCTAATGTCAATAATGTGGCTTTAAATGTGGATAAACGCATCAAACAGGGGCAATACGACTTTAAAGCGATGTTCACTCCCTTGATCATGCAAGCGCAGTTGAGCTTAAGAAACATTGATAATTTTGTGGAAAAAGGCTCTGCTTTGATAGACAAGTTTGACGCTAACCCCTATAAAACGATTTTTGGAGAAAGGAAATAATCATGAGAGCTACGGCGATAAAAATCTTTTCACTCTCATCAGCATTAGCCCTATTGCTTCAGGGTTGCTTGAGCATCAATTTAAAACAAATGCTACCAGAGATCAGAACTTATGATTTGAATGCGAGTTCCTTTGAAATCACGCAATGCCCTAAACCTTTGACTGAAGTGAGGCTCATTAGTATTTTGAGTGCGGATTTATTCAACACTAAAGAGATCGTCTTTAAAGCCAAAGACGGGCAGATCACGCATGGGAAGCACCAAAAATGGATAGACTTGCCTCGCAACATGTTAAAAACCATGTTCATGCAAGAAGCGCAAAAAGCATGCTTAGGCGTGGCTTTGCCCCCTTATGGCGCGGGCGCTCCAACTTATGCGGTCCGTTTTACGATTTTATCGTTTTCTCTTTTAGAAAAGGAAAATTCTACCTATAGGGCGGAATTTGCGCTAGGCTATGATATTAGCGTGAAAGGCGATTCGCATTCTGGAGTGATCATTAAGCATGAAAATATTTCTAGCTTGGAAAACAAAACGACCAAAACGAGTAAAAATGGCAATCAAGATTTTCAAGAAAGCGCGATACAATCCCTCCAACATGTAAGCGTGCAAGCGATGCAAGAAGCGATTTCTTTGATTAAAAAAGCGGTTGAAGCGCAAAGCGTAAGCCCGTTAAAAAAATAAAACATAAGGAGGAATTGTTTGAATTTACGATTGGCTGGAGCAAGCGTTTTAACGGCTTGTGTCTTTTCGGGGTGTTTTTTTTTAAAAATGTTTGATAAAAAACTTTCTAGCAATGATTGGCATATCCAAAAAGTAGAAATGAATCATCAGGTGTATGACATTGAAACCATGCTCGCTGATAGCGCTTTTAGAGAGCATGAAGAAGAGCAAGATTCCTCTCTAAATACCGCTTTACCTGAGGATAAGGCAGCAATTGAAGCCAAAGAGCAGGAGCAGAAAGAAAAAAGAAAACACTGGTATGAGCTTTTTAAAAAGAAACCAAAGCCTAAAAGCTCTATGGGAGAGTTTGTGTTTGATCAAAAAGAAAACCGCATTTATGGCAAAGGCTATTGCAACCGGTATTTTGCCAGCTATGTATGGCAGGGCGATAGGCACATTGGGATTGAAGACAGCGGGATTTCAAGAAAAGTGTGTAAAGATGAGCATTTGATGGCGTTTGAATTGGAATTTATGGAGAATTTTAAGGGTAATTTCACGGTAACTAAGGGCAAGGACACGCTCATTTTAGACAACCAAAAAATGAAAATTTATTTGAAAACGCCTTGAATGGATTTTTGGTTTCAAAACAATCTAAGATCGCTAAATTAGGGATTAAAGAGAAATTTTAAGCGCTTTTTAAGAGGTTATCGCTCGCTTTTGGCTTTTTTATTGTTAATCGTAAAAGAGGCTTTGAGCGTTTTTGGATTTAGCGCTAAAAGCCCCCCTAAAAGGACTTTTTAAAATCAAAAAGAGGGTTTAGGGGTTTTGTCTGTCATTACAGGGAGTTCTGGATAGAGTATTTTAGGTTTTTTACCCTTTAAGGCTCCAAAGAAAGTTTCAATTTTTTTCGCTTCTTCATCGCTGATTTTAATGCCCAACTGGATAGAGCCCATTTCTTTAACCGCATCCTTGACATCCCAAAATTGCCCGTTATGGAAATAAGGCATCGTTTCAGTGATATTCCTTAAAGTAGGCACTTTCACAAGCCCGTTTTTATCGCCTTTGAAATCGCCCACATTAGCGAATTTATAAGGTTTGACCACCCCCAAAGGCTGCATCGTTCCCCCAAGATTAATGCCGTTATGGCAAGCCACACAGCCTTTAGAAATGAATAAATCCAGCCCTTCTTTTTCGGCTTTACTGAGCGCTTTAGGATTGCCTCTTAAAAAATCATCATAACGGCTTGGGGTGATGAGCGTGGCTTCAAACATAGCGATACTATCGGCGATCAATTTAAAATCAATTTTGACTTTAGAGCCGTAAGCTTTTCTAAAGAGTTTGACATAGCCTGGCATGGAATTGATTTTTTCTACCACCACTTTAGGATCAGCCCCCATTTCAAAAGAAGATTGGATGGGCCCTTGCGCTTGTTCGTTTAAATGCGTAACCCTACCATCCCAAAACTGCACATCGTTAAACACAGAGTTATACACCGTTGGGGAGCTTAAAAGGTGGGGGTTTTTCTTCCATTGAGAACCGATAGCGCTTGGGACTAAATCCACCCCGCCTAAGCCTAGATTATGGCATGTGTTGCAAGACACGAGGTAGGAAGTGGAAATCCTAGGGTCAAAATAGAGCATTTTGCCTAATTCCACTTGAGCGGGGGTCATGATCTCGCTGTTTTTGGTGCCAATGCCCACATCTCTGGTTTTTTTAATCTGGTATTCTTTGAGCGCTTTGCCCATAGGCATAGGCTCTAATTGGCTTTCCCTCGCTTTTTTGATCAACTCTAAATCGTTCAAGGCATGGGCGCAAGAAAAAGCCAAGCAAACGCCCCATAAAATGGATTTTTTCATGATGAACTCCTAAAATAGCATTAAAAATAATAAAAACTTTCTTATTATAACCACCATTTTAAAATAATTTACCACTAAATGAACCGATAAAGAGTTTTTTAAAGAGCGGTAGGTATAATGGCGTTAAATCCAAATAGGGGTTATACAATGAAAGAGAATAAAGCCTTCACGCATTTGCACTTGCACACGGAATATTCGCTTTTAGACGGAGCGAACAAGATTAAAATTCTAGCCAAACGCGTTAAAGAATTGGGCATGAAAAGCGTGAGCGTAACTGACCATGGGAACATGTTTGGAGCGATTGATTTTTATACGAGCATGAAAAAAGAAGGCATTAAGCCTATCATCGGCATGGAAGCGTATATCCATAATGACGACAATCTTTCTAGCAAAGAAACCAAGCAACGCTTCCATTTGTGCTTATTCGCTAAAAACCAAGAGGGCTATGAAAATTTGATGTTTTTAAGCTCTATGGCGTATTTAGAGGGGTTTTATTATTTCCCGCGCATCAATAAAAAACTTCTAAGGGAGCATTCTAAAGGCATTATCGCTTCTAGCGCGTGCTTGCAAGGGGAAGTCAATTACCATTTGAATACCAATAATGAGAGAAACCGCAAGTATGGGGCTAAAGGCTATGATGAAGCCAAAAAAATCGCTTGCGAATACCAGGAGATTTTTGAAGACGACTTTTATTTAGAAATCATGCGCCATGGCATTTTAGATCAGCGATTCATTGATGAGCAAGTCATTAAAATGTCTTTAGAAACAGGGTTAAAAATCATCGCCACCAACGACACCCACTACACCATGCCTAATGACGCTAAGGCTCAAGAAGTAGCGATGTGCGTAGCGATGGGTAAAACCCTAAACGATAAGGGGCGCTTGAAACACTCCGTGCATGAGTTTTACATTAAGTCCCCTGAAGAAATGGCAAAGCTCTTTGCAGACATTCCAGAAGCTTTAGAAAACACCCAAGAAATCGCTGATAAATGCGTTTTAGAGATTGATTTAAAAGACGATAAAAAGAACCCCCCAACCCCTCCAAGCTTCAAATTCACTAAAGCTTACGCTCAAAATGAGGGACTGGATTTTGAAGATGACGCTTCTTATTTCGCTTATAAGGCTAGAGAGGGCTTGAAAGAGCGTTTAATTTTAGTGCCAAAAGAAAAGCATGATCAATACCAAGAACGCTTAGAAAAAGAAATTGAAGTCATTACGAACATGAAATTCCCGGGGTATATGCTGATTGTGTGGGATTTTATCCGTTACGCTAAAGAAATGGGCATTCCTGTAGGGCCTGGTAGGGGGAGCGCGGCCGGGAGTTTGGTGGCTTTTGCTTTAAAAATCACGGATATTGACCCTTTGAAATACGATTTGCTCTTTGAAAGGTTTTTAAACCCCGAAAGAGTCAGCATGCCTGATATTGATACGGATTTTTGCCAGCGTAGGCGTAAGGAAATCATAGAATACATGATTGAAAAATACGGCAAATACAATGTGGCCCAAGTCATCACCTTTAATAAGATGCTAGCTAAAGGCGTGATCAGAGATGTCGCAAGGGTTTTGGACATGCCTTATAAAGAAGCCGATGATTTTGCCAAACTCATACCCAACCGCTTAGGCATCACGCTTAAGGGCTATGAAAAAAATGGCGAGTTCATAGAGGGGGCGTGGGAATTAGAGCCTAAAATCAAGGAATTAGTAGAAAGCAATGAATTAGCCAAACAAGTGTGGGAGTATTCGCTCAATTTAGAGAATTTAAACCGCAATGCGGGCGTGCATGCCGCAGCCTTGGTGGTGGATAGCCAAAAAGAGTTGTGGCACAAGACCCCTTTGTTTGCCTCTGAAAAAACCGGCGGTATCGTTACGCAGTATTCCATGAAGTATTTAGAGCCGGTGGATTTGATCAAGTTTGACTTCTTGGGGCTTAAAACCTTGACCGTGATTGATGATGCGCTTAAAATCATTAAAACGCAGCATAAAATTAGCGTGGATTTTTTATCGTTGGATATGGACGATCCAAAAGTGTATAAAACGATCCAAAGCGGGGATACGGTGGGGATATTCCAGATTGAATCCGGGATGTTTCAAGGGCTTAACAAACGCTTAAGACCTTCAAGCTTTGAAGACATTATCGCCATTATCGCGCTAGGCAGACCAGGGCCTATGGAATCAGGCATGGTAGATGATTTTGTCAATAGAAAGCATGGCATTGAGCCTATCGCTTATGCGTTTAAAGAATTAGAGCCGATTTTAAAGCCCACTTACGGCACGATCGTCTATCAAGAGCAAGTGATGCAAATCGTGCAAACGATCGGCGGTTTTAGTTTGGGTGAAGCGGATTTGATCCGCCGCGCTATGGGGAAAAAAGACGCTCAAATCATGGCGGACAATAAGGCTAAGTTTGTAGAAGGCGCTAAAAATTTAGGGCATGACGGCCAAAAAGCGGCTAATTTGTGGGATTTGATCGTTAAATTTGCCGGCTATGGTTTCAACAAATCGCATTCAGCCGCCTATGCGATGATCACTTTCCAAACGGCGTATTTAAAGACTTATTACAAGCATGAGTTCATGGCAGCGATGCTCACTAGCGAATCCAATAAGATTGAATCCGTGGCGCGCTATATTGATGAGGTCAGGGCTTTAGAAATTGAAGTGATGCCCCCGCACATCAATTCTTCTATGCAAGATTTCAGCGTAGCGGAGTTTAAAAATCCAAAGGGCGAGTTGGAAAAGAAAATCGTGTTTGGTTTAGGAGCGGTTAAAGGGGTTGGGGGTGAGCCGATTAAAAACATCATTGAAGAAAGGGCTAAAGGGGATTATAAGAGTTTAGAAGATTTTATTTCACGGGTGGATTTTTCTAAACTCACTAAAAAATCTTTAGAGCCATTAGTGAAATCAGGGAGCTTGGATAATTTAGGCTATACCCGAAAAACCATGCTCGCTAACTTGGATTTGATCTGTGATGCTGGGCGCGCTAAAGATAAGGCTAATGAAATGATGCAAGGGGGTAACTCCCTTTTTGGAGCCATGGAAGGCGGAACCAAAGAGCAGGTTATTTTAGACATGATTGATTTGGGCGAACATGACGCTAAAACGCTTTTAGAATGCGAATACGAGACTTTAGGCATCCATGTTTCAGGCAATCCCTTAGACGAGTTTAAAGAAGAAATTAAGGGCTTTAAAAATTTAGTCAAAAGCATTGATATTGAAGAGCTAGAAATTGGCTCGCAAGCTTATTTGCTGGGTAAAATCATGGAAGTCAAGAAGAAAATTGGCAAACGAAGCGGTAAGCCTTATGGCACAGCGGACATTTTGGACAGATACGGCAAGTTTGAACTCATGCTGTTTGAAAAGCAATTAAACGCTTTAGAAGAGTTGGATATTAATAGACCTCTAGTGTTTAAATGCAAGATTGAAGAGCAAGAAGAAGTGGCGCGATTAAGGCTTTTTGAAATCTTGGATCTAGAGAGCGCTAGAGAGGTTAAAATCCCTAAAGCCCGCTATAAAGACCCTGACAAGCAAAAAGAAGAGGTGCACGAAATCCCCCCCATTGAAATACTCGCCTCCAGCTCTTGCTCTTTGGCGATCGTGTTAGAAAACGATGTGAAAAAAGAGTTTTTAAGACAAATCAAAGAGAGCGCTTTAAAACACCAGGGCAAACACCCCTTGTATTTGATCATCAAAGATAAGGGCAAGCAATTCAAAATCCAAAGCGATCTCATGGTGAATGAAAAGATTAAGGACGATTTTAAAGGGTTAGAGTGGAGGGATTTGGCTTGAGGATCAACCAGTTTTTAGCCCATTACACCAAACACTCAAGAAGAGAAGCTGAAAAATTGGTTTTAGAGGGGCGGGTGAAAATCAATCATGAACATGCCAAACTTGCTAGCGTGGTTAAAGAAAACGACAAGGTGTTTTTAGACAAGCGACTCATCAAGCCTTTAAAAAACAAAAAATTCAGCGTGTTAGTTTATCACAAGCCAAAGGGCGAATTAGTGAGTAAAAACGATCCCTTAAAACGGCGCGTGATTTATGAAAGCTTGGAGAAAAAATACGCTCATTTTGCGCCGGTGGGGCGTTTGGATTTTGCGAGTGAAGGGGTGCTATTATTGAGCGATAGTAAGGCGGTGGTGAGCGCTTTAATGCATGCAAATTTAGAAAAAGAGTATCTTGTTAAAATCCAAGGCTTTGTTACAAGAGAGATAGAAAACGCGATGCAAGAGGGCTTGAAATTAGAAAACGCTACTAAGGGAGCGCACCAAAAAACCCCCATTAAAAGCATGGAATTCGCCCCCTTTATTGGTTATGAAATCATCAAAAACCATGCCAAATACTCCAAACTTAGAGTCGTTATCAATGAGGGGAAAAACAGAGAATTGAGGCGTTTTTTCGCGTTTTTTAACGCTGGAGTGTTGGATTTAAGGCGCGTTCGTTATGGTTTTGTGAATTTGAATGCCTTGCCGGTAGGGAAAACGCGTTTTCTAAACCGC
>NZ_AKHP02000026.1:0-5674 GCF_000296015.2 Helicobacter pylori FD535
CCAGCCACAATTTAAAAGACACGCACAACGCTAAAGAGCGCTACAACGAAGTCGTGGATTTAGTCCATATTGGCAAATCATGTTTGAAATTTTTAAGCGAAGATGACTACCATGAAAACACCATAGATCCCAAAAATGGGAGCGATTGGAACCAAAACAAACCCACCGACACCAAACCCGCATTAGAGGATTTTAAAAGAACGATAGCCGATTACCTTTCTTATGAAGTGGGCTTGATTTTAAAAAACCAAACGCCCCCAAAGTGATTGGCCCCCTTAGCAGCCAACTCAACGCTATTAAGTGGGGCGAGTTCAAATTAGGGGATTTGTTTGAAGCGAGTAACGGCGATTTTGACATTCAAAAACGCCACATCAATCATAAGGGCGAATTTGTCATCACTGCAGGGCTTAGCAATAATGGCATTTTAGGGCAAAGCGATATAAAAGCAAAAGTTTTTGAAAGCCATACCATTACTATTGACATGTTTGGTTGCACGTTTTATCGCAGTTTTCCTTATAAAATGGTAACACACGCTAGGGTATTTTCTCTCAAACCCAAATTTGAAATCAACCATAAAATCGGCTTGTTTTTATCCACGCTATTTTTTGATTACCCTAAAAAATTCGGCTATGAAAACATGTGTTCATGGGCAAAAATTAAAAACGATAAAGTCATTCTACCCCTAAAACCCACCGCTAAAACTCAAACCCTTAAAGATGTTGATTTTGATTTCATGGAAAAATTCATAGCCGAACTTGAGCAGTGTCGGCTCGCCGAACTTCAGGCTTACTTAAAAGCTACAGGGCTAGAAAACACCACCCTTTCTAGCGGTGAAGAAAACGCCCTTAACGTTTTCAATAATTCTTTGGGGGGTAATACCGGCTTAATGTGGCAAAGCTTCAAAATTGTAGATATTTTTGAAGTCAAAAACACAAGAAATATTTTAGCAAGGGATGTTGTCAAAGATAGTGGGACAACCCCCTACTTGTGTGCTAGTAAAGAGAATAATGCTGTAAATTCTTATATTAATTACAATGCGGATTTTTTGGATAAGGGCAATTGTATTTTTATTGGTGGTAAAACTTTTGTTGTTACATACCAACAAAAAGACTTTTATTCAAACGATAGCCATAATTTAGCTTTGTATCTTAAAGACACGCATTCAAAAACCAAACTTAACCAACTATTTATTATTACTTGCATTTATAAAGCTTTAAATAATAAATATTCTTGGGGTGATAGCATAAGTAACACAAAGATACAAAATGATAGCATTCTACTACCCACCAACCCGCATGGCAAAATAGATTTTAACTTCATGCGCACCCTAATCAACGCCTTGATGAAACAAACCATTCAAGGCGTGGCTGAATACTGCGATGCTAAAATCCAAGCCGCAAAAGAGGTTATCAGCCAAGAAACGCCAACCCCAAAAGACTCGTTATTTTGAAAGAGATGAGGTCCAGCTTGTGTTACAATAAATTTAAAATTTGCTTGATGGAAGAGGGTTGAATGATGGAGCAGCCAGTCATTAAAGAGGGGACTTTAGCGTTAATTGATACTTTTGCGTATTTGTTTAGAAGCTATTACATGAGCGCTAAAAATAAGCCTTTAACCAACGATAAGGGCTTTCCTACAGGGCTTTTAACGGGGCTTGTGGGCATGGTTAAAAAATTTTATAAAGATAGAAAAAACATGCCTTTTATCGTGTTCGCTCTAGAAAGCCAGACTAAAACTAAAAGAGCTGAAAAATTAGGCGGATACAAACAAAATCGTAAAGACGCCCCTAAAGAGATGCTTTTACAAATCCCTATCGCCTTAGAATGGTTGCAAAAAATGGGTTTTACTTGCGTGGAAGTGAGCGGGTTTGAAGCTGATGATGTTATCGCCAGTTTAGCCACGCTAAGCCCTTATAAAACCCGCATTTATTCTAAAGATAAGGATTTTAACCAGCTTTTGAGCGATAAAATCGCGCTTTTTGATGGCAAAACGGAGTTTTTGGCTAAAGATTGCGTGGAAAAATACGGGATTTTGCCGAGTCAATTCACGGATTATCAGGGCATTGTGGGGGATAGTAGCGATAATTACAAGGGGGTTAAAGGCATTGGGAGCAAGAACGCTAAGGAATTGTTACAGCAATTAGGGAGTTTGGAAAACATCTATGAAAATTTAGACTTGGCGAAAAATTTACTCAGCCCTAAAATGTATCAAGCCCTGATACAAGACAAAGGAAGCGCGTTTTTAAGCAAAGAATTAGCCACTTTAGAAAGAGGATGCATTAAAGAATTTGATTTTTCAAGTTGCGCTTTTCCTAGCGAAAACCCCTTATTGAAAATTAAAGATGAATTGAAAGAATATGGTTTTATTTCTACTTTAAGGGATTTAGAAAATTCCCCTACGCCTTTAATTTCAGAAAACACGCCCGCATCAGACAACGCCCCTAAAAAATCACGCATGATCGTTTTGGAAAACATTGCGCCTTTGAGCGCGTTTTTAGAAAAGTTAAAAAAAACTAACGCAAGGATTTTTGCGCGTTTGGCGCTAGATAAAGAAAAAAAAGTTCTGGCCCTAGCGTTTTTATTACAAGATCAAGGCTATTTTTTACCTTTAGAGGAGGCGTTATTTTCGCCCTTTTCTTCAGAGTTTTTGCAAAACGCTTTTTCTCAAATGTTACAGCATGCGCAAATCATTGGGCATGATTTAAAACCCTTACTGAGCTTTTTAAAAGCCAAATACCAGGTGTCTTTAGAAAACATCCGCATCCAAGACACTCAAATTTTAGCGTTTTTAAAGAATCCGGAAAAAGTGGGGTTTGATGAAGTTTTAAAGGAATATTTAAAAGAAGATTTAATCCCGCATGAAAAAATCAAAGATTTTAAGACAAAAAGTAAGGCGGAAAAATCAGAGCAATTGAGTTTGGAATTAAACGCTTTGAAGCGTTTGTGCGAGTATTTTGAAAAAGGGGGGCTAGAAGAGGGTTTGCTCACTTTGGCCAAAGAAGTTGAAACGCCGTTTATGAAAGTTTTAATGGGCATGGAATTTCAAGGCTTTAAGATTGATGCGCCTTATTTCAAGCGCTTAGAACAGGAGTTTAAGAATGAATTGCATGTTTTAGAGCGCCAAATTTTAGATTTGATCGGCGTGGATTTTAACCTCAATTCTCCCAAGCAACTTGGCGAGATTTTGTATGAAAAATTAGGGCTTCCTAAAAATAAAAGCCATTCTACCGATGAAAAAAGTTTGTTAAAAATCCTAGACAAGCACCCAAGCATCGCTTTGATTTTAGAATACAGAGAATTGAACAAGCTCTTTAACACTTATACCACCCCCTTATTGCGCCTAAAAGACAAAGACGATAAAATCCACACCACTTTCATCCAAACCGGTACAGCTACCGGGCGTTTAAGCTCGCATTCGCCTAATTTGCAAAATATCCCGGTGCGATCTTCTAAAGGCTTACTCATTCGTAAGGGTTTTATCGCTAGCTCTAAAGAATATTGTTTGCTAGGGGTGGATTATTCGCAGATTGAATTGCGCCTGTTAGCCCATTTTAGCCAGGATAAGGATTTAATGGAGGCGTTTTTAAAAGGACGAGACATCCATTTAGAAACTTCTAAGGCGTTGTTTGGAGAAGAATTGGCCAAAGAAAAACGATCCATCGCTAAAAGCATTAATTTTGGGCTGGTGTATGGCATGGGGAGCAAGAAATTGAGCGAGACTTTAAACATCCCTTTAAATGAAGCTAAAAGCTACATAGAAGCGTATTTCAAACGATTCCCTAGCATCAAAGATTATTTAAACCGCATGAAAGAAGAGATTTTAAAAACTTCTAAAGCCTTCACTTTGCTTGGGCGTTATCGGGTGTTTGATTTTACCGGCACAAATGACTATGTCAAAGGCAATTATTTGCGAGAGGGCGTGAATGCGATTTTTCAAGGGAGTGCCAGCGATTTATTGAAATTAGGCATGCTCAAAGTGAGCGAGCGTTTCAAAAATAACCCTTCAGTGAGGCTGCTTTTGCAAGTGCATGACGAATTGATTTTTGAGATTGAAGAAAAAAACGCCCCAGAGTTGCAGCAAGAAATCCAACGCATCCTCAATGATGAAGTTTATCCTTTGAGGGTGCCGTTAGAAACGAGCGCGTTTGTGGCGAAGCGTTGGAATGAACTAAAAGGTTAGTTTTTTAATTGAGTTTAAGAAAAAATATATTATTATTTCTTTATAAGTAATACTTAGCCATTTTAAGCTAATATAATATAAAGTGATTATCAAAAAATAAAGGGAAAAGACTGAATGTTGAAAAGAATTATATTATTAGGGGCTTTGGGTGTTGTGGCGAGCGCTGAAGAGAGTGCGGCTTTTGTGGGAGTCAATTACCAGGTGAGCATGATACAAAATCAGACTAAAATGGTGAATGACAACGGCTTGCAAAAGCCTTTGATAAAGTTCCCACCTTATGCAGGAGCGGGTTTTGAAGTGGGCTATAAGCAATTTTTTGGTAAGAAAAAATGGTTTGGCATGCGTTATTATGGGTTTTTTGACTACGCGCACAACCGCTTTGGCGTGATGAAAAAGGGTATTCCTGTGGGCGAGAGCGGGTTTATTTACAACAGCTTTAGTTTTGGAGGGAATACTTTAACGGAGAGGGATTCCTATCAAGGGCAATACTATATCAATTTATTCACTTATGGTGTAGGGTTGGATACGCTGTGGAATTTTGTGAATAAAGAAAACATGGTTTTTGGTTTTGTGGTGGGGATCCAATTGGCTGGGGATAGTTGGGCAACGAGCATCAGTAAAGAGATCGCTAATTATGCAAAACACCACAGCAATTCCAGTTATAGCCCGGCCAATTTCCAGTTTTTATGGAAGTTTGGGGTGCGCACCCATATCGCTAAACACAATAGCTTGGAATTAGGGATTAAAGTGCCTACGATCACGCACCGGCTTTTCTCTATTACTAACGAAAAAGGATACACTTTGCAGGCTGATGTGCACAGAGTCTATGCGTTTCAGATCAGTTACTTGAGGGATTTTTAACCCCTTTTTAGATACAATCACACCTAAAATGATCAACTTAAAGGTGTGAAAATGGCAAATTCAGAAAATTTAGACTGGAAAAATTTAGGCTTTAGCTACATTAAAACGGATTTTCGCTTCATCGCTGCTTATAAAAACGGCTCTTGGTCGCAAGGCGGATTGGTGGGCGAAAACGTGTTACAGCTCAGCGAAGGCTCGCCGGTCTTACACTACGGGCAGGCTTGTTTTGAAGGCTTGAAGGCTTACCGCTCTCAAAACGGGAAAGCTTTACTTTTTCGCCCTTTAGAAAACGCCAAACGCTTGCAAACTTCATGCGAAAGACTGCTCATGCCCAAAGTGAGCGAAGAATTGTTTTTAAGGGCATGCGCTGAAGTGGTGGAAGCGAATCAAAAATGGCTCGCTCCTTATAAAAGCGGGGCGAGTTTGTATTTGCGCCCTTTTGTCATAGGCGTAGGGGATAATTTGGGGGTGAAGCCGGCCAGTGAATACCTTTTTATCGTGTTTTGCGCGCCTGTGGGGGCGTATTTTAAGGGGGGTATAGAAAAAGGAGGGGCTAGGTTTATCACTACGGCGTTTGATAGGGCCGCGCCTAAAGGCACCGGTGGGGTGAAAGTGGGGGGGAATTATGCCGCAA
>NZ_AKHP02000025.1:0-20928 GCF_000296015.2 Helicobacter pylori FD535
CCCTGCCGTAGGCTCTAAAGCCATTAGCATGGGCGGGGCGATTTTGATTGCCGGGATTTGTGAAATGCTTGGAGCGATCATTGCTGGGGGGGAAGTGGTTTCTACGATTAAGGGCCGTATCGTTTCGCCTGAATTTATTAATGATGCGCACGTTTTCATTAATGTCATGTTGGCCAGCCTTTTGAGTGGGGCGTTGTGGTTGCATGTAGCGACTTTAATAGGCGCTCCCGTTTCCACTTCACACTCTGTGGTGGGGGGGATTATGGGGGCTGGAATGGCAGCAGCTGGAATGGTAGCTGTCAATTGGCATTTTTTATCAGGTATTGTGGCCAGTTGGGTGGTTTCGCCTTTAATGGGGGCTTTGATAGCCATGTTTTTTTTAATGCTCATTAAAAAGACTATCGCTTATAAAGAAGACAAAAAGAGCGCGGCTTTAAAAGTCGTGCCTTACTTGGTAGCGTTGATGAGCTTAACGTTTAGCTGGTATTTGATTATTAAGGTTTTAAAACGCCTCTATGCGCTGAATTTTGAAATCCAACTGGCTTGCAGCTGCATCCTTGCGCTTTTAATCTTTATCCTTTTTAAAAGATTTGTGTTAAAGAAAGCCCCGCAATTAGAAAACAGCCATGAAAGCATTAATGAGCTTTTTAATGTCCCTTTGATTTTTGCCGCTGCGCTTTTAAGCTTTGCGCATGGGGCTAATGATGTGGCTAACGCTATAGGCCCACTAGCGGCCATCAGTCAAACTTTAGAAGATGCAAATAGCCCCATGGGGAATACTTTAAGCTCTGTGCCGTTGTGGATTATGGTAGTAGGGGCAGCTGGGATCGCTTTAGGCTTGAGCTTGTATGGGCCAAAGCTCATTAAAACGGTGGGGTCTGAAATCACAGAATTAGACAAAATGCAAGCCTTTTGCATTGCGCTTTCTGCAGTCATTACCGTGCTTTTAGCCTCCCAATTAGGCTTGCCCGTAAGCTCTACGCATATTGTGGTGGGCGCGGTGTTTGGGGTGGGCTTTTTAAGGGAGCGCTTAAGAGAGCAATCCAGAAGGCGTTTTGCTAGAATCAGAGACAACATTGTAGCGGCGCACTTTGGGGAAGATTTAGAAGAAATTGAAGGCTTTTTAGAGCGCTTTGATAAAGCCAATTTGAAAGAAAAATCGCTCATGCTAGAGAGCTTGAAAAAAAGCAAGAACACCGCCATCGCTTTGGAATTGAAAAAGAAAGAAAAAAAGTCGCTCAAAAAAGTGTATAAAGAAGAAGTGATCAAACGCTCCATTTTAAAAAAGATTGTTACCGCTTGGCTTGTAACCGTGCCGGTTTCTGCGCTTTTGGGGGCGCTTCTTTTTGCGGCTCTTGGTTTTATAGAAAAGTATTTCTAGGGTTTTTAAAGGCTTGATTTTTAAAGTTAGGCTTAATCTTTTATGTTAAAATTCTAAGATTTTATATTTATTTTATATTTATCGTTAGGTTTTAGGTTTAAAATCATGGGGAGGAATCAAGGAGCTTATTTGGATCCGTCTGAATCAATTCTGATGTTGATGGTTGCTTTTTTATTGGTGCTGTTGAACGCTTTTTTTGTGCTTTCAGAGTTTGCCCTTGTGAAAGTGCGTAAAACCCGCTTAGAAGAGCTGGTTAAAATCGGTAATTCCAACGCTAAACTCGCTTTAAAGATGAGTCAAAGACTAGACACTTATTTGAGCGCAACGCAGTTAGGCATCACCCTTTCTTCATTAGCTTTAGGCTGGGTGGGTGAGCCCGCTATCGCAAAATTGTTAGCCGCGTTGTTTGAGTCTATGGATTTGAGAGAAAATCCTATTTTTATCCATTCAATGAGCGTGGTTATAGCGTTTTTAAGCATCACTTTTTTGCATGTCGTGTTGGGCGAGATTGTGCCTAAATCTTTAGCGATCGCTAAATCTGAAAAATCCGCTCTTTTTGCCGCGCGCCCTTTGCATGTGTTTTGGGTCGTGTTTTACCCGGTGGTGTGCTTGTTTGATGTGATCGCTCATTTCTTTTTAAAAAAAGTGGGCATCAACCCTAAAGAGCATGACGGCACGCATTCTGAAGAGGAGCTAAAAATCATTGTGGGCGAGAGTTTAAGAGAGGGCATTATTGATTCAGTGGAGGGCGAAATCATTAAAAACGCGGTGGATTTTTCTGACACGAGCGCTAAAGAAATCATGACCCCACGAAAAGACATGGTGTGTTTGGACGAAGAAAACAGCTATGAAGAAAATATAGACATTGTTTTAAAAAGCCGCTTCACGCGCTACCCTTATTGTAAGGGTTCTAAGGATAACATTATCGGCATGGTGCATATTAGGGATTTGCTTTCGCGCTCTATTTTTACCCCCAAAATGCATGATTTCAAGCAAATCGTTAGGAAAATGATCATCGTCCCTGAAAGCGCTTCCATTTCTCAAATCCTTATTAAAATGAAAAAAGAGCAAATCCATACCGCTTTGGTGATTGATGAATACGGCGGCACAGCCGGGTTGCTCACTATGGAAGACATTATTGAAGAGATCATGGGCGAGATTAGCGACGAATACGACTTAAAACAAGAGGGCGTGAACAAGCTTGAAGAGGGCGTGTTTGAATTAGAGGGCATGCTGGATTTAGAGAGCGTAGAAGAAGTGCTCCACATTGAATTTGACAAAGAATGCGAGCAGGTAACGCTTGGGGGCTATGTTTTTAGCCTGTTAGAGCGCATGCCTATGGAGGGGGATATCATCGTTTCGCATGGGTATGTTTTTGAAGTCTTAAGCGTGGATGGGGCTAGGATAAAGCGCTTAAAAGCGAGTAAAGAAAATAAGGAGATAGGATAAAGGAATGAGCATGAAAAAAACAACCCTCTTTGTATTGAGCTTGTTATTCAATAGCTCTTTAAACGCTGTTGATGGAGTTTCTAAAACCGATCCTTCTTCTTTGAGCATGGCTGAAGACAGCGCGCCTTTGAACCATCCTGACGCTCAAAAACTCTCTTTAAAAAACGCATGGACTAGGGTATTGTCTAACCATGAAGGCTTGCATGCGCAAGAATACGCCATTAAGCGAGCGAATAAAATGAAATTAGCGGCTAAGCTTTCTTTTTTGCCTCAAATTGATTTGAGCGCTTTTTACGTGTATCTCTCTAACCCGATTAAAATGGATTTTGCCAACCAAAAACAACCGGGCGTGCAAAAAGCCACCAACCAGATCCATCAAGGCTTGCAAAACATCCAGCAAAATATCCCCCCTCAAGTCCTAACCCCTCAAATCCAAGCGGGCATGCAAGGGGTGATGCAAGGTTTTGGGGCTTTGAGCAGCACTTTAGAATCCCCCTTATTGTTTTCTAAGCAAAATGTGGTGATTGGGGCTTTGAGCATTATTTATCCCCTTTATATGGGTGGGGCAAGATTCACGATGGTGCGCATTGCGGATTTGATGCAAAAAGACACTAATGAAGTGTATCGCCTAAAAAAGCTTTCCACTTTTCAAGAGCTTGTGAGCGTGTATTACGGCATGGTGTTAAACACAGAAGTGGCTGAAACTTTAGAAGAAGTGGAAAAAGGCCATTATAAGCATTTCCAAAACGCTTTGAAAATGCAAAAAGTGGGGCAAATCGCTAGGGTAGAAACCTTAGGCGCTCAAGTGGCTTATGATAAGGCCCATATCGCTAGCGTTAAGGCTAAAGACGTGTTAGAAGTTTCGCAGCTCTCGTTCAATTCCATTTTATCTAGCAAGGACGATCTAGCGCCTTCAAGCAAATTAGAGATCCACACCGAGAAAAATCTGCCCGATTTGAGCTTTTTTGTTTCTTCCACGCTCAATTCCTACCCGGCTTTAAAGACTTTAGAAAATCAGGTTCAAATTTCTAAAGAAAACACCAAACTTCAGATCGCTAAATTCTTGCCCCAAGTGAGTTTTTTTGGCTCTTACATCATGAAGCAAAACAATTCGGTGTTTGAAGACATGATTCCTAGTTGGTTTGTGGGCGTGGCCGGGCGCATGCCCATACTCTCCCCCACAGGGCGTTTCCAAAAATACCAAGCGAGCAAATTAGCGGAGTTGCAAGCTAATAGCGAACAAATCCAGGCTAAAAAAAACATGGAATTGTTAGTGAATAAGACTTATAAAGAGACGCTTTCTTATTTGAAAGAATACAAAAGCTTGCTTTCTAGCGTGGAATTAGCCAAGGAAAACCTAAAACTCCAAGAGCAGGCTTTTTTACAAGGCTTAAGCACGAACGCTCAAGTCATTGACGCGAGGAACACGCTTTCTTCTATCATCGTGGAGCAAAAAAGCGTGGCTTATAAATACATTGTTTCATTAGCGAATTTAATGGCGTTAAGCGATCATATTGATTTATTTTATGAATTTGTTTATTAAAGGAAAAAATCATGTCAAATAGCATGTTGGATAAAAATAAAGCGATTCTTATAGGGGGTGGGGCTTTATTATTAGGGCTAATCGTGCTTTTTTATTTAGCTTATCGCCCTAAGGCTGAAGTGTTGCAAGGGTTTTTGGAAGCCAGAGAATACAGCGTGAGCTCCAAAGTCCCTGGCCGCATTGAAAAGGTGTTTGTTAAAAAAGGCGATTACATTAAAAAGGGCGATTTGGTTTTTAGCATTTCTAGCCCTGAATTAGAAGCCAAGCTCGCTCAAGCTGAAGCCGGGCATAAAGCCGCTAAAGCGCTTAGCGATGAAGTCAAAAGAGGCTCAAGAGATGAAACGATCAATTCTGCAAGAGACATCTGGCAAGCGGCAAAATCTCAAGCGACTCTAGCCAAAGAGACTTATAAGCGCGTTCAAGATTTGTATGATAACGGCGTGGCGAGTTTGCAAAAGCGCGATGAAGCCTATGCGGCTTATGAAAGCACTAAATACAACGAGAGCGCGGCTTACCAAAAGTATAAAATGGCTTTAGGGGGGGCGAGCTCTGAAAGTAAGATTGCGGCTAAGGCTAAAGAGAGCGCGGCTTTAGGGCAAGTGAATGAAGTGGAGTCTTATTTAAAAGATGTTAAAGCTACAGCCCCAATTGATGGGGAAGTGAGTAACGTGCTTTTAAGCGGTGGCGAGCTTAGCCCTAAGGGTTTTCCTGTGGTTTTAATGATAGATTTAAAGGATAGTTGGTTAAAAATCAGCGTGCCTGAAAAGTATTTGAACGAGTTTAAGGTGGGCAAGGAATTTGAAGGTTATATCCCGGCGTTGAAAAAAAGCGCGAAATTCAGGGTCAAATATTTGAGCGTGATGGGGGATTTTGCGACTTGGAAAGCGACGAATAATTCCAACACTTACGATATGAAAAGCTATGAAGTGGAAGCCATACCCTTAGAAAAGTTGGAAAATTTTAGGGTAGGGATGAGCGTGTTAGTTACCATTAAACCTTAGAAAGGATTGTTTTGTTCCGATTGATAAGCGCATGGGTTTTACAAGACAAGTTCTTGTTTATCGTGTGTTTTATATTGCCTTTTTGTTTAGGGGTTTTAGGCACGCAAATCTTTAAACAAGAAATCCCAAGACAGCTCCCTATCGTGGTGGTGGATTTGGATAAGACCACTACGAGCCATCAGGTAGCGTTTGAATTAGGCGCAACGAGCGCGGTTGAAATCAAATACCAAGTGGCTAGTCTTTTAGAAGCCAAACGCTTTTTAAACTCCGCTGAAGTGTATGGAGCGTTAGTTTTGC
This sequence comes from Helicobacter pylori FD535, assembly GCF_000296015.2. Lineage (GTDB taxonomy): Bacteria > Campylobacterota > Campylobacteria > Campylobacterales > Helicobacteraceae > Helicobacter > Helicobacter pylori_CT. The sequence continues at coordinate 5,672 of NZ_AKHP02000025.1, forward strand.
CTAAAGATTTAGAGAAAAAAATCAAAATGGGGCGGAAAGTGGGTTTGCCCTTTTATTATAACGCTGAATACGTTTTGGTGGGGAAAACGCTCAAAAACGCTTTTTTGCAAACCGCTTTGACTTTAGACGCTAAAACCTTAGCCACCAAAGCTTTAGTGCGAGATTCCAATTTGATTTCTGCTAAAGCCCAAGCAATGCCTATTGTCTTGCAATTGCATGCCCTATACAATGAAGAAAACAATTACACGCAATACCTTTTAAGCGTGATGCTGCCTTGCATGTGGCTTATTTTGATTGCGATTGGCATGCTCAATTTCATTCAAAAAACCTCTAACATGCGCGAGCTTTTAATCAGTATTGTAGCGAATGTGTGCGTGTTTAGCTTTTGGGGGATGGGCATGGCGTTTTATTTTAATTTCATTGGCATGGAGGGGCATTATGCGCATTTGTTGTTGGTCTTTTTGGCGGTAGTTTTAATGGCGCTTATTATGAGCGGTTTTGTGGTGTTGGTTTATGGCGTTTCAAAAAGCGTTGTTGAAACCGCTGGCGCGATTGGGGTCTATACCGCTCCAAGCTTTGCGTTTGCTGGGGTTACTTACCCGCAAAACAACATGGAAATTTTTGGGGATTTTTGGAGCCATTGCTTGCCTATTAGCCATTTTATGAAGTTCTTTTTACAAGAGGCCTATTACAAGACGGATTTTACCGAATCTTTAAATTCTCTAATGCCGCTTGCACTCTTTTTAATCTTTTTAGTCTTAGGGCTTTTGATTTTTTATTTTTCTTTTAAAAAAGATAGGGCTAACGCATGAATTTTTTTAAAATCCTTTTAATGGAATTGAGGGCTATTGTTTCTCATAAGGGCGTTTTAATGATTCTTATAGGCGCTCCTTTAATTTATGGCTTGTTATACCCTTTGCCTTATTTAAGAGACATTGTAACGCAGCAAAAAATCGCCCTTGTAGATGAAGACAATTCCTTTCTTTCTAGGCAACTAGCTTTCATGGCGCAAAGCTCCAACGAGTTAGAAATCGCTTTTTTTAGCCCTTCTATGCTGGAAGCCAAAAAGCTTTTAAAAGAAGAAAAAATTTATGGGATCTTGCACATCCCTTCGCATTTTGAAGCCAATATCCACAAGCAAGTGCCGGTAACGATAGATTTTTATGCGAATTCCAATTACTTTTTGATTTATGGTGCGTTAGCGAATGCGGTGGTGGAGAGCATCAACGCTTTAAATGATGAAATAAGGTTCAAACGCAACGCCCAAATAGAAGAAGCTGAATTAGGGACAGACGGGATTAAAATCAGGCCTATCGCTTTGTATAACCCTAGTGAGGGGTATTTGAATTACGCGCTCTCTAGCGTGTTTATTTTCATTTTACACCAGGTGATGCTCATTGCAAGCAGCATGTTTGTCAGCTCCAGGCGTTTGGAATTAGCCTTTTTAGACAAGAAAGAAATCGCTTTAAGGCTGTGCGCAAGACTCTTGGTGTTTATGGGAGCGTTCAGCGTTTTTATCTTATGGTATTTTGGGGCGCTGTTTTCTTTTTATGGGATCGAACGGCATGGAAGCGCTTTAATGGTGTTTTTGAATAGCTCCATCTTCATGCTGGCGACCTTGAGTTTGGGGTTGTTTTTGGGCGCATGGATCAAAAATGAAGCCCACACCACTCAAATCGTTTTAATTTCTTCTTTGCCCTTGATTTTTATGATGGGTTTTGTGTGGCCTTTTGAATCCTTGCCCTCTTATTTACAAGCTTTCGTTCAAATAGTGCCCGCTTATCATGGGATTAGTTTGCTAGGGCGGTTGAATCAAATGCATGCGGAATTTATAGATGTGTCCATCCATTTTTATGCGCTTATTGCGATTTTTATTGCGAGTTTTATAGGGAGTGTCTTTAAACTCAGTTCTTTAAAGAAAGCTTGTGAAAACGCTTAAAAACCTCATCGCTTCCAAGCACCAGACTAAAGCGTCTCGCTTTTTGGGGTATCTTGTGCCTTTTGATGATTTTGAAAAAACCCTTTTACAATTGAAAAAAGAGCATTTTAAAGCCGCGCATTTTGTAACGGCGTTTCGCTATTCTTTAGAGGGCAAAATCACGGAGGGTTTTAGCGATGATGGCGAGCCTAAAGGGAGTTCAGGGATGCCTGTGCTTAGCGTTTTAAGGCGAGAGGATTTAATCAATATAGGATTAGTGAGCGTGCGTTATTTTGGAGGCACGCTTTTAGGGGTGGGGGGCTTGATGAAAGCTTATGCCACTAGCGCGTTATTGTGCGTAGAAAACGCTCAAAAAGAAAACGCTTTTAAGGATTTTGTGGAGCTAGAAACTTTAAGCGCTCATTATTCTTACAAAGAATTAGACGCCATTCAGCGTGAAATTAAGAAATTTAGCTTACAATTAAGCAAAAAGAATTTTTCAAACCAAAGCGTGGAAGTGGAAATCAGCGGCGCGAGAGAAAATTTGCAAGCGTTTTTGCAACAAAATAAGATAAATTAGGGAGAGTGGTATGGGATTTTTGAATGGGTATTTTTTATGGGTTAAGGCTTTCCATGTGATAGCGGTTATTTCGTGGATGGCGGCGTTATTTTATTTGCCGCGCCTTTTTGTCTATCATGCAGAAAACATGCATAAAAAGGAGTTTGTAGGAGTGGTTCAAATCCAAGAAAAAAAGCTTTATTCCTTTATCGCTTCACCGGCTATGGGTTTCACGCTTATTACAGGGATTTTAATGTTGTTGATAGAGCCCACGCTCTTTAAAAGTGGGGGCTGGTTGCATGCTAAATTGGCTTTAGTGGTTTTACTTTTAGCCTATCACTTTTATTGCAAAAAATGCATGCGCGAGCTAGAAAAAGACCCTACAAGGAGAAACGCAAGGTTTTATCGTGTGTTTAATGAGGCGCCAACGATCTTAATGATCCTCATTGTGATCTTAGTGGTTGTCAAGCCTTTTTAAAGACCAATCATGAAGAAAGAAAAGCATCTCAAGCAAGAAAAAATCATCAACATGTTTGATGATATAGCCAGCTCCTACGATCAAGCCAACCGCTTGATGAGTTTTGGCTTAGACGTTAAATGGCGAGAAAGGGCTTGCGAGCATGCGTTTTTGTTTTTGGAAAATAAGAAAGCGTTAAGGCTTGTGGATGTGGCATGCGGGACGGGGGATATGCTTGTCGCTTGGCAAAAAAGCGCTCTCAATTGCGGCATAGAGTTTAAGGAATGTTTGGGGATTGACCCCTCTAATAACATGCTTGAATTGGCCATTAAAAAATTGGAGAAGCTTGAAAACAAAACTTCTTTCATTCAGGCTCAAGCCAAAGATTTAAAAGGCGTTGGAAATAACAGCGTGGATATTCTCTCCATTGCGTATGGCTTGCGCAATATCGTGGAAAGACAAGAGGCCTTAAAAGAGTTTTTTAGGGTGTTAAAACCCAAGGGCGTTTTAGTGATTTTAGAATTTTTAAAAAAAGACAACCCCACATGGCTGGATAAAATCTCAGGGTTTTACACGAATAAGGTTTTGCCTTTAGTGGGAGGGGCTATCAGTAAGAATTATGGCGCTTATTCTTATTTACCGCAATCCATTGAGGGGTTTTTGAGTTTGGAGGGTTTGAAATTTGAATTGAAAAACGTAGGGTTTGAGATTTTAAGGACTGAAGATTCTATCGCTCAAATTTCAACGACCATGCTTGTTAAAAAAAGCTAAAGGAATGTTATGCAAGATGAATTATTTGAAACCGAAAAAGCCCCCCCAAAAAACACTAAAAATACTAAAAACGCCCCTAAAAAAAGTTTTGAAGAGCATGTTCATTCCCTAGAGCAAGCCATAGATCGCTTGAATGATTCCAATTTGTCCTTAAAAGACGGGATGGATTTGTATAAAACGGCCATGCAAGAGTTGTTTTTGGCTCAAAAGCTTTTAGAAAACGCTTATTTAGAGTATGAGAAACTCCAAACGCCAGACAAAAAGGCTTAAAGAATGCGAGTGTTTGCTTTGCAATTAGAATCTTTTAAAGAAACCCTCATGCAATCCTTATTCCACTCCATACCCAAGCAAAGCGTAATCGTGCTGCCTGAATACGTGATCAACCCCTTTTTCCACCATAACATGGGATTGGATTTGAATGAAATCAGCGCGCAGTCTGCGCGAGCGGTTGAGTTTTTGTCGCAAAAATGCGAAGAACTAGACTTAATCGTCTCAGCCCCGGTGCTTTTAGAAGAACGTTCTAAAATCTATAAAAAAATCGCCCTCATTTCTAAAGAAAGCGTGAAGTATTACACGCAACAACGCTTAATCCCCTACCCTCACTGGGACGAAGAGAGCTTTTTTGACAACGAGAAAAGCGCTTTTAAAGAATTGCTCGTGTTTGAAAGAGAGGGCTTAAGAATCTCTCCTTTGTTTGGCTTTGAAGCGCATTTTGATGAAATATGGGTTCAGGCTAAAAATCAGGGCGTGGATGTGGTGCTTTTAAGCAGTGTGGCCACCTTTGAATCCAATGAAAGGTGGCGGCTTTTGTGCCAAATGCGTGCTTTTTGCGCTTCTTGCGTGGTGGTTAGGGCTAATAGAATCGGATCGTATCGCCAGATCCTTGTAGAAGAAAATCAAAAAAACGAATTTTTGTGGAAATTTTATGGGGATAGTTTTGTGGCCTTGCCTAATGGCGCTATTGAAGATTCTTTAGAGGGTAAAATGGGGGCTTTGAGCGCTCAAATAGATAAAAACGATATAGACGAATGGGCTAAATTGTGGCATTTTAGAACGATTAAAGAGGGTTGAATGATTGATAGAAAACTTTTATTGCAAGATTTTGACAGGGTGGCTCTTTCTTTAAAAAAGCGTAATCATGCGATGGGTGATGAATTAGAGCGTTTGCACGAAGTCATCACGCGTTATAAAAAGCAACTCATTGAATTAGAAGGCTTGCAAGCCTTCCAAAACAAGGTTTCTAAAGAATTTGGTATCAAAATGGCTCAAAAAGCGGATACAAGCGATCTCAAAAAAGAGCTAGAAAACAATAAAATCAAACTGAATGAGCTTTCCAAAAGCGTGGGCGAATTGGAGCAACAAATAGATTTAAAGCTTTCCATAATCCCCAATCTAGTGGATGAAAAAACCCCTTTAGGTGCGAATGAAGAAGACAACATAGAAATTAAAAAAATCTTAACCCCAAGGGTTTTCACTTTCAAACCCAAAGAGCATTTTGAACTCGCTCAACAAAATGGCTGGATTGATTTTGAAAGTGGCGTGAAACTCGCCAAAAGCCGTTTTTCTGTCATCAGGGGTTTTGGGGCGAAAATTTATCGCGCGCTCATTCATTTAATGTTGGATTTTAATGAAAAAAATGGCTTTGAAATCATCTATACGCCGGCGTTAGTGAATGAAAAAATGCTTTTTGGGACTGGGCAATTACCCAAATTCAAAGAAGATGTTTTCAAAATAGAAAATGAAAATTTGTATTTAATCCCCACCGCTGAAGTAACGCTCACTAATCTCTACAACGACACCATTATTAGCGTTGAAAACCTCCCCATTAAAATGACCGCGCACACGCCTTGTTTTAGGAGCGAAGCAGGGAGTGCGGGCAAGGACACAAGGGGGATGATAAGACAGCACCAGTTTGATAAAGTAGAATTAGTGGCTATCACGCACCCTAAAGAAAGCGATGCGATGCAAGAGTGCATGCTAGAGAGCGCGAGCGAAATTTTAAGGGCTTTGGAATTACCGCACCGGTTCGTGCAATTGTGCAGCGGGGATTTAGGCTTTAGCGCGAGCAATACGATAGATATTGAAGTGTGGCTGCCCGGGCAAAATTGCTACCGAGAAATCAGCTCCGTTTCTAACACGAGGGATTTTCAAGCCAGGCGCGCCAAAATCCGCTTCAAAGAAAATCAAAAAAACCAGTTAGCGCACACCTTAAACGGCTCTTCTTTAGCGGTAGGCAGAACGATGGTCGCCTTAATGGAAAACCACCAGCAAGCGGATGGGAGCATCCACATTCCTAAGGCGTTAGAAAAATACCTTTAAGGCTAGTTCGTGCTGAATGAAGAGCAAAATTCATTAGAAGAAAAAGGGGGCGAAAACAAAAACGAAAAAGAAACCCCCCTAAAGGGCATTCATTCTAAAATCCCCTCTTTGAAGCAGGCTTTGGAGCAGACGCTCAATAAAATCAAAAGTTCTAAAGAGTTTTTTAAACAGATTTTACACAATAAAAAAAAGCTTTATATCGCGCTTGGAATATTGCTTTCACTCATCGCGCTCATTGTAATTTTGAGCTTGTTACTAGGGCATAAAAAAGAAAATAAACAAACTTCTTTACAAACTAATACCGCCACCACCAATAACGAAACGCCTAATAACACCAACAACGCTAACAACACAGAAGTCGAGGGGCAAATAGAGAATTTAGACTTACCCGATTTAATCGGCAAGGACTCTCTCAAACGAAGCGGTGAGAATCAAGTGGATGCGATGATGAAAAAAGCGAGCCTTTTGTATGAGCAAGGGCAAAAAGATGAAGCTTTGCATTTGTTTGACAAGGCCGCTTCTTTTTCGCAAGGGATTGCGAGCCATAATTTAGGGGTGATTAAGTTTAAGGAAAAGGATTTTAATGGGGCGTTGGATTTGTTTGATTCTAGCATCGCTTCTAAAGAAAATGCGAGCGTGAGCGCGATTGATGCGTTAGTGAGTGCTTATCATTTGCAAGATGCGGATTTGTATTATCATTATCTAAAAATTGCGAGAGACACTTTGTATAAAGACTATAAAAAGTCTTTTTATTCCTACGCTTACGCGCTCAAATCCTATTACGCTGGGGAGTATTTTGAAGCCCTTTCGCCCTTGATGCACCCTAATTCCAACGCCTTTTTAAAACCTAATGCGCGCCTGGCGTCTAAATTGTTTTTGATGTTTAAAGATGAAACGAACGCTTATAAACAATTACAAAAAAGCGCAAACGCCCAAGATGAGCTTGCTTTAGGGCTTTTGCAGGCGCGTTTGGGCCATTACAAGCATGCTTTGGAGCATTTGCAGCATTATTTGCACAACTACCCTAAAGATTTAAACGCTTTAATGGCTTTGGAATTAGTGAGTTTGAAAAAAGGCGACACCCTTAAAGCGAGCGAAGCCTTAAAGCTGGCCAGCCACACAAAAGAAGACACGCTATTAGCCAATTCTTTTTACCCCATCAAGCCCACTATAAACCCTGTTTTTTTGGATAAAGAAAGAGCCAAAGAGCGTTTTTGGAATACGCAATATTTTGAAGGCAAAAGGGATTTTATCTACCGCTTGCTCTTTTATTACGCTCCTTTTAAGGTTTTAGACTCTAAAGAAACCTTAGGCGTGATTGAAGAGGGGCTGTTTCTTTTAGACTCTGATGCCAAAAAGGATTTAGAGGGGGCAAGCCTTGCTTTTAAAAGGGGGCGTTTGATGGCGATAGCGGATAAAAACGCGCTCAAAGGGTTGAAAGCGTTAGAAAATAAGCAGTTAAAAAAAGCCCTTTCTTTTTTTGATTTGTCTTTAAAAAATAGCCCCAATAACGCGCTCCTCCATTATAATACGGGCTTGATTTATGCGCAATTAGAAAATTACCACAAAGCTTATTTCCATTTTTTAAGGGCTTTTCATTTGAACTCTGCGGATTATTTGAGCGCGGTTTTTGCGATTCTAGCCTCGCATTTCACCCACGAAGACACCACGGAGTTTTTAAGAGAAATCACCGAGAATTTTTATAGTCAGGATTTTTCTAGCCCCACGCAAAAAGCTTTACTCTCTTCGCTCATCGCTTATTTGAATTACCGCACGAATTGGGATATGGACTGGCTTAAAAACGCCCCTAAAAAGCTCCCTTTTTATTACGTGCTAGAAGCGGTGTTCGCTAAAGAGAGCAAGGATAAAAAATTGATGGTGCAATCTTTTGGGAATTTGAAAAAAATGCTCCCTAAAGATCTCATCTCTAATATCTTTTATGAAATCGTTTCGTATTATGATGCGAGCATCCGGCACACTTTAAGCATTTACACCCTTTTAGATTCGCATAAAATCAGTTGGGATCAAACCATGCAAGGGCCAATTTTAGGGCGTCATTTCTACACTTACATGGGATTTATGGTCAATGATTTAGATCATCAAGAAAAATTATTAGAGCAAAAAATCGCCAGTTTAGAAGAGGGTGAAGCCCCTAACGATTGGTTAGAAAATTTAGCGCTAGTGAGTTTGTTTCAAGGTCAGTATGAAAAAGCGAGTGCGTTGTATCAAAACTTAATTAGCGATCTTAAGGACAATGAGACGCGCTTAAAAATCCTAGCGGGTTTAACCTATATTGCGCAAAATAATTACAATAACGCCGTTTTATGGCTAGAGCTTGGGAAGTTAGATGATCCTAATAATGAAAATATCCGTTACGCTTTAGGGTTGTTGTATCAAAGAAAAGGGGATCTCAAATCAGCGCTAAACCATTTTTTAGCCATTAAAACCTCTGATTTTTCTTCGCCTTATTTTGATTTTGAAATTGACACCAACCTTTTAAAAGAGCGTTTGGACCAAGAAAAAAAGGGCGGGTTTTTAGAATGATGGATTTTAAAAAAAGCATTTTAGGTAATTTAAACGGAGCGCAAAAAATCGCCGCAAGCCACATTCAAGGGCCTTTGCTGATTTTAGCGGGAGCTGGGAGCGGTAAGACTAAGACTTTAACGAGCCGTTTAGCGTATTTGATTGGTGCTTGTGGCGTGCCTAGCGAAAACACCTTAACGCTCACTTTCACCAATAAAGCGAGTAAAGAAATGCAAGAAAGGGCTTTGAAATTGTTGAAAAACCAAGCCCTTATCCCCCCCTTGCTTTGCACTTTCCATCGTTTTGGTTTGCTGTTTTTAAGGCAACACATGAGCCTTTTAAAAAGAGCGTGCGATTTTTCGGTGTTAGATAGCGATGAAGTCAAAACGCTGTGCAAACAGCTCAAAATTTCAAACTTTAGAGCCAATATTTCTCAAATCAAAAACGGCATGATGGATTTGAGCATGCAAGATAGCGAATGCTATAAAGCGTATGAGCTTTATCAAAACGCGCTTCAAAAAGACAATTTAGTGGATTTTGACGACTTGCTTTGTTTAAGCCTTAAGATTTTACAAGATAATGAAAAACTCGCCAAAGAAACTAGCGAGCGCTACCACTACATTATGGTAGATGAGTATCAAGACACGAACGCCCTGCAATTGGAATTTTTAAAACAATTGAGTTTCACGCACCATAATTTGTGCGTGGTGGGCGATGACGATCAGAGCATTTATGGTTTTAGGGGGGCTGATATTTCTAACATTTTAAATTTTTCCAAGCATTTTAAAGGGGCTAAGGTGGTGAAATTAGAGACCAACTACCGCTCTAGCGCTGAAATTTTAGCGTGCGCTAACTCCCTTATTAGCCATAACCAACACCGCCACAAAAAAACGCTTCAAAGTTTCAAAGGCTCACATAAAAGCGTGGTTTGTAAAGAATATTTGACGCAAAAAGAAGAGAGCCTGGATGTGGCTTATCAGATCAAAGCCCTTTTAAAGAAAGGCGAAAATTTAGAAAATATCGCTATTTTGTACCGCTTAAACGGGCTTAGCCGCAGCGTTGAAGAGAGCTTGAACGCTTTGAATATCCCCTATAGGCTTATTGGGGCACTGAGTTTTTATGAAAGAGCGGAGGTTAAAGACGCTTTGGCGTTCATGCATTTAGTGGCGAAAAAAGACGATCGCTTTTTTATCAAGCGCGTTTTAAACAAGCCCCCAAGAGGCCTTGGCAAGATCACTCAAGAGTGGATTTTTTCTCTTTTAGATGATGAAAATTTGAATTTAGAAGAAGCGTTAAAACTTGGGGTGTTTAAAGGCAAATTAAACCCTAAAAACGAACACGCTTTGAAACAATTTATCGCTATGATAGGGCGTTTGAGGGAGGCTTTTGAAATGTCAGTAGAGGAGTTTTGCGCTCGGTTTTTAGAAGAAACCAACCTTTTAAAAAGCTATGAAAAAGAAGACAATTACGAAGAAAGAGAGGGCTTTGTTAAAGAGCTTTTAACCTTATTGAAAGAGCATTTTAAAACCAACCCCACGCATTCTTTACTGGATTTTTTGAATGAAAGCGTTCTGGATGTCCATAATACAGAAAATGCGCAAAAAGTGAGTTGCATGAGCGTGCATATGAGTAAGGGATTAGAGTTTAAGCATGTGTTTGTGATCGGGTTAGAAGAAGGGTTTTTCCCGCACAGGGGGTTCAATCAAGAAAGCGATTTAGAAGAAGAAAGGCGCTTGGCTTATGTAGCGATCACTAGGGCTAAAGAAGGATTGCAGCTTTCTTATGTTCAAGAGCGTTCGTATTTTGGGAGGAAAATTTCTTGCTCGCCCTCTGTGTTTTTAGAAGAAGCCAAGTTAATCAAACAAGACAACCCTCCTAAACAGGATTATCAAAAAGATACGCCCATTAAAGTGGGGGATTTGATTAGGCATAAACTTTTTGGCACCGGGAGGGTTTTAGGCGTAGAAAAAGGCTTGAGCGGTTTGTGCTTGAAAATCAATTGCGGAGGGAATGTCTATGATAAAATCTCAGAAAAATTTGTAGAAAAAGTGGATAACGGGTTTTGAAAATTTTAATCCTTTTTTTTATCTGTTTAAACGCGCTCTTCGCCCTAGATTCAAATGCGCTTAAAACAGGGATTAAAGAAATTTACCTCAAAGAATACAAAGACTTAAAATTGGAAATTGAAACCATTAATTTAGAAATCCCGGAGCGTTTTTCTAACGCTTCCATTTTAAGCTATGAATTGAACGCTTCTAACAAGCTTAAAAAAGATGGGGTCGTGTTTTTAAGATTGGAAAATGAGCCTAATTTACGCCTACCGGTGCGTTATAGCGTGATAGGCAGCATGCAGGCTTTTAAAAGCGTTAGTGCGATTAAAAAAGACGAGAACATCACCGCTAACAACACTCAAAAAGAGCGCGTTTTGTTTGGCACGCTTTCTAACCCCTTATTAGAGGGCGCGATTGATAAAGTGAGCGCGAAACATTTTATCCCCCCTGACACGCTTTTAAGCGCGGATAAAACCCAAGCTTTAATCATCGTGCGTAAAAACGATATCATCACCGGGGTGTATGAAGAGGGGCAAATCAGCATAGAAATAAGCCTAAAAGCCCTAGAAAATGGTGTGCTCAATCAAATCATTCAAGCCAAAAATTTAGAAAGCAATAAAATCCTCAAAGCAAAAGTGTTGAGCAGCTCTAAAGCGCAAATCTTATAAAGGATATTCATGAAATTAGTTTTAGGCATCAGCGGGGCGAGCGGGATACCTTTAGCCTTGCGGTTTTTAGAAAAATTACCCCAAGAAATTGAAGTTTTTGTCGTGGCGTCTAAAAACGCGCATGTCGTGGCGTTAGAAGAATCTAACATCAACCTTAAAAACGCCATGAAAGATTTACGGCCTAGCGCGACTTTTTTCAACGAGCAAGACATTCATGCGAGCATTGCCTCAGGGAGTTATGGCATCCATAAAATGGCGATCATTCCAGCGAGCATGGACATGGTGGCTAAAATCGCGCATGGCTTTGGGGGGGATTTGATCTCTAGGAGCGCGTCTGTGATGCTTAAAGAAGGACGCCCCTTACTCATTGCCCCTAGAGAAATGCCTTTAAGCGCTATCATGTTGGAAAATTTGCTCAAACTCGCCCATTCTAATGCAATCATTGCACCGCCGGTGATGACTTATTACACCCAGAGCAAGACTTTAGAAGCGATGCAAGATTTTTTAGTGGGGAAGTGGTTTGACAGCTTAGGGATAGAAAATGACTTATACCCACGATGGGGAATGAACTGATGCAAAAAATCGGCATTTACCCGGGCACTTTTGATCCGGTCACTAACGGGCATATAGACATCATCCACCGCTCTAGCGAATTGTTTGAAAAGCTCATTGTCGCTGTGGCGCACTCAAGCGCTAAAAACCCCATGTTTAGTTTAGATGAACGCTTAAAGATGATGCAACTGGCCACTAAAAGTTTTAAAAATGTAGAGTGCGTGGCGTTTGAAGGGCTGTTAGCCAACCTGGCTAAAGAATACCATTGTAAGGTGCTAGTTAGGGGCTTAAGGGTGGTGAGCGATTTTGAATACGAATTGCAAATGGGCTATGCGAACAAATCCTTAAACCACGAATTAGAAACCTTGTATTTCATGCCCACTTTACAAAACGCTTTCATAAGCTCTTCTATCGTGCGATCCATTATCGCGCATAAGGGCGATGCGAGCCATTTAGTGCCTAAAGAAATTCACCCTTTTATTTCAAAGGTTTAAAATGTATGTGGTGTTAGAAGGCGTTGATGGCGCGGGCAAAAGCACTCAAATAGGGTTATTAAAAGACCGGTTTAAAAACGCCCTTTTTACCAAAGAGCCAGGGGGCACAAGAATGGGCGAGAGTTTAAGGCATATCGCTTTAAATGAAAATATCAGCGAATTGGCCAGAGCGTTTTTATTTTTAAGCGATAGGGCTGAGCATGTAGAAAGCGTGATAAAACCGGCATTGAAAGAAAAAAAGCTCATCATCAGCGACAGAAGCTTGATCTCTGGCATGGCTTATAGCCAATTTTCAAGCTTAGAATTAAACCTGCTCGCCACTCAAAGCGTCTTGCCTACAAAAATCATTCTTTTAGTGATAGACAAAGAGGGCTTAAAACAGCGCTTAAGCCTTAAAAGTTTAGACAAAATAGAAAACCAAGGCACAGAAACATTGCTCACAATCCAGCAAAAGCTCAAAACCCACGCTTACTTATTAAAAGAAAAATTCGGGTGCGGAGTTTTGGAATTAGACGCTCAAAAAAGCGTTAAAAACTTGCACGAACAAATCACCGCTTTTATAAAATGCGTTGTTTAACTTGTTTGAAGCTTTCTTTCAAGCCTCTTTGCCCAAATTGCCTAAACGGTCTGCCCTTAAGCTTAAAGGTAAGGGTTTTAGAGGGCGTGAGCGTGTATAGTTTTTACGCTTATAGCGAAGTAGAAGAACTCATTAAAAGCAAATACGCGCTGATTGGCTCTCGCATTTTGCCCTTGCTTTCTCAAAAAGCCGGTGCGGAGTTTGTGAAGATCTTACAAGAACAGGGCTTGAATACCCCCCTTTATGGCATCGCCATTGACGATAAAATCAAATCCTTTTACTCGCATTCCGCCGCGCTTTTGAAAGGCTTTTGTCAAGGCAATTTAAAACCCACTTACGGGCGTTTAAGGGCGACTAACGCTGTTTCGTATGCCGGGAAAAGCTTGGAATTTCGCGCTAACAACCCACGGGATTTCACCTTCAAAGGCGATGAAAGTTTAGATTATTTTTTATTAGATGATATTATCACCACCGGCACCACCCTAAAAGAAGCCCTAAAGTACCTTAAAGCTTTAAACATTAAAGCGCACTTTGCGATCGCGCTTTGCAGCGCGGATGAATGAGTTATAATTTTATTTTTTAAAAAGGATACCCATGAATAAAGTTCAATCCATTGAGCCTCTAATTGCTGATAAGTTCAACAACGAGTTAAGAAGTTATGGACTAGACTATAAACTAGAGCAAGAAAGCCTGAATAAAGAAATTGATGAAGCTTTAAAAAATTACGCTTCTAAAAGTGGGGGTTTAGGGGGTAACCGCCCTGATGTGAAACTTTTATTAAACACACAAGACCCCAACAGAAGAGTCCCTATTTTAATAGAATACAAAGGGCTAAAAGATAAGCTCATTAAATTAGACAAAAACAAACTGGTAGAAAACTTTAAAAACCATGAGCCTCATTATAAAAACATTAGAGAATACGCCCTAAATGGGGCTTTGCATTACGCTAATGCGATTTTACACCACACGATCTACACTGAATGCATCGCCATAGGTATCACAGGCTATAAAGACGATAAGGGCGGTATATGCTCTCAAATCGCTGTCTATTATGTGCATAAAAGCAATTTAGGCATGGGGGTAGATGTTTCAGAAGGCGAGCAAGGTTATAATGATCTATCTTTTTTAAGCCGTAAGCATTTTAACGACTTTATTAAACGAGTAGACACCCTTTCTTTAAGCGATAAAGATTTAGAGCGCATTAGAGAAAAGAAAAACCAAGAAATAGAAGACTGCTTGACTGATCTCAACAACACTATTTATAATAAAGAAAAGGACTATTTAAGCGAAAAAGATCGCATGTATTTAGTGATTGCGAGCATTATCGCTAATTTAGGCATCCCTAATTCGGTAGCCCCCCTAAACAAAGAAGATTTAAAATCCAGCGATGAGGTCCATCAAAGAGATGGCGACATCATGCTTAGAAAAATCCAATCCTTTTTAGAGCATAAGCATTTGCCCCAAGAAAAAAAGCAAAGCATTATTTCTTTATTAGAGCCTTTATTAAAAAATGAAAACAACAACAAAGCCATTAATGGCGAAAGCCGTTTGAAGCGTTGTTTTAGTGAGATTGTGGATAGTTTGGGCATTTATTATAAAATCGGTCTTAGCACGGATTTTACCGGTAAATTGTTCAATGAAATGTATCGCTGGCTGGGTTTCACGCAAGATAAATTAAACGATGTGGTGTTCACACCCCCTTATGCCGCCACGCTTTTAGCCAGACTCTCCAAAGTCAATAAGGATAGTTTCGTGTGGGATTTTGCTACCGGAAGTGCTGGGTTATTAGTCGCAAGCATGAATTTAATGATAGAAGACGCTAAAAAGTGTATCACTAGTCCAGAGGAATTAGAGCAAAAAATCGCCCACATTAAAGCCAAGCAACTTTTAGGCATAGAAATCTTACCGGATATCCATATTTTAGCGGTGTTAAACATGATTTTAATGGGCGATGGGAGCAGTCAAATCTTAAACCAAGACAGCTTGAGCGGTTTTGATGGCAAAGTCAATAACGAAGCGTTTAAAGCTAACGCTTTTGTTTTAAATCCGCCTTATTCCGCTCCCGGTAAGGGCATGGTGTTTGTGGAGCAGGCTTTAGCAAAAATGCAAAGTGGTTATGCGAGCGTGATCATCCATTCAAGCGCCGGCAGTGGCAATGCCAAAGAATACAATGTAAGGATTTTAAAAAAACACACGCTTTTAGCGAGCATTAAAATGCCTTTAGATTTATTCATCGGCAAAAGCAGCGTTCAAACCCACATCTATGTTTTTAGAGTCAATGAAAAGCATGACGCTAAGCAAAGGGTGAAATTTATTAATTTCAGTAACGACGGCTACGCTAGAGCGAATCGCAAAAAAGCCAAAGCCA
>NZ_AKHP02000024.1:0-5865 GCF_000296015.2 Helicobacter pylori FD535
CGGCGGTTTTTTAGATTAAATTTTTCCACTAGCCACCTTTAAACTAAGGGAATAAAACCACTTAGTAACATATAAGATTTAAAAATCACAATCTCTTATTAAGCTTTTTAAAATACCAAAGACTAAGAGCCAAGAATACGAAAAAGGGCGATAGCACGCCTATTTCAGGAATGAGTATCCCTGAAATGCTGAACTTCCCTAAAGCAAAGAATAGCCCCCAAACAACGAGCGTGATAATGATAAACTTTAGCCCTAAAAGAGCCAGGTTTTCATAGCGGGCGAGACTGGGCGAAAAATAAGCGATTAAAACGCTTAAAAACGGCACAAAAAAGGGCAAAATCGCAAACACATACAAAAACGAGCGCACCTTTTTCGTGTCTGCGTTTTGGCGCACTAAAGCATGCAAGGATAAAAGAGCGTCTGTGATAGAAACCGCGGGCTTGTTTTGATAAATGGTGTCTAAAACTTTAGGGCGGAAATTTTTGAGCGTTTTAAAGGTTTTTAAACGCGTGGTGTTTAAAGCGTTGTTGCCCAGTTCAAAACTTAAGGGCATCTCATAGATAGTGGTGTCATGCAAGATCCAATACTTGTCTTCAAAAAAAGCTTCTTTAGCTTCAGCGTAAGATTCTAAAGTCTTGTCTTTTAGGCGAAAAACCTTGATATTTTGGGCTTTTTGCAATAAGGGATTGATCTTATCAAAATACACGTAATCATCGTTATACTTCACTAACAAATGCTCTGAGACGCTCAAAGAATTGTCTTTATAGATTAAATTTTGCGTTTTTTCTTCCATATACACAAAAGGAGTCGCGTTCAACCCCACATAAACGGCCGTGAAAAACAAGCTAATGAAAAAAATAGGGCTTAAAATCTGGCATTTGGAAAAGCCAATGGAGAGCAGGGCGGTGTATTGGTTGGATTTAATGAATGCGATATAAAATAAAACCATCGCCAAAAGCAAGGAAATGGGCAAGGTGTAATTGAGAGCGAATAAGATGTCATAGGTGAAAAACAAAATAATCATGTTCGCAGAATCAGGCATTTTATCGGCGTATTTCAGGCTGTCAATGCCTACAAAAAACAATTCTAAAGCTAAAAGCACGATTAAAAAGTATTTGAAATAATACCACCCCACAAATCTAAACAAACGCACTTTAAACCCTTATTCAAACCACGATAAAAACTTAAAATTTTTGATAGAGTGCATTTAACTTTCTATTTTTAAAGGTTTTTTAAGCGTGAAACGATTTTGCGTAGCGTTAAAATCATGGCTTTCTATAAAAAATTTTAAGGCGTTTTTGGCATGTTCAAACACAGCGTTTTTTAAAGGCTCTTCGTTTTTGTGGAATTTTGAAAGCACATGTTCAATCACGCCAATCCCTTTAGAAATCCCCACCCTCAAGCGGTAATAAGAATTAGAACACAATAAATCAATGGATTTTAGGCCGTTATGCCCTCCATTCCCCCCACCATTTTTAAACCTCACAACGCCCAAAGGTAAATCCAAGTCGTCATGGACAATTAAAAGCTCTTTGGTTTTGTAAAAATTTTTAGCGCTTAAAACGCTCTCGCCGCTTAAATTCATGTAAGTTTGGGGCTTGAGTAAGATAAAATCCTTATAAACGCACAAATAAGCGTTGTGTTTGGGAGAAAAAGCGAAAGAAAGATCCAATTCGCTAACGAGCGAATCTAAAATATCAAAACCAGCGTTGTGTCTGGTGTGAGCGTAACGCAAAGTAGGGTTGCCTAAACCTACTAAAAGCGTCATAACCTGAAATCACTTCGCTTTAATCACACCGATCACAGCGATAGAATCATGATCTAAAATCTTAACATTCTCGTGTTTTTCTAAATCGCGCACCAAAATAGACTCATTCACATCTAAAGGGGCTACATCCACTAAATAGTGATCGGGCAAATGCTCTGGAGTGCATTCCACGCTGATACGCTTTTTAGAGAGCATTAAAATCCCTTTATTTTTCAAGCCCACTGGAGTGCCTTGGTGTTTAACGGGGACTTTAAACTTAGACTTCACGCCCTTAGTAACAGCGAGTAAATCCACATGGATAAGCTCGTTAGTAACAGGATTTTTTTGGTATTCTTGAACCACGACTTCAAAAGTCTTATCCCCTAATTTCACCGGAAAAATCAAATGCTTTTTTTCCTTAAGGTATTTAATGAAAGGGTTCAATTTGAACGCACCATTCACATTTTCAATGCCCTTTCCATAAATGTTTGCGATTAGATAGCCATCTTTTTTTAAAGCCTTAGCGTTAGCTTTAGTAATACTCTCTCTAATAACGCCTTCTAACATGTCAATCCTTTAAAATAAAATAGGGGCCTATTCTATCCAAAAAACCCTTAAAAATCAAAAACTGCTTAAAAGCTTTTCAAAGGATTGTTTGAACGCTATCAAGCCTTCTTTAAGGAGTTTTTGAGCGGTGTTTTCTAAATCAATGTTGTGCGTTTTTAATTCTTTTTTAAACGCTTCAATTTCTGTAACGCTTAAAGGGGTTTGATACTCGGTGTTGGGGTCAAGCAAATAAGCGTTTAAAGCCTCTAGGGGGGCTGTATTGATAGAGTTTTTAAAACACAGTGCTTTAATGTAGTAATCTTTAGCTAAAGAATCGGATTTAACGCCCGTGGATGCAAAAAGGGCGCTTGTTAGCTTATTGGCATGCTGATTGATTTGGTAATAACACTCGGTAGCGTTGGTAATCCCGCTTTTAGCTTGCAAGTTTTTTGGCGCTAAAGGGTCTATTTCTTTGTCAAATCGTGAAACAAACACGCTAATGACCGCTCTTTTTTGCGCTTCTTTGGCTAAGATTTGAGCGATTTTGTTAGCGGTTTTAGGCGAAAAGACTAAAGTGGCATTAACAGGAATAGAGGCTTTAGCTAAAGCGCTAATGACTTCAAGAGCGCTCTCGCTCGCCGGGACTTTAATCATCACATTAGGGCGGTTTAATGTTTTGAACAACCGCTTGGCTTCATCAATGCTTTTAATGGCATCATCTTCTAAAAAAGGGTCAATTTCTAGGCTAATGTAGCCATTGTTAGGGTCTTTTTCATACAAAGGCATCAACGCGCTAGAGGCTTGTAAAATATCCTTTAACGCCAGAGTTTCATAAATTTCTTTAGCTTTTTTGCCTTTGAGTTTAGCGGTTTCATCTTGATAAAACGCGCTTTTGGTGATCGCTTCGCAAAACAAACTAGGGTTGCTCGTCGCCCCGCAAATAGCCCCCTTATTGATGAGCTTTAAAAAGTCGTTTTCTAAAAAATCCCTTTCTATAAAATCGCACCACAAACTGAATTCTTGCATGTTTTATCCTTGTTTTAAATGTTGGTAATAGTTTTTAACGATTTCTTGGTCGCTAAAAAAAATCGTTTTGTCTTTGAAAATCTGAGTGTTTTCATCGCCCTTGCCTAAAATCAATAACACCTCATCGTCTTTTAAATTTTCTAAAGCGTTTAAAATGGCTTTCTTTCGGTCTTTTTCTATAAGCACTTTAGAGGGATCGCTGATGCCTTTTAAAATATCTTTAATGATATCTTCTTCATTCTCGCTTCTGGGGTTGTCTGAAGTTAAGATGATTTTATGAGCGTAATAGCTCGCTACCTCTCCCATTTTAGGGCGCTTGGTTTTATCCCTATCGCCCCCTGCTCCAAAAAGAGCGGTGATTTTTTGGTTTTTAAAGCTTTCAAAGACTTGTTGCATGCCGTCTGTGGTGTGGGCAAAATCCACGATGACCAAGGGTTTGGCATGCACCACTTCTAAACGCCCCTTAACCCCATAAAAGTTTTCTAATAACGGCGCAATCGCTTCTAGCGGTAATTGAGTGAGCAGTTTGACCCCTAAAACGCCCGCTAAGATATTATAAAGGTTGTAACGCCCTAAAAGGGGGGAATGGATTAGAGCTGTCTCTTTATTGTTAGGATCTCTTAAATCTTGTTGGTAGCATAAAGACGCGCTAATGGAGGGGTTGAGCGAAAAGGCTTGAATGTTTAAATGCGCTTTTTTATCCAGCGCGTAAGTGTGCGCGTTAATGGGGTTAAAAAGGGCGTTTGTTTCATCTCTGTTAATCGCTTTCAAGCCCTCATCTTTAAAAAAGCTGTTTTTAGCGTCTCTGTAATTTTCTATGCTTTGATGGAAATCTAAATGATCGCTTGTGATATTAGTTAAGATTTTAAGGGCAAAATCAAGCCCGGCGATGCGCTTTTGGACAATCGCATGGGAGCTCACTTCCATAATAAAGTATTCGCATTCTAAACGCATTGCTTCTTCTAAATCGCTATAAAGCTCTAAAAGAGTGGGCGTGGTCAAGCCCTTTTCTTTGATTCGTTTGTCGTTGATAAAAAACCCTCTTGTGCCTAAAAGAGCGGTCTTTTTATTCAAATCTAAGAGTAAGGAATACATCAAGCTCGCTGTGGTCGTTTTGCCATTGGTGCCAGTAATCCCTACAATTTTCATTTTAAAATCAAAATAGTTTTTAAGCTCGTTAAAATCTAAAACAGCTAGGTTTTTTTCTGCGATTAAAGGAGAGTATTTTTCATTTAAAGGCGTTTTGACAAAAAGGATTTCTTTAGGGTTTTCTAAAACTTCATAAGTGTTATCGCTCAAAAAAGAATAGGTGTGGTTTTGATAAGTTAGGGTTTTTTTAAGCTTCATTCTTTAAGCCTTATTGGATTTGAGAGCGTCTTCTAAAAGAGAACGCAAAAATTTATCGTAAATAAAAGAATCTTCATGCATGTTTTCAATGTAATTGATCGCTAATTCATAATAGCCATAATGGTTCAATTCTTTCAAAAATTCATAAAAATCCTCTTTATTGTCAAAAATCACCCTAGAGCTGAACATCAAATCTTCAAACGCTTCCTTAAAACCGCGCTCCAAGCTCAAGCGTTTGAAATCCGCATACAAAATGCCGTTCAACTCCTCGCCTTTTTGAGAAATTTGCGCATCAATCTTTTCAGTCATTTGGTTCAATCCCTCATCAAAAGAAGCGATCAAATTGATGATTTGTTCTTCAGCTTGGTTCTTTAAACTTCGTTTTTGCATAGCGATCAAGCTTTGATACAATTCATAAAAGCTATGGGCTTCTTTAGGGAAATCTTTAGCTATATCGCTTAACAACGCCCCTATTTTGGCTTTTTGGTTGTCTTTATCCAAAAATAACACTTCAGAAAAAAGGCGTAACGCTTCAGCGTAACGGGCTTGTTTGAACGCTAAAAAGCCATCTTTAATCAATACGCGCTTTTTAAATTCATAATCAAACTTTTGCATGCCTATAATCCTTAAAGCTCGTGAAACTCCTTAGCGTTTTCTAAGCACACCACTTCTAAATTGGGGTGAATGTCCATTTTAAGCTGCCTTTCAATGACATTTTTTAAAGTGATTTTACTGCTAGAGCAAGTCTTGCATGCTCCCTCTAAAGCCACATAAATTTTCATGCTTTTCACTCCTAGCACTTCAATATTACCGCCATCTTTGAGCAAGTAAGGGCGGATTTTTTCTATCACAACACGCACCGGTTTTTGTAAATCTTCATCGCTAAATTCTATCATTTTTTAAAACTCTCTTTAAAATTTTACTTTAAGATACCATATAATGAGCCATTTTTATCAAACAACGCTTTTTAAGAGTGGCTCAAGGGCTAATTGGATAGAATAAAACCACTATTAGAATAAGGTTTTTATGACGGTATGGAAATCAAAAACATCAAGGAGTTTGAAAAAGCTTCTAAAAAACTCCAAAAAGACACTTTAAAGATCGCTCTCGCTCTTTTGTTTCTCATTGGTGCTGCTTTGCTCGCTCTTATTTTTGGGCAGGCTAATTCTAAGGGATTGTTACTCATCTTTGCGGCTGTG
>NZ_AKHP02000023.1:0-272 GCF_000296015.2 Helicobacter pylori FD535
CTCGCCATATCCGGCAAATTCTGCATAAATTTTCGCCCCTCTTTTTTTCGCGCTCTCGTATTCTTCAAGCACCAAAGCCCCAGCGCCTTCGCCCATCACAAAACCATTGCGATCCTTATCAAAAGGTCTTGAAGCTTTTTTGGGATCATCATTCCTTGTAGAAAGGGCTTTAATGCTCGCAAACCCCCCAATCCCTACAGGACAAATGGTGGATTCTGCTCCCACGACTAACATTTTATCAGCCCCATTAAGCAAAATGGTTTTAACGGCTT
>NZ_AKHP02000022.1:0-53805 GCF_000296015.2 Helicobacter pylori FD535
AAGCCACATCTATCACTACCCCTTGTTTTTGCATGCGTTTTAAATGCCTTCTTAAGATCACTTTAGGGGTTTGGCTCGCTGTAACTAGCACCGCTCCCACTAGCCCCACCGCCCCATTTAAAGCTTGAATGATATTGGCTTCATTCACGCTTAAAACTTCTAAATCATACAAATGGTAATAGGGGTGGTTTTGTAATTTAGCGTAGTCTAATTCTAAAATCGTTACTTTAGCCCCCATTTGGCTTAAGACTTTCGCGCTCTCCATGCCAACCACACCGCCCCCAACTACGACAATTTTAGCCCTTTGCGCACCGGATAAACCCCCTAGCATGACCCCCTTACCCATAAACCCCTTAACATGCTCTAAAGCCAGTAAATAATGCTGGATTAAATGTGCGGCCAACCTCCCAGCCACCACGCTCATAGGCGCTAAAATGGGGTAATCGTTTTTAGGCCCGGCAATGATTTCAGTGCAAATGGAAGTGATTTTTTTATCTATAAACATTTCACACAAGCTTTTTTGATACGCTAAATCCAAATAACTAAACAGCGTGGCTTTTTCTTTTAACAAAGGGTATTCATGCTCTAAAGGCTCTTTGCATTTGACCACCAAATCCTGCCCCCACGCTGTTTGAGAATCCACGATTTTAGCCCCCACGCTCTCATACGCTTCGTTACTATAACCGCTATTAGCGCCGGCACTATTTTCCACCAAAACCCCCACGCCCTTTTGAATGATTAGCGCCACATCATCAGGCACCAAAGCCACTCGTGATTCCAAATCCATGCTTTCTTTGACTAGCCCAATAGTCATGTTAATCCTTTAAATAGTAGTGTCAGTTATGATTATATTCGCTCAATAAGACGATTTGAGTGTTTTCCTAATCAAAAACTTGAATGGTTTTACTCTTTTACACAATGAAATTGTTATATTTATTATCCATTTGCTTATTAATAATTGGTTGTTAATTTTGGTTTAGAATAGAGATCATTAGAGGGGATTTAAAGGAGTTATAAAATGATTTTAGTAGGATTGGAAGCGGAATTAGGAGCGTCAAAAAGAGGCACCGATAAAGGGGTTAGGCGTTTGAGAGAAGCTTTGAGCGCCACGCATGGCGACTTGATTAAAGGCATGCAAACGATCACTCAAGAGCGGTGCGTGCTTTATAAAGAGTTCAGATACGCTAAGAATTTTGAAGATTACTACCTTTTTTGTAAGGAAAATTTGATCCCTTGCATGAAAGAAGTGTTTGAGAAAAAAGAATTTCCTTTGATTTTAAGCTCAGAGCATGCGAACATGTTTGGGATTTTCCAAGCCTTTAGGAGCGTTCATAAGGACAAAAAAATAGGGATTTTGTATTTAGACGCGCATGCGGATATTCACACGGCTTATGACAGCGATTCAAAGCATATCCACGGCATGCCTTTAGGCATGGTTTTAAATCGTGTCCGTAGCGGGTTTAACCGCATGAGCGAGAGCGAAGAAAAGGCATGGCAAAAGCTTTGTTCGTTGGGGTTAGAAAAGGGAGGGTTAGAAATGGATCCTAAATGTTTGGTGTATTTTGGGGTAAGAAGCACCGAACAGAGCGAAAGAGATGTGATTAAGGAATTACAAATCCCTTTATTTAGCGTGGATGCGATAAGAGAAAGCATGCAAGAAGTGGTTCAAAAAACCAAAGAATCATTAAAAGCGGTGGATATTATTTATCTCAGTTTGGATTTAGACATTATGGATGGCAAGCTTTTCACTTCTACCGGCGTGCGTGAAAATAACGGGCTGAGTTTTGATGAATTAAAGCAATTATTAGGCTTGCTTTTAGAAAGTTTTAAGGACCGATTAGGAGCACTTGAAGTAACCGAATACAACCCCACGGTGAGCGCCAAACACACCAACGAAGAAGAAAAGCAGGTTTTAGAGATCTTAGATCTCATCATCAATAGCTGTAAAATCAAAGATAAGAAGCCATCTTTTGCAAGGAGTCACTGATCGCTTTTTAAACAAAACGATAAAAAGTTGGAAAATGAAACCAACAATGGGGCAGTGTTTAGATGAAAAATTAACCCGCTTTTAGCGTCAAAATGTCTTGTGTGTTTTGAGAACGCATGTAGGCTCGTTGCGTGTCAAAAATGGGGATTTTTACTAGAGATTGAGCAAAATCAGCAAAATCAAAAAAAAAAAAAAAAAGATTTTCATGGGATTAATAAAATTTTAAGAATTTTATGATAAAATTCCGCGCATTATTAAGTTTTTTTTGTTTTTATTACTTAATAGGCGTTTGTTGTTGGTGCGATTTTACTTGAAAAATTTAAACCATTTTTTAATCTCTCAAAACATCAAGGAGTTTGCGTTGCATAAAAAAGTTCTGTTGGCTTTAACCGCTAGCTTGATTTGTCAAGAATCTTTGTTCGCTAAGGAAAAAGACTACACTTTGGGCAAGGTTTCTACTGCCGGCAAAAAGGATAGATCTGATTATTCTGGGCAGGTCAATTTGGGTTATAGCGGGATTACCGCACCTAAGAGTTGGCAAGATGAAGAAGTGAAAAAATACACAGGAAGCCGCACGGTGATCTCTAATAAAGCGCTCACCCAACAAGCTAACCAAAGCATTGAAGAAGCTTTACAGAATGTCCCCGGTCTGCAAATTAGGAATGCGACAGGCGTAGGGGCTATGCCTACTATCCAAATCCGTGGCTTTGGAGCTGGGGGTTCAGGGCATAGCGATGCGACGCTTATGTTGGTTAATGGTATTCCTGTTTATATGGCTCCCTACGCTCACATTGAGCTAGACATTTTCCCCGTTACCTTTCAAGCCATTGATCGCATTGATGTGATTAAAGGTGGGGGCAGCGTGCAATACGGACCTAACACTTATGGGGGTATTGTCAATATCATCACTAAACCTATCCCTAACCAATGGGAAAACCAAGCGGCTGAAAGGATCACTTATTGGGCTAAGGCTAGAAACGCCGGGTTTGCCGCTCCCCCTGATAAAACCGGTGATCCTTCCTTTATAAAGTCTTTAGGCAATAACCTCCTCTATAACACTTATGTGAGGAGTGGAGGGATGATCAATAAGCATGTGGGTATCCAAGCGCAAGCTAACTGGGTTAGAGGACAAGGCTTTAGGGACAACAGCCCCTCTAATATTTCAAACTATTGGCTGGATGGGATCTATGACATCAACGAGAACAACGGGATTAAAGCCTATTACCAATACTACGATTTTGCTATCGCTCAACCGGGATCGCTCAGCGAGCAAGATTACAAAATAAACCGCTTCGCTAATTTGCGCCCCTTAAACCAAAAAGGCGGACGCTCACAACGCTTTGGGGCCGTGTATGAAAACCGCTTCGGGGATTTAGACAAAGTGGGCGGGACTTTCAGCTTCACTTACTACGGGCAGTTGATGACTAGGGACTTTCAAGTGAGCTCTAGCTACAATAGCGCTAACATGGTTACTTGTTTTAGCGAAGCGGCATGCAGGGCGGCGGGACTTCCGGCAGGGTATAACTTGGCTGTGCCTTATTATGCCACCAACTACAATGGTTGGGCAGAAGTAGAAAACCCTGTGCGCTCCATTAACAACGCTTTTGAGCCTAAAGTGAATTTGATCGTCAATACCGGGAAAGTCAAGCAAACCTTTATCATGGGCTTGCGTTTCATGACCACCACCTTTTTACAACGCCAATACTTAAACACCAATGAATGCGCCACCAAAACGAGCGGTGAGGGGGCAGGATTCTTGTGTGAGGGCGCTAATGTGATGAGCGGTTGGAAACCCCACATCAAGCATGGCGTTTATAGAAACTGGAATAACTGGCATAACAATTACACAGCGGTTTATTTGAGCGATCGCATTGAAGCTTGGGACGGGCGCTTTTTCATCGTGCCTGGTTTGCGCTACGCTTTTGTGCAATACAACAACGAAAATGCGGCTAATTGGGCGCAAATCCCTGAGAAGGATTTAAGAAAAATCAAGCACATGAACAATTGGATGCCCTCAACCAACATTGGCTTTATCCCTGTGCAAGGCGATCACAATGTGCTTACCTACTTCAACTACCAACGCTCTTTTGTCCCGCCTCAATTAGACGTTTTGAGCTATGGAGGAGCGGAGTATTTTACCCAACACTTTGACACGGTGGAAGCAGGAGCACGCTACACCTATAAGGATAAGTTTAGCTTTAATGCGGACTACTTCAGGATTTGGGCGCGCGATTTTGCCACCGGGCAGTATTCAGTCTATACAAGCGGCCCTATGAAAGGTAATGTGCGCCCCATTAATGGCTATTCTCAAGGCGTGGAGCTGGAATTGTATTACAGGCCTATTAGAGGGTTGCAATTCCATGCCGCTTTCAACTACATTGACACTCGTGTAACCAGCCATGGCCCTTTAACAGACTTGAACGGGGATGTGCTAAAAGGGACTAGCTATAACAAGCATTTCCCTTTTGTAAGCCCTTTCCAGTTCATTTTTGACGCTCGTTACAATTGGCACAAAACCACCATTGGTATTTCTAGCTATTTTTATAGCCGTGCTTATAGCGGGATCAGCAACAGCACAGCAGGAGGCTATTATGGGATGCAATATTATAGTGGGGGGAACAACTACGAAAGCGTTCTCAATAGCGGTTATCAATGCGAGGCTTGGTGTATGACCCAACATGAAGGGCTCTTGCCTTGGTATTGGGTGTGGAATATCCAAGTGAGCCAAATTTTCTGGGAAAACGGGAGACACAGAGTTACAGGGAGTTTGCAAATCAATAACATCTTCAACATGAAGTATTATTTTACAGGGATTGGCTCTAGCCCTGCAGGCTTGCAACCTGGACCTGGAAGGTCAGTTACAGCGTATTTGAACTACACTTTCTAAAGGCTTTAAAAAGGAGGGGGATTGTTGCGTTGTGATGAGCCACTCAAATGAGTCGCTTAGCGATTTTATTGAGATAATGAAACATTCATTTAAGAATATTCCAAATAAGTCTCTTTGAGGCTGGCCTTAGCCCTTTGCCAATTAGGCAAATACAAACTCAGCAAATCCCTAAAATATTCGTTATGGTGGTGCACTTTTAAATGCAATAATTCATGCACGACCACATATTCAATGCCCTCGCTAGGCGCTTTAACCAATTCCAAATTAAAAAGCAAGGCGCGTTTAGCGATGTTGCAACTCCCCCATATCCGTTTCATTTTTTGGATTTTAAAGCTTTGTATGCTTTCGTTTAAAATCTTTTCATACTGGTTGATGTAGGTTTGTATTTTTTCTCTTAAGACTTGCCTGTAATAGTTTTCCAACACTTTTAAGCGGTTTTTTAAGCTTGTTCTTTGATGGACATGCAAGATTAAATATTTAGGGCTTTGGAGGACGAAGTGTTTTTTTATAGTGTATTCAATCTTTAACAAATAGCGTTTCCCAAAAAGATAATGGCTTTCTCTTTCTAGCATTCCTCTTTGGCCCTGTCTGTTTTGGTTTAAAAAATTTTGTTGCTGTTCTTTTATCCAAGGGAGTCTTTTAATCAAAGAAAGCCTAAGGCTCTCATCGTTTAGAGCTAGGGGGCAAGACACATGCACAGAGCCATCAGGCGGGCAAACGCTAATGTGTAAATGCTTAATATCCTTTTTTTCTATGGCGATGTTGGTATTATTTAAAGTCAAACAATAAGCGTTCATTAGTGATACTCCTTTATGTGTTTGGCTAAATTAAAAATATTTTCTAACAAAACCTCATCGTTTATGATTTTACTTAAAGCGATTTTAAGGTTTTTTTCTTTTTGATGGTGCCCCACCCAACCATCTCTTTTATTACCCCTTATGCATGCGTCTATTTCTAGGGCTAAGGCTTCATTTTCATCTAAATTATCATAGAGGGTTTTTAAAGCGTTGGTGTTGATCTTTCTAGGGTAATTTTTATTTTCTTTATGGATAACTTGTTTGGCTAAATTCTGGATTTGTTGCAAGTATTCTAAATAAGTTAATTTCTTTTCCCTAAACTGGTTGATCAAATCGTTTAAAAGCGAAGATAATTTTTCGTAATACTTAGGATCGCTCGCTTCTTTTTCTATAATGCGTTTTCTAGTGTTGTTAGCGATGCATTCTGCCATAGAGCTTTCATTTTTAAACGCTTGAGACAGCTCCTTATTAAAATCATTAATATCCATTTGGGCTAAAACTTCGCACAGCCCTTGATCTTCTATTTTAATGAGCGTCTTGCTGTCCGTGACTTTAATGTAAGCGTCTAAGATCCTGCGCATGTCTTCGCTATAGCTTTTTAAATCCACGCTATCCCCACTGCTTAAGCCAATCATCTTTTGTAAATGCCTATAAAATTCCGCTTCTTGTTTGATTTTGTGCATTTCTTCTTTAGAATAAACGGGCTTTTCTAAGTTATTCAATTCCACAAACATTCTTAAAAACGCGCCCACAAGCTGATAAAATAACCGCCTTTTTTGAGCGTTTTTTTCCAAATCGCTCCCGCAAAAATAAGCGGTATAATCCCTTTCATCTTTTGGCTCTTTCACGCTTTCACAAAGCGATCCTAATTGCCCTCTAGCCTCTTCTAATTTTTTCTTAATCTTTTGGGCTTTGTCAGAGATGAGCCCTTGAATGTCTTCTCTTTCATAGTTTTCAAACGCTTTATTAGTGTAATCGCTGTGCGCTTCTTGCAAGCTGTCAAACAAGTCGCTATAGTCTATGATGCAGCCAAAATCCTTATCTTCGCTATCTAATCTATTCACCCTGCACACCGCTTGAAAAAGCTTGTGATCTTGCATTTTCTGATCAATATATAAATAAGTGAGGCTTGACGCATCAAAACCGGTCAATAGCTTATCCACCACGATCAACAGCTTCATTCTAGCAGGCTCATTAATAAAACGCTTTTTCACTTCTTCTTCAAACTCTTTAATTTTATTGAGGGCTTTTTTCTCATCTTTTTCATTGAAAAAGTTTTGCAGCATTTTGCAATAAGCGCGGTATTTATAACTCTCTTCGCTCTCATCGCTCCCGCAATCTTTCAGATCAGCGATATTGGGTTCATAGCTTGTGATCACAGCCACCTTATCCTTTAATTCCGTTTCTAAAAAGAGTTCAAAATACCGGCATGCGTTATACACGCTTCCAGCCACCAGCATGGCATTCCCTTTTCCATTCTTTAATCTTGGGAGTTTTGCCATATCCAACACAATATCTTGCGCAATATGTTCCAATCTGTCTTTAGTGGAAAAAACTTTTTGCAAATTAACCCATTTCTTTTTAAGCTCCGTTTTAGCCGCATCATTCAAGTTTTGGGTTTTTAATTCAAAATATTCGTCCAGCTTTTCAGGGTTACTGACATATTGTTCCACGCTCCTGGCTTCATAATTCAAATCCAACACCACTTTATCGCTAACGGCTTCATTGAATTTATAGCAATGGATATAATTCCCAAACACTTCCTGGCTTGTCTTTTTATCTTGTTTCAACAAAGGCGTGCCACTAAAGGCTATAAAAATCGCATTAGGGAGCAGGCTTTTCATGGCGTTGTGCAATTTACCGCTGTGGGTTCTGTGGCATTCATCCACTAAAACAATCCATTCTTTTAAAACAGGTTGCTTTTTTAAGTCTTCTAAGTCATTGTCATCAAATTTATGGACAAGCGCTCCAACCAAAAATTGCTTATTTTCAAACAGCGCGCCCAACAAATCCTTCTTGCTGTCTGCGCGATAAATAGCCTCGCCTATTCCTTCAAACACGCCTTGAATTTGAGCGTCCAATTCCCTCCGGTCTGTAACGATTAAAATCCTCGCTTGTTTTCTATTCCTTCTTAGCCATTTAGTGAGCCACACCATAGTAAGGCTCTTACCGCTGCCTTGCGTGTGCCAGATAATCCCCCCTTCTTTTCTTTTGGTGATAAATTCTTGCGTTTTTTTAATTGCAAAATACTGATGGAACCTGGCGCATTTCTTTTGCCCCTTATCAAAAATCAAAAAATCATGGATAAATTCTAAAAACCTTTCTTTTTTTAAAAAGCATTCAATCGTCTCAAACAAATTTTTTAAAACGCCCTCTTCTTTCCAAGAAAGGTAGTGTTTTTCTTTAGTTTCTATGACGCCATATCTTAACCCTTGACTTTCATTGCCCGCCATAACCAATTGGATCGTTTTAAAAAAATCTCTAATAAATTCTTTCTTTTGGTTGTCTAAATTTTGCCTAATACCGCTTTCTACGCTCACGCTGGATTTTTTTAATTCCAACACCCCTAAAGCAATCCCATTAACATAAAGCACCATGTCTGGCCGTTTCGTGTTTGCCCCTTTAACGCTCACTTCTTCAGCCACGCTAAATTCATTTTTAGAAACATCTTTCCAATCAATGAGCCAAGTCGTTTGAGTGTTTTCATTCTGGCTTATTTTAGTTCCCACGCCATAAATCAAAAGCTCGTAAAATGTTTGATTCGCTTCGTATAAATCGTTTTTTAAAGCGTTATGGATTTTCTGCTCAATTTTAGGCCACCTTTCAGGCTCAATTTTTTGATTTTTAATTAGCCATGCCTTCAAGCTTTCTTTATTAATGTTTTCACTATCGCTCTTTGTTAAATCCCCTAAATACGCATAGCCCATGGTTTTAAAAGTTTCTATGACTTGTTTTTGAACTTCTTTTTCCGTTTTCACCATAAACCCCTTAAGAACGCTTTTCACCGCTTTATATTATAATCCTAAAAACAAAATAGGGCGGTTAAAATGGCGATCAAAAAAAGCGAATTGTATAGCTCTTTATGGGCTGGAGCGGATAGTTTAAGGGGCGGAATGGATGCGAGCGAGTATAAAAACTATGTTTTGAACCTGCTTTTTTTAAAATACATCAGCGATAAAGCCAGAAACGATGCTAAAAACCATATTGAGAGCGCCATAGAAGTGCCGCAAGGGTGCTTTTATGAAGACATTCTCGCTTTAGAGGGCGATAAAGAAATAGGCGACAAACTCAATAAAATCATCGCCGAGATCGCAAAGAAAAACCAATTAGAAGGCGTGATTGACAGCGTGGATTTTAACGATAACACCAAGCTTGGAGAGGGTAAAGCGATGATAGACACCCTTTCTAATCTGGTTAAAATCTTTGCTGATTTGAGTTTAGGCGCGCATGGGGCTTTAGACGATGATTTATTGGGCGACGCTTACGAATATTTAATGCGCCATTTTGCCAGCGAATCCGGTAAATCCAAAGGGCAGTTTTACACCCCTAGCGAAGTTTCGCTTTTATTGTCCCTTTTGCTTGGCATTGATGAAAACACCAGACAGGATAAAAGCATCTATGATCCCACTTGCGGGAGCGGTTCGTTATTATTAAAAGCTTCTAGTTTGGCCGGTGAAAAAGGTTTAACTATTTATGGTCAAGAAAAAGACATTTCCACCACAGCCCTTTGTAAAATGAATATGATCTTACACAATAGCACTACTGCTGATATTGCTAAAGGGGGTTCTAGCACCCTTTCTAACCCCCTTTTTACTACTGAAAATGGCATGCTAAAAACCTTTGATTATGTCGTGGCTAACCCTCCCTTTAGCTTGAAAAACTGGACTGACGGGCTAAGCATAGACTATAAAAGCAAGCAAGTCATCAACGATAACTTCAATCGTTTTGAAGACGGCACGCCCCCTGAAAAAAATGGCGATTTTGCTTTTTTGCTCCACATCATCAAATCCTTAAAAGACACAGGCAAAGGGGCAGTGATTTTACCTCATGGGGTGCTGTTTAGGGGGAATGCTGAGGGCGCAATCAGGAAAAATCTTTTAACAAAAGGCTATATTAAAAGCGTGATAGGCCTAGCCCCTAATCTTTTTTACGGCACTTCCATTCCTGCATGCGTGATTGTTTTAGACAAAGAAAACGCACACGCCAGAAAGGGCGTTTTTTTGATAGATGCGAGCAAGGATTTTAAAAAAGACGGCAATAAAAACCGCTTGAGAGAGCAAGATGTCCAAAAAATGATAGACACTTTTAACGCTTTAAAAGAAATCCCTTATTATTCCAAAATGGTAAGCCTAGAAGAAATTAGCGCTAATGACTATAACTTGAATATCGCACGCTACATTACCGCCAAACAAGAATCAGAAAAAGACTTGTTCGCTTTAATCAACAGCCACAAGGCGAGCTATTTGCCCCAAAACGAAATTGAAATCTACGACCCTTATTTTAGAGTGTTTAAAGAGCTAAAAAACACGCTTTTTAAAAAGAGCGATAAAGAGGGTTATTACGCTTTAAAAACAGAATGCCAAAACATTAAAGATCTAATCACCCAAAGCCAAGAATTCCAAACCTTCCACGCTTCTGTTTTAAACGCTTTTGAGCGCTTGGAACTATTGGAAACTTTTGATCATTTAGAGCCAGGTTTTAACCCAAAAACCCTCATAGAGAGCGTTTGCTCAAAGGTTTTAAAAGAATTTGAAAAGGGTGAAATTTTAGACAAATACGGCGTGTATCAGCTCTTTAAAGATTACTACAATGAAGTTTTACAAGACGATTGGTTCCTTCTTTCATTCAATGGTTTTTTGAGCGCTAAAGAATTAAGGAAATTAAACCCCCTAAAAGACAAAAACAAAAAAGCCAATTATTTAGAGGAGCCGGATTTTGTCATTCAAAAAACCTACTATAAAAGCGATCTAATCCCTAAACATTTAATCAAACAACGCTTTTTTGAACAAGAAGCAAAAGAATTAGAAGAATTAGAAAACGCCCTTAATGAAAAAGAGGCTGATTTTGAAGAATTTATAGAAGAGCATTCTAACGAAGAAGGGCTTTTTTATGAATTGAAAATCAATGAAAGCGCTTTGAAAAAAGAGCTAAAAAACGCCACCGATTCAGAAGATAAGAAAATCCTAAAAACCGCTTTAGAATTGCTAGAAGCTAAAAATAAGGCGCTAAAAATGAAAAATAAAGCCCATGAGGAGCTGGAATTAAAAGCGTTCCACCAATATAAAAACTTAAAATTAAATGAAATTAAGGATCTCATCATCAAAGACAAATGGCTTAAGAGCTTGAAAAACGCCCTAGAAAACAAAATTTTTAAACGCATCAACGCTTTTAGCAGCGCCCTTGATGAAATCGTTTCAAACTACTCTAACAGCTTGTTAGAATTAGATAAAGAAGTCAAAGAGAGCGAATCAAAGGTTTTAGAGCATTTGAAAGATTTGGGGGTTGTAGTTTGATATTAAAAAGTTTGGAGTGCCTTTTGACTAGCGTATCCTCGCTATGAGACCTCCAAACTGAAAGCGATTATAGCACAGGAAATTTAATGGAACTTGAAAATGAAATTTTTAATCGTATTTTAAAGCATCTAGCCCTAAAAAACCCCCTTGCTTTCAAAAATAAGGGTTTAGATCAATTAAAAAAATCTATCAGCGTGTTACACTATGACTATCTCATAGGCGCCAGTAAGGAGTTAGGTATTATGTTGCAAAAATACCCCAATAAAGAAAATGAAATCAATAACCTTTTTGATTTTTTAATGCATTTTTACAACAAACGGACTAAAACGCACCACATGCTTTTTTTATGGATACATTTTTTTGAAACGGCTTTGCGTTCTAAAATGGCGGTTATTTTGGCTCAAAAACACAGCAGCAAGGATATTGACGATTGGTTTTTATCCAAAAAGCTCAGCCATGAGATTGAACACTTAAAAAAAACCCACCATTTAGAAAGTTTAGAAGGATACAATGGCTTTCAAATCTTAAATTTATCCACTCTTAACACTTTAAAAACCATTATCAAAATGTATTGGAGCGATTTTAAACCCTTATTTGCAGATTACAAAACATATAACGATCATGTTTTACCAGCCTATGGCACTTGGGAGCATTTTTTAAAGGCTTTCAGCTTGATACGAAAAGCTAGGAATGACTTATTCCACAACAACCCTTCTAAAATCAAAACAAGTTCGCTAGTTAAAAACATTGAAATCTTGCTATTAAGGCTGGATTTTAACCCTAAAAACGCTTTTGATAACACCTTAAAATTAGAGCGCGCTATCTTTTTTAAGACCATTCAGGAGAGTTCATGGACGCATTAATAACGCCCTTAAATTGGCAAAGAGTAAGGCTTGGGGATATATTAACATTAAAGCATGGTAGAGATTACAAAAATTTTAAATTAGGAAATATTCCTGTTTATGGAAGCGGTGGCTATATGCTATCAATTAATAATTTCCTTCATAATGGCGAAAGTGTTTGCATAGGAAGAAAAGGGACTATTGATAAGCCTATTTATCTAAATGGTAAATTTTGGGTAGTAGATACACTATTTTATAGCTATTCATTTAAAAAATCCATTCCAAAATTTATATTTTATGCTTTTTCTATCATAAAATGGTCAAACTATAACGAAGCGACCGGTGTTCCTAGTTTAACTAAAATGACAATTTCAAACATTGAAATCCCCCTACCCCCTCTAAACGAACAAATCGCTATCGCTAACATTTTAAGCGCTTTGGATAATTATCTCCATGCTTTAGATTCTCTCATTCTTAAAAAAGAGAGCGTTAAAAAAGCTTTAAGCTTTGAACTATTGAGCCAAAGAAAACGCTTGAAAGGCTTCAATCAAGCCTGGCAACGAGTAAGGCTTGGGACTTATAAATATAGGCGAGGTTCTTTTCCGCAACCTTATGGCAATCCACAATGGTATAGTGATAATGGTATGCCATTTGTGCAAGTTTATGATGTGGGTGAAAATTTTAAGCTTACCCAAAGAACCAAACAAAAAATCAGCAAAATTGCACAACCCATGAGCGTTTTTGTTCCAAAAAATAGCGTGATTATTACCCTACAAGGGACAATCGGTAGAGTTGCTTTAACACAATATGATTGTTATTGCGATAGAACAATTTTAATTTTTGATAACAATACGCTTAATGATGTAAATAAATATTTTTTTGTTTTAAGTCTTTTTACGAAATTTGAAGAAGAAAAAAGAAAAGCAGATGGAAGCATTA
The DNA here is from genome assembly GCF_000296015.2 of Helicobacter pylori FD535. Lineage (GTDB taxonomy): Bacteria > Campylobacterota > Campylobacteria > Campylobacterales > Helicobacteraceae > Helicobacter > Helicobacter pylori_CT. The sequence goes on from NZ_AKHP02000022.1 coordinate 12,966, forward strand.
TTAAAACAATTACTAAGCAAACTTTAAAAGATTTTGAAATCCCCCTACCCCCTCTAAACGAACAGAGCGCTATCGCTGACATTTTAAGCACTTTGGATAAGGAGATTGCTAGCCTTAAAAACAAAAAACGCCAATTTGAAAACATCAAAAAAGCTTTAAACCACGATTTAATGAGCGCTAAAATCAGGGTTTTAAAAAAATAAGTTTTGTAACAAAAATAAAACCTAAAAAATGCTTTTTAGCATTTTTTACAATCAAATAATAAAAGAGCTTGATCTTAATCAAGCGATAATTTCTTAAGGCGGTCTTAGGGGGTTAGGGGGTTTTAAAAAAATAAGTTTTATACCAAAATGACCAACGCCCCAAAACTCAAGGACAAACCCGCTTATAAGGAAACCCCTAAGTTTAAGAGCTTAAGGGAACGCTCTTAGAAAAATCAGCGTTTCACAGAAACGATCACTTTAAGCCCCAAAAAAGCAAACTCAAAGTATAATGTTTTCCAAGAGCGTTTGTTATGTGTCTTAGGCATAACATGCTCCTTACAAGGTAGTTTGCCCCATATCGCAACTATGGGGCGTGGTAAAATCCTACAACAAAACCCCTTAAAACACCATCTCATCAAACACAAAAACAAGGCGTTTTTAAAACATTAAAAAATGAGCGTTATTAAAGCGGTATTTTTTAATTCTAGTGCTTCAAGCAATCTTCAAACAAATATTGATGCTCGCCAGGTAAAGCGTCAAATAAGGCTTTGGCTAAATCTTGCATTTCTTTTAAGGCTTTATTACTGCTCCTTAAAGTCAATAAATTTTGCAAGCTCCTAGCGTTAATGCTATACGCTAAATGCGTTTTATAGCTTTCCGGCATGGCGTATTTGGCTAAATCGTTTTTAATGTTATGCTCGCTCAATAAAACCCTGAGATTTTCCAAAGCTAAAACACTCATTGCATTCACTTTTTCATTATCCACAAACACTAAAAACTCTTTGGCTCTCGCTAAATTCGTTTCATTAAGGGGTAAAAAGCTCTCCACTTCTTTCAATTCCCTTAAAGTGTAACGGCTTGATTTCACGCTCAAGCTCGCTATTCTATGCCGGCTCAATTCTTGCAGCGCTCCCCTGCTCAAACCCTTGATTTCAAAATTGTAATAAAGATGCTCTAAAGTGGAAGAATGCCTAAAAATATTCCCCACCCTGTGGATGAGCTCCTTATCTTTACAGCCTCCGCCATCGCTGTATTCAAAGCTCTGCCAGCAAGTGCGGATCGCTTGGCTTGCAATGTCTAAAGGGGTGTAATGCTTACAAATCACTTCCATTATCTTACTCCTAATATCGCTTTTTATTCCACGGTAACGCTTTTGGCTAAGTTTCTTGGGTGATCCACATCATGGTTTAAACGCATAGCGATTTCTAAGGCTAAAAGCTGCACCGCTAAATTCATGCGGAAAAATTCTTCCATGTAGCTTTCGCTCTCTTCTAATTGGATAAAATCATCAGCGATCTCTAAAATTTCAGAGCTTAACACGCAAATCGTAGAATCCCTAGCGCTCAATTCTTCAATATTGCTTTTGGTTTTATCAAATAACAGATGCTTAGACAATAAAGCAATGGTAAAAAGGTTGGAATCCACTAACGCAATAGGGCCATGCTTCATCTCCGCGCTCGCATACCCCTCAGCGTGCAAGTAGCTGATTTCTTTAAGTTTCAACGCTCCTTCTAAAGCGAGAGGGTAAAACACATCGCGCCCGATATAAAAAAAGCCATGCCCATGCAAGTAGCGTTTGGATAAGCGCTTGATTTTTTCATGCAATCTAGGCTCTACTTTCATCGCATTCACGCTATTGAGCATGTTTTTAGCCTGGATCTTTTCTTCTTCTTTAGAGATTGTCCCTAGCTGTTTGCCTATATACACGCTCAAAAGCCACAAAAGCATCACTTGCGAAGAAAACGCCTTAGTGGATGCCACGCTTCTTTCTACCCCGGCTCTAATCAAAAGCGTGTGATCGCTGATGCGGCTCATCATGCTAAAGGGAGCGTTACACAAGCTAATGGTTTTTAGCCCTTGGGCTTTGGCTAGTTTTAAAGCCTCTAAAGTGTCAGCGGTTTCGCCGCTTTGAGAAATCGCTATAAAAAGCTCGTTAGGGTTGCTTTTAAAATGGGCGTAGCGGTATTCGCTCGCTAAAATAGCCCTCGCTCTTATTTTGGCTAATCTTTCAAACAGATACACGCTCGCCAAACTCGCATGATAACTGCTCCCGCAAGAACACAGCGTGATTTCGCTCACATTTTTCAAAAACTCAGGATCGATCTCGCAATACACACTCAAGGCTTCCAAGCGCCCCTCTAAACACTCTAACAAACTGCTATGCTGCTCATAAATCTCTTTTTCTAAATAATTCCTAAAATCCCCTTTAGAATAATCCTTATCCTCAAAAGCGTAATCTTTCATGTTTTCAATATTGTTTAAATCTTTAAAATTTTCTAAAGAAATCTGCCCCACGCTGTTTTCTTCTAAAATGACAAATTGATCCACTTTAGGGGCTAACACGCTCAAACTGGACGCAAAAAACACCCCTTCTTTGCCCTTACCCACAACTAAAGGCGAAGAAGATTTAGCGTAAAAGAGGCTCTCTTTAGCCCTTTTATGGAGCATTAAAATCGCATAACTCCCTTTTAAAAGGCTGATGCTTTTTTCAAAAGCTTTCAACAAATCGCTCTCGCTTTTAAGCGTTTCTTCTAATAAATGCGCGATGACTTCCGTGTCCGTTTGGCTCAAAAACGCATGCCCTTTTTCTTCTAACTCTTTTTTCAAGCTCGCGTAATTTTCAATGATACCATTATGCACTAAGGCTAAATTTTCTGTAAAATGCGGGTGGGCGTTCGCGCTGCTTGGCTTGCCATGCGTGGCCCATCTGGTGTGAGCGACACTCACGCCAAAATCCAAAAACTCTTTATTTTTAAGCTCTGATGCAAGGTTTTCTAATTTCCCTTGAGTTTTAAACACTTCCAAACAACCATCACTCAATACAGCTAAACCCGCGCTGTCATAGCCTCTGTATTCTAATTCCTTTAAGCCCTCTAAAAGAACGGATTTTTTCTCGCTATCCCCTATATAACCTACAATCCCGCACATTTAAAACACCAATAACCCTTTTTTGATCTTATTTAAAGCGTTAATAAGCTCCTTTAGGCGCTCCACTTCTTCGCTTAATTGCGTAAAAAACGCTTCATTCACGCCCTTTGGCATGTCCATGCTCCCTCTTTTAATCTCAATAAAATCCCCCAAACTCAAATTCGCTAATTTTAAAAGCATTTCAATTTCATTTTGCGAGTCTTCAATATCCGCTAAAATCTTGCGCATTTTTTCAAACATCCAACCGCCTTTAATTTTAAAATGCTCCATGATAGCTAAAGTCTTAAACTATCAATGACATTTTCTAAAATTTGTTTGACTTTGGCGTGGTTTTCTTTAAATTCCTTATGCACGTTAAGTCCCACATAGTTACTCACGCAAAAAATCCCTTTAGCCTTCAAAGAAAAAATTTTAGCCACGCTTAAAACACTAAAAAACTCCATGTTTTCTAATAAAACGCCCTTTTGAGCCATTTTTTTAGCAAACATTGTGCTGGTATGGATGTAGTTACTGCTATTGACGCACACCCTTTCAAAAAGAGCTTCCTCTTTGGTTTCTATTTGAATGAAATTATCTAAAGGCGTGTAGCTGTTTAAATGGCTAAAACTCTCTTCAATTTGATAGCCACAAACGCTTTCAAACACGCTTAAAAGCTTAATTTCTGGGCTATAACTCCCTGTGCTCCCTATAAAAATAAGGCTTTCTGTATCAGGGTTTTTTAGGCATATTCTCGTTAAATTAATCGCACTCTCTATCAAACCCACGCCAATAGGCATCGCTCCTTTTAAAGTTTCATTCCTTCCAGCGCAAAGCAGCATGAAAATCCTTTTTTTTGCATTCATTAGATTATTATGAGTAAGCATTATAGACAAACCCTTAAAAGAAACACCTTAATTTTAAGGCTTCATTCACATTTCATTCACATGTCATTCCTTTTTCATTCACAACTTATTCACGCTATAATAACGCCATGGATACCAACAACAATATTGAAAAAGAAATCTTGGCGCTAATCAAACAAGAAGTTAGTCTCATAGAGTATGAAAATTGCTTGAGCCAGCTCAAATACAACCCTAACGCAAGCAAGAGCGATATCGCCTTTTTTTACGCCCCTAACATGCTCTTATGCAATTGGATTACGGCCAAACACGGTGCGTTGCTTAAAAAAATTTTAAGCCAGAATAAAGTCGGCATGCATTTAGCCCATAGCGTGGATGTGCGTATTGAAGTAGCGCCTAAAATCCAAATTAGCGCCCAAGCTAATATCAATTACAAAGCCATAAAAACGAGCGTCAAAGACTCTTACACTTTTGAAAATTTTGTCGTAGGCTCATGCAATAACACCGTTTATGAAATCGCTAAAAAAGTCGCCCAAAGCGATACCCCCCCTTATAACCCGGTGCTTTTTTATGGCGGCACAGGGTTAGGCAAAACGCACATTTTAAACGCTATCGGTAACCATGCCCTAGAAAAGCGTAAAAAAGTCGTGTTAGTCACTTCGGAAGATTTTTTGACAGACTTTTTAAAGCATTTAGACAACAAAGCCATGGACTCTTTTAAAAAAAAATACCGCCATTGCGACTTTTTCTTGTTAGATGACGCTCAATTTTTGCAAGGAAAACCCAAGCTAGAAGAAGAATTTTTCCACACTTTTAACGATTTGCACGCCAACAGCAAACAAATCGTATTGATTTCAGACCGATCGCCTAAAAACATCGCCGGCTTAGAAGATCGCTTAAAATCGCGCTTTGAATGGGGGATAACCGCTAAAGTCATGCCCCCTGATTTAGAAACCAAACTTTCCATTGTCAAACAAAAATGCCAACTCAATAAAATCACTTTGCCTGAAGAAGTGATGGAATACATCGCCCAACACATCAGCGACAACATCCGCCAAATGGAAGGCGCGATCATTAAAATCAGCGTGAATGCGAACTTAATGAACGCTCCCATTGATTTGAACCTCGCTAAAACCGTTTTAGAAGATTTGCAAAAAGATCATGCTGAAGGCTCAAGCTTGGAAAATATCTTGCTCGCTGTCGCGCAAAGCTTAAATCTCAAATCCAGTGAAATCAAGGTCTCTTCGCGCCAAAAAAATGTCGCTTTGGCGAGAAAATTAGTCGTGTATTTCGCCAGGCTTTATACCCCTAACCCCACGCTTTCGCTCGCTCAATTTTTGGATTTAAAGGATCATTCAAGCATTTCTAAAATGTATTCTAGCGTTAAAAAAATGCTTGAAGAAGAAAAAAGCCCTTTTATCCTAAGTCTTAGAGAAGAAATCAAAAACCGCCTGACCGAATTGAACGACAAAAAAACCGCTTTCAATTCAAGTGAATGAAAAAAGGCTTATCAAAAAGCGTTTCATTCACATTTTTTCAGATCCCACAACCCCCCTAAAAACGCACGCCTCTAAAGCTTTTTAATTTTCCATTCCATTCATTCACGCCCCTACTACTGTTACTAATCATTATTAATCAAAGTGTTACCTATCTATAACTTATTGATAACTTTTACTAAACCTTTTTTTAAGATATAATCCAAAAAATCCAAAATAAAAAGGAACAAGCGTGAAAAAAACCCTTTGTCTGTCTTTCTTTCTGACTTTCTCTAACCCTCTTCAAGCCCTTGTAATCGAGCTTTTAGAAGAAATCAAAACTTCGCCACATAAAGGCACTTTTAAGGCTAAAGTCCTTGATTCTAAAGAACCAAGACAAGTTTTAGGCGTTTATAATATCTCTCCACACAAAAAACTCACGCTCACAATCACTCACATATCCACTGCAATCGTCTATCAACCCCTTGATGAAAAACTTTCTTTAGAAACAACCTTAAACCCTAACCGCCCTACTATCCCTAGAAACACCCAAATTGTTTTTTCTTCAAAAGAATTGAAAGAGATGCACGCGCACCAAATGCCTTCTTTAAACGCGCCCATGCAAAAACCACAAAATAAACCCAGCTCATCGCAACAACCTTCTCAAAACTTTTCTTACCCAGAGCCCAAACTAGGCTCTAAAAACTCTAAAAACAGCCTTTTACAGCCTTTAATAACTCCTAGCAAAACAAGCCCCACTAATGAAGTTAAAACGCCAACAAACGACACTAAACCCCCTTTAAAGCATTCTTCAGAAGATCAAGAAAACAACCTCTTTATAACGCCACCCACCGAAAAAACGCTCCCTAACAACACCTCTAACGCTGATATTAGTGAAAACAATGAAAGCAATGAGAATAAAGATAATGTGGAAAAACAAGCCATTAGAGATCCTAATGTTAAAGAATTTGCGTGCGGGAAGTGGGTCTATGACGATGAAAACTTGCAAGCCTACCGCCCAAGCATTTTAAAACGCGTTGATGAAGACAAACAAACTGCGACAGACATTACCCCTTGCGATTACAGCAACGCTGAAAATAAAAGCGGTAAAATCACTACCCCCTATACTAAAATCTCTGTTCATAAAACAGAGCCCTTAGAAGAGCCGCAAACTTTTGAAGCTAAAAATAATTTCGCCCTTTTTCAAGCCAGAAGCTCTACAGAAAAATGCAAAAGGGCCAGAGCACGAAAAGACGGCACGATTAGACAATGCTACCTCATAGAAGAGCCTTTAAAACAAGCGTGGGAGAGTGAGTATCAAATCACCACGCAATTAGTGAAAGCCATTTATGAGCGCCCCAAACAAGACGATCAAGCAGAGCCGACTTTCTATGAAACCAGCGAATTGGCTTATTCTTCCACACGAAAAAGCGAAATAACGCATAACGAATTGAATTTGAATGAAAAGTTCATGGAATTTGTGGAAGTGTATGAGGGGCATTACTTAAACGATATAGTCAAAGAAAGCAGTGAATACAAAGAATGGGTTAAAAACCATGTGCGCTTTAAAGAAGGGGTGTGCATGGTTTTAGAAATAGAAGAGCAACCACGAGCCAAAAGCACGCCTTTGAGTATTGAAAACTCTCGTGTTGTTTGTGTCAAAAAGGGGAATTATTTATTCAACGAAGTTTGAGATGGTGGCTTGAGGCGGAATCGAACCACCGACACGAAGATTTTCAGTCTTCTGCTCTACCGACTGAGCTATCAAGCCAAGCAAAAGACAATTATTACATAAAAAAGGTAAAATAAAGCTTAATTTTTAAAAAAATGACTGAAAAGATATAATTCATTCAAAAGGGAACAAGGATTAAAATGAAATTGGTTTCATGGAATGTGAACGGGTTAAGGGCTTGCATGACTAAGGGCTTTATGGATTTTTTCAATAGCGTAAATGCGGATGTTTTTTGCATTCAAGAATCTAAAATGCAGCAAGAACAAAACACTTTTGAATTTAAAGGGTATTTTGATTTTTGGAATTGCGCGATTAAAAAAGGCTATTCTGGGGTGGTAACTTTCACTAAAAAAGAGCCTTTAAGCGTGATCTATGGTATTAATATAGAAGAGCATGACAAAGAGGGGCGCGTAATAACTTGCGAATTTGAGTCGTTTTACTTGGTGAATGTTTATACCCCTAATTCCCAACAAGCCCTATCCAGGCTTAGTTATCGCATGAGTTGGGAAGTGGAATTTAAGAAATTTTTAAAAGCTTTAGAGTTAAAAAAACCGGTCATTGTGTGCGGGGATTTGAATGTGGCCCACAATGAAATTGATTTAGAAAACCCCAAAACCAACCGAAAAAATGCCGGCTTTAGCGATGAAGAGAGAGAAAAATTCAGCGAGCTTTTGAACGCTGGTTTCATTGACACTTTCCGTTATTTTTACCCTAACAAAGAAAAGGCTTATACCTGGTGGAGTTATATGCAACAAGCAAGGGATAAAAACATTGGTTGGCGCATTGATTATTTTTTATGCTCTAACCTTTTAAAAACGCGCTTAAAAGACGCTTTAATCTATAAAGATATTTTAGGGAGCGATCATTGCCCGGTGGGGTTGGAATTAGTTTAAAGGTAGAAAGTGTGCGAAATAAAGACAGAAAAAAGCCTTACAAAGGCTGAGTCGTATTCAAAAGCAAAAGGCCATTTGATCCCCACTTCAATACTAGCGTCATGGTGGAATAGCACGGTTTGGAATTTAAACCCCACTAAACCTAGCATCCTGAAATTGGAAGTTTTGAGCGAAAACCCTTGAATGCTGCGCCAATCGTCAATGATGAAATTCGCGCTGTGTTTGGAAAGAGTCCATGTGTTTTCGGCAACTTGCATGCCATAAAAAAGAGAAAATACATACAAGGGGTTTTTATTGTATTCCACGATCAAATCCCCTCCAAAGCCGTAAGTGAACATGTTCGCTTGAGCGCCCGTTCTTTTATTGAGAATGACATTCCCATAATCCATAAAAAAGTAATAGCGAGAATAAAACCAATAATTAGTGGGGTTAATCTCCCAGCCTAAAGAAAAGCTCGCTCCTTCAATCGTGCGTTTGAGATCGTTGTATTTTTTCATGATCATTTTCCCTACCTGATACTGAGAAGCCACATAAAAACGGCTTTTGGCTTGCATAAGGGTAGGGCTTAAAAAACAAACGCTTAAAAATAAAGGGGTTACTTTTTTAAATAAATCCTTTGAAAAAAATTTCACACTTTAATACTTCCTGTTAAGCGGAGAATTGAGATTGTCTTGGTGGTTAGTGGCTCGTTGCAAAACGTTGTTCGTTCTTTTTTGCGAAGGATCAACATTTTCTTCATTATTGATTTCATCAATTTTATTTTCGTTATTGATCAAATCATTCACTTCTTTGGTGGCTTTTTCATTTTCTTCTTCATGTTCAATTTTTTTTATATCCTTATTCGCTTGATTGATTGGATTGTTTTTAGTGGTTTTAGTGTTGTTTTGATGCGATTGAGACGATTTTTTAGGCTCGTCCTTGCATGCGCTAAACAGGCTTAAAACAAAAGAGATAGCGATAAAATGAGTGATTTTAGATTTCATCAATTAAATTTCCTTAAGTCAATGTATAATTTGATTATCTTATCATAAAAATGATTAAGGATTAGCTAGGGTAAGAACAAATTGCAAGAAACAGAGAACTTATTAAAAACATTGAATGTGAAATCGCTTTTAGAAGCCTTGCTTGTTTATACGCCCAAAGGCTATAAAGATTTGAATTTATTAGAACATTTTGAAATGGGCTTGAGCGGCGTTTTAGAAGTGGATATTTTAGAGAAAAGAAACTACGCCAAAGTTTTAAAGATTTTTGCTTATTCCAAACGATTTTACAAAAATTTAGAGCTTGTTTTTTTCAATTACAGCGTGTTCCATCACAGCCAGTTTAAAACCGGCGAGAGTTTGTTCATTTATGGTAAATTAGAGCAAAGCTCTTTTAATCAAGCTTATATCATTAACACGCCTAAAATCCTTACCGAATTTGGCAAAATTTCTTTAATTTTTAAAAAAGTTAAAAATCATAAAAAAATACAAGAAAATTTACAAAAACTCATTTCATTAGAAAATTTAAAAAAGGAAGGCATTAAAGAAAATATCGCGCATTTATTGTTAGAAATCTTTTTCCCCACGCCGCATTTTGTCAAGGATTTTGAAACGAATAAAAATTTTCCTTCACAACATTTAAATGCATTAAAATATATTGAAATGTTTTTTTATATGAAAAATTTAGAACGCAAAAAATTGCAATTCAACGCTAAAATCGCATGCCCTAATAATAGCGAACGCTTGAAAGCGTTTATCGCTTCTTTACCCTTTAAACTCACCAACGACCAGCAAAACGCCATTAAAGAAATCCAAAGCGATCTCACTAGTCCCATAGCGTGCAAGCGTCTTGTTGTGGGCGATGTGGGGTGCGGGAAAACGATGGTGATTTTAGCGAGCATGGTATTAGCCTACCCTAATAAAACCCTTTTAATGGCGCCCACTTCCATTCTCGCTAAACAGCTTTATAACGAAGCCTTAAAATTTTTACCCCCTTATTTTGAAGTGGAATTACTGCTTGGCGGGAGCCGCAAAAAAAATCATTTGTTTGAAACAATCACTCATGTGGTCATCGGCACGCAAGCGTTGTTGTTTGATAAGCGCGATTTGAATGAATTCGCACTAGTGATCACTGATGAGCAGCACCGATTTGGCACAAAACAGCGCTACCAATTAGAAAAAATGGCGAGCAGTAAGGGCAATAAACCCCATTCCTTGCAATTTTCCGCTACCCCCATTCCTCGCACGCTCGCCCTAGCCAAAAGCGCGTTTGTGAAAACGACCATGATCAGAGAAATCCCTTACCCTAAAGAGATTGAAACTTTAGTCTTGCATAAAAGAGATTTTAAAATAGTGATGGAGAAAATCAGCGAAGAAATCGCTAAAAACCATCAAGTCATTGTCGTTTATCCGCTGGTGAATGAGAGCGAAAAAATCCCGTATTTATCGCTCAGTGAGGGGGCGAGTTTTTGGCAAAAACGCTTTAAAAACGTTTATACCACTTCAGGGCAGAATAAAAATAAAGAAGAAGTGATTGAAGAATTCAGAGAGTCCGGGAGCATTCTTTTAGCGACTACGCTCATTGAGGTGGGCATTTCTTTACCACGACTAAGCGTGATGGTGATTTTAGCGCCCGAAAGGTTAGGCTTAGCGACTTTGCACCAGTTAAGGGGGCGCGTGTCTCGTAACGGCTTGAAAGGCTATTGTTTTTTATGCACGATCCAAGAAGAAAACGAACGATTGGAAAAATTTGCTGAGGAATTGGACGGCTTTAAAATCGCTGAATTGGATTTAGAATACAGAAAAAGCGGGGACTTGCTCCAGGGCGGGGAGCAGAGCGGGAATAGTTTTGAATACATTGACTTAGCCAGAGATGAAAACATTATCGCTGAAGTGAAACAAGATTTTTTAAAAAATGCTAGCGTTTCACGGGGAACATTTGAAAATTGAAAATTAAGGCAGAATTGGGTAATTTAAATCATTTAAAAAAGGATAGCAATGCAAAATAAAGAAATTGGTGGAGAAAAAAGCGTTAATGAAAAAAATTTAGAGGTTTTTAATCGTTATTTTCCCGGTTGCTTGAGTATAGAAAATGACGATAAACTCACGCTGGATGTGGGAAGATTAAAAGCGTTACTCGGGGATTTTAGCGAGATAAAAGAAGAGGGCTATGGGTTGGATTTTGTGGGTAAGAAAATCGCCCTAAATCAAGCTTTTAAGAAAAACAATAAGATTTTAAAGCCCTTAAACGAATCCACCAGCAAGCACATTCTCATCAAGGGCGATAATTTAGACGCTCTCAAAATCTTAAAACAAAGCTATAGTGAAAAAATCAAAATGATTTACATTGACCCGCCTTACAACACGAAAAACGAGAATTTTATCTATGGTGATGATTTCTCGCAATCCAATGAAGAGATTTTAAAAGCATTGGATTATTCTAAAGAAAAGCTGGATTACATCAAGAATCTTTTTGGGTCAAAATGCCATAGCGGGTGGCTTAGTTTCATGTATCCTAGATTGTTGCTCGCTAAAGATTTGCTCAAACAAGACGGCGTGATTTTCATCAGTATTGACGATAACGAGTGCGCCCAACTCAAACTTTTATGCGATGAGATTTTTGGGGAGGGGAATTTTGTGGCTCAATTTATATGGCATTCTAAAAATAAGCCAAGTGGCAACACAACAGAAGATAAAACGATTGATACAAGAACAGAATATATTTTCTGCTATCAAAGATATAATTTTAAAGCAAATAAACATGAAAATACAAAAGAAGAATTGGAAGAAAAGGGTTATATTTTAAAAGATGAATATTTTGAAACAAGAGGGCATTATAAGCTTACTCCTTTAATGCACTCATGTTCTGCAAGTAGTTTTCAATATATTGAGAGCTTGGATTATGAAATACAAGCACCTGATGGCACATGGTTTAAAAACCATCAAAATATTAAAAAAGAGAAATCATACCGCTATACTTGGAGTAAGAAATTATTTGATTTTGGTAATCAAAATGGGTTTATTGAATTTCAAAAAACGAGCGATGGTTTTTGGTGTTCATATAGAAAAATGTATGAATTATGCGCAATTGATAATAAAAAACTACAGATTATCTATCGTAAAAGTGGGAATGCGTATTCTAATTTAATTACTAATCTTTATAGCGATATAGGAGCGAATGAAGTAAGAAATATTTTTAATGGAGAAAAAATTTTTTCATACCCAAAACCTTTAAAACTCATCAACCGACTGATTGAATTATCCACAAACGAGGGCGACATCATCTTAGACTTTTTCGCCGGGAGCGGGACAACCGCGCATGCGGTGTTAGAGAGTAATAAGAGCGATTATCAAAAATTAAGTGAGGGGGGGGGTTATTTAATGGTTTGAACGCCGCATTTAAAGAAAGGCGCTTCATTCTCGTCCAGTTAGATGAAAAAATCGATCCCAAGAAAAACAAAAGCGCTTATGATTTTTGTTTGAACGCCTTAAAATCCACCTCCCCGAGCATTTTTGACATCACCGAAGAAAGGATTAAAAGAGCGGGGGCTAAAATCAAAGAAGCTTGTGTGCATTTAGATGTGGGGTTTAGAGCGTTTGAAATCATTGATGATGAAACGCATGCTAATGATAAAAATCTCAGTCAAGCCCATCAAAAGGATTTGTTCGCTTATTCTAACCCAAAAAAAGGGGAAACTCAAACGATTTTAATCAAGCTTTTATGCTGTGAGGGTTTAGAGCTAACCACCCCTATAACTTGCTTGATTGAAAACGCCTTGTATCTGGCCAAAAATACGGCTTTCATTGTGGGGGATATAGAAATGAACGAAGTGTTAGAAAGCTTGAAAGATAAAGGGGTGGAAAAAATTAGCATGTATATGCCCGCTATCAGTAATGATAGGCTGTGTTTGGAATTGGGCAGTAATTTGTTGGATTTGAAATTAGAGAGCGGCGATTTAAAGATTAGGGGGTAGAGGTGAAAATCAAATTCAAACGATTAGACTATCAGGAGCAATGCCGGGACCAAATTTTAGGGGTGTTTAAGGGGATTGATTTCAGGGAGCCAGAAAATGACGCTCAAAGGATTTCTAACCCTGTTTTTGAAATAGGGGCGATCAAAGATGTTTTATTAGAAAATATTGAGAATTTGCGATCGAAACAAAAAATAACCCAGGGGAGCGTGGGGATTGACAAGTCGTTAAACTGCGATATTTTAATGGAAACAGGCACCGGGAAGACCTTTTGCTTTTTGGAATGCGTTTATGCCTTGCACAAAAACTACCATTTGTCAAAATTTATCGTTTTAACGCCAAGCAACGCCATTAAATTAGGGGTTTTAAAGAGCGTTGAAATCACCAGAGAATTTTTTAAAAGCGAGTATTCTACGCATTTAGAAAGCTATGAAGAGATAAGAAGCTTTATTTTAGCGAGCAACCATAAATGCTGCGTGTTGGTGATGACTTTTTCTGCTTTCAATAAAGAGAAAAATACTATCAACAAATCATGCCTAGAAAACACGAATCTATTCAATGGTGCAAAAAGTTACATGCAAGCTTTAGCGAGTATGCGCCCTATCGTAATCATGGACGAACCGCACCGATTTTTAGGCGATAAAACAAAAAAATATTTGGAACAATTAAACGCTTTAGTCACGCTCAGGTTTGGAGCGACTTTTAAAGACGATTATAATAATTTGATTTACGCGCTAGACAGCAAAAAAGCGTTTGATTGCGCCCTAGTGAAAAGCATCAGCGTGGCGTCTGTGGGGGAGAGTCAAGAGTATTTTTTAGAGCTTAAAGGGATTGAAAAAAGAAATGAATATGAAGCTGCAATCAACTACACGGATTTAGAAAAGAAAACCCAAAGCGTCAAAGTCAAAAAGCATGATAATTTAGGGGTGCTAACTCAAATCAGCGCTTTAGAAGATTACATTGTAGAAAACATCACTAAAACTGAGGTTCGTTTTCTCAATGGCGTTAATTTGTTACTGGATCAAAAAGAGCCTTTTTCTCATCTTTTAGAAGGCGAGCAAGAAGTGATGCTGAAAGAAGCGATAAAAAGCCATTTTGAAAGAGAAGAAGGGCTTTTTAAAAAGGGGATTAAAGCCTTGTGCATGGTGTTTATTAGCGGGGTGAATAGCTATTTAAGCGAGAATGAAAAGCCGGCTAAATTGGCCCTTTTATTTGAAAAACTTTACCAACAAAAGCTTGAAGAAGTCTTAAAAAAGCCTTTAGATGAAAATTATAGAGCGTATTTAGAGCGCACCAAAGACGATATTCAAAAAGCGCATGGAGGGTATTTTGCTAAAAGCAATAAAGATGGCGATGAAGCCCAAGTGATCGCGCTCATTTTAAAAGAAAAAGAAAAATTGCTGAGTTTTGATTCCGATCTCAGGTTTATTTTTTCGCAATGGGCGTTGCAAGAGGGGTGGGATAACCCTAATGTGATGACGATTTGCAAATTAGCCCCTAGCCATTCCAATATCACTAAATTGCAACAAATTGGTAGGAGGCTAAGGCTCGCTGTGAATGATAGGGGCGAACGCATCACTAAAGAGCATGCTGATTTTGATTTTGTCAATGAATTGGTGGTGATCGTGCCGCAAGTTGAGGGGGATTTTGTGGGAGCGATCCAGCAAGAGATAAGCGAACACAGCTTGATTAAACAAATATTTAGCGCAGAAGAGTTAGAAAAAAGCGGCGTTGTTAAAAAAGGGTATTACGGGGTTTTATTGGAAACATTAGAGGGTTTGGGTTTTGGAGAAAAAACAGATGATGAAAGCTTTAAACTCACTCTCAATCAAAACGAATTTTTAGAAAAAGAGCCGGAACTAGAAAAATTAAAAAATGAAAAATACCTGGATTTTGAAAAATTAAAAGATTTTTTAAAAGATCGTTTAGTGGGCCATTTTAGAGTGAGGAACAAAAACGAGCGAAAAACTGAAAAAATCAAAATCAATAAAGAAAATTTTAAAAAATTTGAAACCTTATGGGAAAGTTTGAATCATCAAGCTAGGATCGCTTACGCCATTGATAGCGAGAGCTTGATTGATGAGATTGTAACAAAGATCAACACTTCTTTTAATGTCAGTTCAAAAATCGTTTCGGTTACGACGCATAAAAAAGTAGAAAATATGGGAAATAACGCCACAACAGAGGTTTTTGAGCGAGAAAGCGCATGCGTGTGGAGCTTGCATGAGTTTATCAGCGCCTTGTCCAATAAGGTGAAATTGAGTTTTAAAAGCGTGGCTAAAGTGTTGGAAAACATTGATGAAAACAAGTTTGAGCTCATTAAAAAAAACGAACAAGAGGGCTTAAAGCGCTTAGAAGAGCTGTTTTTGGAAATCATTTATCAAAACATTAAAGATAAAATTTCCTATCAAATGCGCGAAACGACGATTAAAAACAGAAAAAACGATGCGTTTTATGATGAAAAAGGAGAAATTAGAGAATTTTTACATGGGAATTTGAGGGGGGATAAATACGAGATTAAAAATTCAAGCGCTCAAGAAAAATGCCTGTATGAAAATTTCATGCAAGTGGAAAGCAAGATTGAAAAAGACACGATTGAAGAATCTAACGACACTAAAATCATTGTTTTTGGCAAGCTCCCTAGGGTTAAGATCCCGATAGGGTTGAATCAAACTTATAGCCCTGATTTTGGGTATGTGGTTGAAAACAACGATAAAAAAGTGTTGTTAGTGGTAGAAACTAATGGGGTTGAAAATGAAAGCGAATTGCGCGAAGAAGAGCGGCGGAAAATTTCAACCGCTAAGAAATTTTTTGAAGCTTTAAAAAAGCAAGGCGTGAATATTGAATACAAAACCAAAATGAACAAAGATCAATTAAGCACGTTGGTTAATGAAGTTTTAAATCGTAAAGATTAGAGCTATCTTAATGTTTCACATGGAACGATTTTAAATAAAAGCGTTTTTATTTAAAATTCATAGTGCTTTTGTTATAATCGTTGTTATCCCATTTCAAAGGCGTTTTATGATTCGTTTCGCTCACATCTCGCTCAAAGATTTTATTAAAAAACACAATCCCCAAACACCCACAAAAGAAACTATAGAAAATTTTGAAAAAGAAATAAACAGCTTATTAGAAAACGCACCAAAACGAAATGATGAAGAATTTCAAAAAAATGAAATCAATAAGTTTTTAAAAAATACCTATGGCTATGACTGCAATACTCATGAAAAAGTGGATAGCGCGATCTATGTGGATGAAAAAGCTTGGGTGCTTATTGAAGTCAAAGCCTTAGCCAACAAGACAGAATTCCCTAAAGACAGAGAAAACCCGCTCAGTAAAGCCTTTTGTCAAATGGTTTTGTATTTTTTAAAAGAGACAGAAGAAAACAACTCCCTAAAACACGCCATTATTTGCAACGCGCATGAATTTTTTTTCTTTGATTGTAGGGATTTGCTTTTGTTTCAAAACGATAAACGCATCAATAAATTCTATAAAAATTGGGCTAAAAACGAAGGCACAGACCATTCAAAACCAAAATTTTACAAAGATTTAGAACAATATTTGAAAACAGATTTTCAAGGCGAACTCCGCTACACTCACTTTAATTTGAGCGATGATGTTAAAGAACTTCCTTTGATTTATCAAGTTTTAAGCCAAGAAGTCCTTTTAAAACAAAGGAAAACCCTTGACGCTAACACGCTTAACAAAGATTTTTATGAAGAATTGCTTTACATTTTAGGGTTAGAAGAACAAAATGACAAAGGGAAAATTTTAATCAAGCCCAGCCGCACCAAAAACTCCCTAAGCGATGCTTTAAAAAAATGCTACAACAATTTAGACGATGAAGAAGTCATGGCGTTACTCATCGCTTGGAATAACCGCATCTTGTTTTTACGGCTTTTAGAAAGCCTTTTAATCTCGTTCAATCATTTTAAAGAACCTTTCTTAACCACAGACAACTTTACAACTTTCAACGCCCTAAACAACCTCTTTTTTGAAGTCCTAGCCAAGAAAAATAACGAGCGCTCCTTAGAAAAACAAAACAAGATTTTAGAAAAAATCCCTTATTTGAATTCCAGTTTGTTTGATAAAACGCCTTTAGAATCAAACAGGCATGAAATCAAATCGCTTGATAACTATCCTTTAGAGTTTCATCCTAAATCCGTTCTCAAAAAAGATGAAAACTACCAAAAAGAAAAAGAATTACCCTTGCTAAAATACCTTTTTGCATTTTTGCACGCTTATAATTTCACCACCACCCCTAAAGACATTAAAGATAATACAAATACCAGCGAAAGCCCTTTGATTAACCCTAGCGTTTTAGGGCTTGTTTTTGAAAAACTCAATGGCTATAAAGAGGGGAGCTTTTATACCCCAAGCTTCATTACAAGCTACATGTGCAAAGAGAGTATCAGTAAGATCGTGTTGGATAAATTCAATCAAAAATATAATATAGAGTGTGAAAAATTAGAAGAATTAAAAAATTATCTCAAAAATGATAGCTATAAAGAGGATAAACGCAAAGAATACTTGCAATTCCTTCTCACTTTACGCGTTTGCGATCCGGCGGTGGGGAGCGGGCATTTCTTGGTTTCTGCGCTCAATGAAATGGTGTGGATCGCTTATAAGCTAGGGCTTATTGCTTCCTTGCACCGCTACGATCTTGAATTAGAAAACGATGAAATCATCATTCACCACGCGCCAACGGGTGAAATCTTTAACTACAAAAAACCGCATAGCGAAAACGACCCTCACCACCAAATCCAAAAAGAACTTTTTGAGCTTAAAAAATCCATCATTGAAAACTGCCTTTTTGGCGTGGATATTAACCCCAATTCTTGCGAAATCACCAAGCTCAGGCTATGGATAGAGCTTTTAAAATACAGCTATTACATTTTTGAAAATGGCAAGAACACTAACGCGCTTGAAACCCTCCCCAACATTGACATTAACATTAAGTGCGCTAACAGCTTGATCTCACGCTTTAATTTGAATGACGATCTCAAAAAGATCCCCAATATCAAGCAAAAAATCCAAGAATACAAAGATCTAGTCGCCCAATACAAAGACCCAAACCCTCTCTATCCCTTAAATAAAGCCGATCTTATCAACAAAATCCAAGACTTAAAAAACACTTTTTCCCTCACGCTCAAAGACCCTAAAACCAAAGCAGAGCTTGAAAAGACTATTGAAAAACACATCAAAAAATACAATGATTTTGCCCTAGACGATAAGAGTTTGCTAGATGGGTTAAATTACTTTATCCCAAGTCTTTTTGGCACGCCCAAACTAAGCCCTAAAGAAGAGGAAGAGGCTTTTGCTTCTTATGGGCGTATTAGAGCTTTAAGAAAAAAGCTTGATGATGCTTTAAGTGGTAAGAGAGTATCACAATGCGTTTGAATGGCGCTTTGAATTCCCTGAAGTGCTAGATGATGAGGGGGATTTTTTAGGCTTTGATTGCATCATTGGCAACCCTCCTTATATCCGCCAAGAACACATCAAAGACTTAAAGCCTTTATTACAAAAGCAATACCAAGATTTCTATAACAGCACCGCTGACATTTACACCTACTTTTTTGCCCTGGCTTTCCACCTTTTAAAAGAAAAGGGGTTTAACGCTTTCATCACTTCCAACAAATACGCGCGCGCCAAATACGGCGCTAAATTGAGAGAATTGCTGCTCAAAAAAACCACCCTTGTCAGTTACATGGAATTGAACGCCTTAAAAGTCTTTGAGAGTGCTGCAGTGGATACCAGCATCATGAATTTCATCAAACAAACGCCCTCCAAAGAGAGTGTTTTTAAATATTACGAACCCACCCCAAACGATGGAAACGATTTGAAAAGCGCCCATTCTTTGCCCATGAGGCAAAACGGGCTTTCAACAGAAAGCTTTATTTTTGCCAACACCACGCTTTTAGACTTGAGGGATAAAATGGAGAGTATCGGCACCCCGCTTAAAGACTGGGATATTCAAATCAATTATGGGATAAAAACCGGCGCTAACGAAGCCTTTATTATTCCCACTGAAAAAAGAGACGCCATTTTGAACGCTTGCAAGACGCAAGAAGAAAGGGAGCGCACAGAAGCGCTTATTAAGCCTATTTTGAGAGGGAAAGACATTAAAAGGTATTCTTATGAGTGGGCGGGGGAGTATCTTATTAACACCCATAACGGCTACACTTCTAATCTCAAATCTAAAATCCCTCCCATTGATATAGAAAAATACCCCGCAACAAAAGCGCATTTAGACGCTCATTATGATATTATTGCCACACGATGCGATCAAGGAGACACCCCCTATCACTTAAGGAATTGCGCGTATTTAGAGGATTTTGAAAAAGAGAAAATTGTGTATGGCGAGATCGTGCAAGAGCCACGATTTTATTTAGATAATAGAGAATGCCAATTAGGGTATTTTTATGCAGAAGCCACGAGCTTCATTCTCACAGGAGAGCATTTGCACTATCTTTTAGGAATGTTGCATTCTAAATTGATTACTTTTGCTTTCAAAACTTTCTATGCTGGCGGAGGACTAGGCGAGAGTGGCTATCGCTATAAAAAGGCTTTTATAGAACGGCTTCCCATTCCTAAAATCACGCCGCAAAACCAAGAATTAGCCCGTAAAATCACAGATGGCGCAGAGCGGATTTTAAAAGTAAAAGAAAAAGACCCTAAAGCCAACACCCAAAAGTTAGAAAAAGAAATTGACGCTTTAGTCTATCAGCTCTATAACCTCACCGATGAAGAAATCAAAATCATTGAAAACGGGCAGTGAATAAAAAGCGCTTGTTCTTTGTCTAAGAAACACCCCCCTTAAAAAAGGGGGACTCTTGAAAAACTATCGTTTGATTTTTAATTCCAAACAAAACCCTAAAAAACTAATTTTTAGGTATAATGTTTCCCAAGAGTATTTGCTATGATTTTTTCTCATAGAAGTCTCCTAGACAAACTTTACCCCCTAATCTCTAGCGAAAAAAACTAGGGGGTGAGCGTTATTTTATCCTAATCTTACAAAAACGATTTTGATAAAAGCTGCAAACCACTCATTTAAAATCGCATTAAAAACTTTCTTCCCAATTTTTGAAATTTAGTTATATATTTGTTCAACACCGCAAATTTTTAACTTAAAGCTTATTTTTAGAACTTAAGTGATTGGCCTTACTTTTTTCTTGAAAAATATCTTTATAAATAAAGAAATTAAAATCATTGAAAACGGGCAGTGAATAAAAAGCGCTTTACCTTAAAGGAAACCCCTTAAATAGGGGAAACCTTTGGCTTAATGGGTTTTTTTAACAACGATTTTAACCCTATACTTAAAAAAAGGTATTTTTAAGTATAATACAACCAAAGGCTTTTTACCATGTTTTTTGGACATAGTAATCCTTTGAAGGTAATTTACCCCCTAATCTCTAGCGAAAAAAACTAGGGGGTGAGCGTTATTTTATCCTAATCTTATAAAAACGATTTTGATAAAAGCTACAAACCACTCATTTAAAATCGTGTAATTTAAAACCGTATTAAAAACTTTCTTCCCAATTTTTGAATTTAGTTAAAAGCTTTTTAGAGATTGAATTTTAGATACCCTTAATTCTTAAACAAAGACTCTAAAGCTTCTACCCCCACTTTTTGCGTTTCTTTCTCGCTTTCATTTTCTGCGTTTTCTTTGACGCTAGGAATGGTTTCAAACTCTATGTGATAGCCTGTAAGCATGGACGCTAAGCACACATTCACCCCGCCTTTACCGATCGCCTTAGATTTTTCAATGTCCAATAAACGCACTTTAGCCTTTTGCAAATGGTTATTGACAATAAAACGCTCTTGAACGGACTCTTTTTCTTCAGCATTCAATTCTTCTATGGGGATTTTTTTAATTTCAACGCTTAAAATTTTGGCTGGAGCGAGCGCGAGAGTGATGTAAATTTCAGGCACATTAGAATACTCTATGCAATCAATATTTTCTTTATTCAATTCGTTACTGATTGCATTAATGCGCACGCCCTTAACCCCCACAGCCGCGCCTATGGGATCAATCCTAGAGTTATGGGAAAAAAAGCTCACTTTCGCTCTGTTGCCTGGGATTCGCACACAATGGATGATTTCAATTTCTTTATCTTTAATTTCAGGGACTTCCAATTCCAACAGAGCTTCAAGCATTTTAGGAGTGGTGCGGCTCAGTTCTAAGAGTAAGCCTTTTTTTGTGCGTTTGACTTGCGTTAAAACCGCTTTAATGCTATCGCCTACTTTAAAACTTTCGCCCTTGATGCGGTGGCGCATGGAAAGAACGCCTTGAAATTGCTGCTCAATCTCAATAAAAGTGTTTTGATTGTGATCCACTAAAATCACTTGCCCCATTAAAACGCTGTTGAGACGCTTTTGAAACGCTTCAAAGTGGCTGTCTTCTAACGCTTTTTCTAACTGGTATTGCAAATCTTTAAAAAGGCGGTTGATCGCTCCTTGCTTCATGCTCTCCAAACTCAAGCTGTAAGACAATTCGTCTTTAATCTTAACGCTTGGATCCATTTCTTTGGCTTTAGACAAGCTGATGTATTTAGAAGGGTCGTTAATCAATCTTTCATCATCATCTTCTAAAACTTCTACCAACTGGATAAGCTGGAGCTGCTTGTTTTCTTCAACCACCAAGTAGCGCGCTAGGGGGTCTAACTCGTTTTGCGCCATTTTTAACAAACAGCCTTGAATCACTTTTGAAATCATCTCTTTAGGCAAATTTTTTTCATACGCAATGCATTCTATAAGATCGCTGATTTTTTCCATTCTTAAGTTCCTTTAAATTGATGTTCTATCGTTTTCTATCATTCTCTATTGTGGGGGATATGGCGCGTTTAAAAGGAATTTTATTATAGCGAATTTTTAAGCCTTATTAAGAATTTCTTCTAAAACCAGAGCGATTTTTTCAAAATCTTTCTCATTCAAGCTAAAGACTTCCAAGCACACAAATTCGCATGAAATTCTTGTAATAACGCCTTTTTGAAAAAGTTTTAAATAAAGTTTCTCACTATTTAAAGCGCGGGTGTTTTTGGATTGGATTTTCACGCAAAAGGATTCTAATTCTCTATCGGGCAAATTCCCTATTTTAGAAAAGCTAGACGCTATGCTCACATTCAATTCTAAAGGCTTTAAAAGGGCGTAGAGTTTGAGGGCTTTTTGTAATAATGCGTCTTTAGTTTGGTTCAATAACGCACAAATTGTCATTTCTTCTTGATGATTCACCCATGCTTTTAGGCTGTGAAAAAGCAAGGTGAGCGTGATTTTACCCACCCTCAAGGCTCTATAAAGAGGGTGGTTTTTTAACGCTTCAACCCGTTCTTTTTGCCCCATAATAATGCCCGCTTGCGCGCTGTTGAAGAATTTATCCGCGCTAAAGCTTAAAAGCGATGGTTTGAGAGCTAAAATTTCTTCTAAAGCCGTTCTGTCTAACAAATCCACATCCCCTAAATTGTAATAATCAATCAAATCATGCTCTTTAGCCAGAGTTTGCAAATCTTTAAAGGGCGTGTCTTTTTTAAAATGGGGGTTGTGGGTTTTAAAGAGCATTTTGCTGTTTTCATTCAAGGCTAAGCGGTAATCCCTTAAATAAGCGCGATTAATGTTCCCCACTAAATGCAGCCTAGCCCCGCTACTTAACAAAATATCTTTAAGGTTAAAATTCCCCCCCACTAATTCGCCATACGAAACAATGATTTCTTTTTCTTGCACTAAAGCGTTAGCGATGAGGAATACCGCGCTGGTGTTGTTATTCACAATCAAAATTTCTTCCGTGTTAAAACACGCTTTAAAAAGCTTTTTTAAAGGGGTTAAGCGGTTCTTTTTTTTAGCGGTGTTTAAATCGCATTCTAAATCAATGGGATGGGTTAAAACTTCTTTTAAATAAGGTTCAATTCTTTCATAAAATTGCGCACTAAAAAACGATCGCCCATGGTTTTCATCAAAAACGCTCGCGCTCACATTGATGATTTTTTGATAAGGGTTTTTCAAAAGATCCGGAGTTATTTCAAGCGTTTCTTCAGCCATGATGAGCGCGTTTCCTTTTTTGAATTAAAATAAAGCGTTATCTTAAACTAAACTCGCTAAATTTTGGATAAAACTACTTTTTTAAAATCCTTAAGAGTATCTTAATGAGTTTATTGAGCGAGCGGAACTTTTTCCATAGAGTTTGGCGGTTTCTATAGGGCTTTTTCATGTTTATTTCCATGTTTTAATTCAAAAAGAAACCCTAGGATTTCTTTCATTTTAGAACTGATAGGATACCTCAAAACGCGCATTAAATCCAGGAGCAGGGAGCGCCATGCGCTTACCTTTAGGGATCATATCGCTTGCTGGAGCGTCCGCGCTCGCTTGAAACACTGAAGTTTGATCCACATATTGCTTGTTTAAGATGTTGTTAAACACGGCTGAAATCCTTAAACCCTGCCATTTTTTAGAAGGCGGAGTCCAATTGATAAAGATGTTATGCACGCCATACCCGGGTTTATGGATTTTTATCAAGCCGTATTGCGGGTAATAGATAGAATAGCCCTCATAATACATGTTAGTTACAAAGCGCGAGAGCCAGGTTAAAGTAAGCCCCCATCTGCGGACATCATAATCGGCTTTTAGGATAAACACGTTCCCGGTCGTTGCAGCTAAAGCGTAAGTGTCCGCTAATAAATGCCCCCTAGCCGTTGGCCAAGAGCGAGCCACTGAGAAAGTCCCTAAGAAATTCTTATACCTCACATTCCCTGAAACTTCATAACCATAAATATTAATGGTTTCGGGTAAATTCCCTGACATGTTTTTTGCGGTCGCGTTACCCCCTCCGTTTTTAGAAGTGTCTTGCCCGTAGCTGTTGATGAAGTTATTGATGACTTGATAGAACGCTGCCCCACGCACATTGAAATACTTGCTGTTGTAATCCACATTGAATTCCACATTTTGACCGATCGCAGGGCGCAAGTTCCTTTGATAAATCACCGTAGGATCGCGCATCAAAACGCCATCGCCAGGCAAAGCCCCTTTAGTTACATACGCATAGCTCACTTTCAAGCCAATGCTTTCAATGGGGTTATAAAGCACGGTTGCAGAAGGCGAGAAACCAGAAGTTACATGCGTGCGGCCGTTTTTGTCTAGCAAGGTGTAAATATCATAACGAGTTCCCGCACCCACGATCACATTGCTTAAAATATTGTAGTTCGCTTGCATAAACCCTCCGATGATATTCCCGATCGCATGCGAATTTTGGGGCATGTTACGATAGAGCGGGTTAGGCGTGTTGAGATTTTGAGGGTATTGGGAGCTTTGATCGGTGTAGTAATGGCGGTAAGGCAAGCCCGGCCCATTAGGGTCGTTAGGGTCAATGTTGTTTTTATAATAGCCGTTTTTGCCTTTATCCAGTCCAGAGAAAACGCTCAGGTTTTGATAAATCATGCCGTATTCAAACACATTCCCGTAATCTTCGCTAATGGGGTGGGTTACTTTAAAATTAACGCCTGAGTTGATTAAGAAAATCCTTCTGGCTAAAGTCCCCTCAGCGTCCGCATTCCCTAAAGTCCAATCGTTTGCGCTAGGGTTTTGAGCGTTAGGGGGGGTCATGTCATAATCAGGATTTTTAGGGACAAGCCCATGATAAACATTCGCGCTTGCAGAAAGCATGGTAGTGCTAAGTTGCCCATACCCTGCTTGCGCCCCCCCACTAGAATCGCTAGTCCCTTGCCAATTAATAGAGTCAGGCGCGCCATAGCCTATTTGATAGCCTCCATTAGAAGGCCTAATAGCCCCCTGCGTGCATTGGCTGATATTATCCGGGTTATTACACCACTCTCTCACTTCAGGGATATAATCCGGGTTAGCCGGCTCGTTAGAATTGTAAGCGAAAGGATTCACCACAGGGTTATAATTGCCCCCCCTTACCCCTAAAAAGGCGGTGGATTCAACGCGCGGCTGGTTAAAATTAGGACCGCCTTCATGCTTGTATTTCAAGCTCAAATTGTGGTTGAAGTTGATCGTATGGGCTAATTCTTTCCCAAAGTCAATCACAAAAGGGGCTGGTTGGCTTCCTGGGTCGTTGGCTTTGGAGAGGGCTGAAGTGGTGTTAGGGCGTAAAAGCCTTGTAGAATTGTCTCGTGTGAGGTTGTAGCTCACGCTAATGCTATCGGTTTCGTTGATATAGCCATTAATTTTAGCTAAAACGCTATTGACTTCGCTCGGAGTCCCTACGCTCATTTCGCTATTGCTTGGATCTTGTAAATCGTAGTTAGGGTGGAAGACATTCCTAAAAGCGTTGTTCCCATCTCTATAGTAAAAAATATTTTGATGGTTGTAATAGGCTAGAATATCCCAATTCTTCCCACGATAGGCTGCCGTAGCGTTCATGCGATACCCGAAGTTGGTATAAAAGGCCGCTTCCGCTTTAGCCCCATAAGTTTGATTCTTTCTTAAGAAATCGTTAGCGTCAATCGTGGTGAAAGACAATTTACCCGCCACCGCGCCAGGGCCTGCTGAAGCGTTCGCTGCTCCCTTAATCACTTCCACTTCTTTAACCATGTTAGGATCGATCACGGTGTTAGCGTCATGGTGGAAAATGTTACCATTTTGAGCGACGCCATCTATTGTTACCCTTAAGAGACGGCTTTCAATCCCCCTAACATAGATTTTTTGCGCCATCAAGCCCCCACTAGCCACATTCACATCCGCTCTAGTCCTAAAAATATCACGGATTTGGTTGCTTTGGCGTTGTTGGAGCTCTTTTCTGTCAATATACATTTTATTGTTGTATTCAAAAGTCCTTTCACCCTTAGTGGTTACCTTGCCCAAAGTGTGGGTTTTTTCTTGAGCTTGCAAACTGCTAGCGACAATACAAGAGACAAACACGATACGAAATTTATTTCTAAGCATTTCTTTTAGCCTTTTTATTTACTTTTTTCTAAAAATGTAGTCAAGTTTTGAACCTAAGGTTATTATTACATTATTCTATTTAATAATATCTTAAATTTGTTTTAGGATTAAGAAAATACCAAGAAAAATATGATTAAAAAAGTTTTAGTATTTTACTGAGCGGCTGATTACTGAGCGGCTGATTACTGAGTGGCTGAAGCGCCATTTATGAAGAAGCGCTACTCATTCCTCTTAAAAAAGTTTGAGAAGACACATTGATTTCAGCGTTTTGGCGGAAAATATCGCTTGGCTGGTTGCTTTGGCGTTCTTCTAAGTCATGGCGTTTGATAATGATGGTATTCCCCCATTGAAAGGGTCTATAAGCGCGCTTTTTTTTAATGACAAAATGAGGTTCTAAATTTAAAAATTGCGCGTAACTCGGGAAATATAACGGCTCTAATAAAGGGTTTATGGGGTTTGCTTTTAAAACAATAAGGAGGAAAAAGAGGCTAAAGATCGTTTTCATAGCGGATTTTCACGCTCGCTCCCACTTGAGAATTTGGAGAAATTTCTAACTTGCTGATTTTTAAATAAAGCTCAGAGATTTCATTGTAGCGCGTTTTTAAAACATGGCTCAAATCTTTCAGGGCGTCTTCAATGAGAAGGTATTGTTTTTCTTGCATCATCTTTTGAATGATCTCTTGGATTTTTATGTAGTCTAAATAAGCCCTATGGGGTAATTCCGTGTAGAAAAGATCCAAATCCACGCTTATTTTTTGGGGTTTTAAGCGTTCAAATTCTAAAATCCCCAAAATCGTTTCAAACACGAAGTTATGGATATGAACGCCTTGTTTAGTTTTCATAAGACTTTCTTTTCCTTGCCGGCTAATAAATTAAAAATATTGCCCGCATGCTTGATAAGGGTAAAAATAAAAATAAGCACCATAGGCGTTTGCGTGCCGACTTCTTTAAGGATATTAACTCTGTCTGGGATAGGCATATAAGGTACAAAAAAGATAAGAACAGTCGCTGTGCCTACCCCTAGAATGCTGGCGAGTGAAGAGATTTTAAGCACCTTACCCACAAAAAACCACACCGTTAAGCCGATCAGGCTTTCAATAGGAATGAGCAACACCACAGAGCCCATGATCGTAGAAACGCCCTTACCTCCATTGAAATTCAAAAAAGGCGAATAGCAATGCCCTAAAATGCTAGCGATAGCGACCATCCATTGCAAACTATAATCCAACCCAAACAATTTGCTTAAAAACACCGCAAACATGCCTTTGAATAGATCTAAGATTAAGACTAATAAGGCCATTTGTTTAGCGTTACTCACGCCCTTACTTTGTAAAGCGCGCAAGACATTCGTCGCGCCAATACCCCCCGATCCGATTTTAGTAATATCCATGCCGTAAAAGATTTTCATTAACGCATAGCCAAAAGGAATCCCCCCAATAAGATAACCCAAAAGGGTGAAAATCACATTGATATTGGTTAGGAAATTTAAAACGCTTTCCATAAATACCCTTTCAAATAAAATAGCGATCATTATAACATGTTGCTTTTTAAGTGAAAGCGTTAAGTTGTTAGGGTATAGTGGCTTAAAAATTTTAGGATATTGAGAATGCTTGAATCTTCTAGCCATTTTTTAAAATCGTTCCGCTTGAAGCGTTATATAGGGTTTTTATTGATTTCTTTAGCGCTGTTAATCACGCCCTTCATTCGCATTGATGGGGCGCATTTGTTTTTGATCTCCTTTGAGCATAAGCAACTGCATTTTTTAGGCAAGATCTTTAGCGCTGAAGAATTGCAAGTCATGCCTTTTATGGTTATTTTGCTTTTTATAGGGATTTTTTTCATCACCACTAGCCTTGGGCGTGTGTGGTGCGGGTGGGCTTGCCCGCAAACCTTTTTAAGGGTGCTTTATAGAGATGTGATTGAAACAAAGATTTTCAAACTCCATAAAAAGATCACTAACAAGCAAGAAAGCCCTAAAAACACCCCAAGCTATAAGATCCGTAAGGTATTGAGCGTTTTATTGTTCGCTCCTGTTGTGGCGGGGCTAATGATGTTATTTTTCTTTTATTTCATCGCCCCAGAAGATTTTTTTATATATCTTAAAAACCCTAGCGATCACCCTATTGCTATGGGTTTTTGGCTTTTTAGCACGGCTGTGGTGCTGTTTGATATAGTGGTGGTTGCGGAGCGTTTTTGCATCTATTTATGCCCTTACGCTAGGGTGCAATCGGTGTTGTATGACAATGACACCTTAAACCCCATTTATGATGAAAAGCGCGGCGGAGCGCTTTATGACAATCAGGGTCATCTCTTCCCCTTACCCCCCAAAAAACGCAACCCAGAAAACGAATGCGTGAATTGTTTGCATTGCGTGCAAGTTTGCCCCACGCATATTGATATCAGGAAGGGCTTGCAATTAGAATGCATCAATTGCTTAGAATGCGTGGATGCATGCGCGATTACCATGGCTAAATTCAACCGCCCTTCACTCATCCAATGGTCTTCAACTAACGCTATTAATACGCGCCAAAAAGTGCACCTGGTGCGTTTAAAAACGATCGCTTACATGGGGGTTATCGCTATTGTGGTAGCTCTTTTAGCCATCACTTCGTTTAAAAAAGAACGCATGCTCTTAGACATTAACCGCAACAGCGATCTGTATGAATTGCGCTCTAGTGGGTATGTGGATAACGATTACGTGTTTTTATTCCACAACACGGACAATAAAGACCATGAGTTTTATTTCAAAATTTTAGGGCAAAAAGGCATTCAAATCAAAAAGCCTTTAAATCCTATCGCCATTAAAGCCGGGCAAAAGATTAAAGCGGTAGTGATTTTAAGAAAACCCTTAAAGAGTAACGCCACAGCATACAAGAACGCTAAAGACGCTCTAATCCCTATTACCATACAAGCTTATAGCGCAGACGATGAAAATATTACGATAGAAAGGGAATCGGTGTTTATTGTGCCAAGTGAGGATTGAAGCCTAAAACTAGCGTTCAATCACTTCGTAAGGCAAGCCTTGTTTGATCAATTCTTCCATGAAAGGATCGGTGTTTAATTCTTCTATGTTAAACACCCCGGCCCTAAAATGATCCGCGCTCCAAGTGTCATTGCAAATCATTTTAGCCGCGCACATCGCTGGAACGCCGGTGGTGTAGCTTATGGCTTGCGAACCCACTTCTTCATAGCATTTTTTATGATCGCACACGTTGTAAATGTAGAGCGTTTTGTCTTGGTTGTTTTTAATGCCGGTCATGTAGCACCCGATGTTGGTTTTGCCGGTGGTGTCTTTGGCTAGAGTGGCCGGATCCGGAAGCAGGGTTTTTAAAAATTGTATCGGCACGATTTTTACGCCTTGATGCTCTATTTCTTTAATGCCTAGCATGCCGACATTTTCCAAGCATTTCATGTGGGTTAAATAATTTTGAGAGAAAGTCATAAAAAACCTCGCCCTCCTTAAGCCTTTAATGTTTTTGACTAACGATTCCAATTCTTCATGGTATAAAAGATACGAATCCATTTCGCCAATCTGCGGGTAAGCCCACACTTGCTTGATTTCTAAAGGCTTTGTTTCAATCCATTTGCCATTTTCATAATAACGCCCTTTAGAGCTGACTTCCCTCAAATTGATTTCAGGGTTAAAATTCGTCGCAAAAGGGCGTTTGTGATCCCCAGCGTTGCAATCTAGAATATCTAAAGTGTGGATAGTGTCAAAATGGTGTCTTTGAGCATGAGCGACATAAGCGTTAGTCACGCCCGGATCAAACCCAGCCCCTAAAACCCCTAAAATCCTTGCTTCTTTATAGGCCCTATCAAACGCCCATTGCTCTTTGTATTCAAATTTCGCTAAATCCGGATGTTCGTAATTGGCGGTATCAATGTAATGCGTTTTAGTCTCTAAGCATGCTTGCATGATCGTTAAATCTTGATAGGGTAAAGCCACATTGAT
Organism: Helicobacter pylori FD535; assembly: GCF_000296015.2. Classification (GTDB taxonomy): domain Bacteria; phylum Campylobacterota; class Campylobacteria; order Campylobacterales; family Helicobacteraceae; genus Helicobacter; species Helicobacter pylori_CT. The sequence continues at coordinate 42,830 of NZ_AKHP02000022.1, forward strand.
AACGACTTTAGGCTTGTATTTTTGGATTAAAGCGACTAAGGCTTGCGTATCGTCTGCATCCACTTGCTCAACGCTGATTTCCCCCAAACCCTTTTTGAGCATGCTTTCTTTAATCGTATAGCATTTGTCTAAGCTCCTGCTCGCTAAAATGATGTTTTTAAACACATCTCTGTTCATGCCCATTTTGTGCGCTACCACACTGCCTACGCCACCAGCTCCAATTTGTAATACTGTATGCAAGGAACACCTACTTTCTAACTAATCTCGTTCTTTTAGGGGGGTATTATATTATAATAAGATAAATTTGATTAATAAGGATGCAAGCTTGCAAGAAATTAAGTTGGATATTTATGCCACTTTGGTGTGCATGGTTTTAGTGTTACTCTTGGGGCGTTATGTGATTTCTAAAGTCAAGTTTTTACGCGATTATGATATTCCAGAGCCTGTTGTGGGCGGGGTTTTAGTCGCTTTTGCTATCATGTTAGCGCGTCAGTTTTACAATTTTGGCTTGCAATTTGATTCTTCTTTAAAAGATCCTTTAATGCTGACTTTTTTTATCACCATTGGTTTGAGCGCGGATTTCAAATCTTTACAAAAAGGCGGGAAAATGCTCGCGGTTTTTTTGCTGGCTGTGGCGGGGTTTGTGGTGTGTCAAAATGCAGTGGGGATTTCTATCGCTAGCCTTTTAGGGGTCAACCCTTTAATGGGGCTTTTAGGAGGGTCTATCGCTTTAGTGGGAGGGCATGGCACTAGCGCAGCATGGGCTAATTTTTTCACCCAAGCGCCTTATAATTTTAGCTCTAGTCTAGAAGTGGGCATGGCGTGCGCGACTTTTGGCTTGGTGAGCGGGGGGATTATTGGAGGGCCTGTCGCTAAATATTTGATTTCTAAATACAAACTAGAACCTAAAGACACTAAAGAAAAAGACACTTTAGAGGGCGTAGTGTCTAAAGGCTTTGAAACCCCTAAAGAGCAACGCCTAATCACCGCATCCAGTTTTGTAGAAACTTTAGCTTTGATTGCGATCGCTTTATTAGTGGGGACTTTTTTATCGCACTTGATGCCTAAAAGTTTCACCTTGCCGACTTTTGTGTGGTGCTTGTTTGTGGGGGTTATTTTAAGAAACGCTTTGTCGTTTTTTAAAATCCATAGCGTGTTTGACAGAGAGGTTTCAGTCATAGGGAATGTGAGTTTGAGCCTGTTTTTAGCCTACGCTTTAATGAGCGTGAATTTATTGGAATTGTTAAAACTCGCTGTGCCGTTAGCGGTTATTTTGAGCGTTCAAGTGGTGGTTATGATCCTTTATGTGGTGCTTGTAACCTTTAGGGTATGCGGGAAGGATTATGATGCGGCGGTGTTGTGCGCGGGGCATTGCGGTTTTGGGCTTGGAGCGACTCCAACGGCTATGGTGAATATGCAAACCATCACCAACCACTACGGGCCATCGCATGTAGCGTTTATCGTCGTGCCTTTAGTGGGAGCGTTTTTTGTTGATATTATTAACGCTTTAGCGATTAAAGGCTTTTTGCTCTTGCCTTTTTTCCCGTCATGAGACTTTATGAAAGTTTATTAGAAATGTGCTTGAATAAGGCGTGGGAGCATCAAACCCTAGCATTAGAAAACCCAAGCGTGGCTTGCATGGTGTTAGATAAAAACCATGAGATCTTGAGTTTAGAAACCCACAAAAAAGCCAAAACCCCGCATGCAGAAGTCTTAGCCGCCCAATCAGCGCTAAAGATTTTACGCCCCCATTTAAAAAGCGATTTAGAAAAATTAGAAGATCCTAAAATTTTAAGCGATTTTTTAAAAACACGCCACGATAACGCTTTTAAAGACTGCGTTTTTTTAATCACCCTAGAGCCATGCAATTCTTATGGCAAAACCCCGGCATGCAGCGGATTGTTAGAAAATTTAAAGCCTAAAAGGGTGGTCATTGCCGCAGAAGAAAACGAAGCTAAAAAAGGGGGCTTAGCAAGGCTACAAAAGGCTCACATTGAAACAATGATTTGCCGCAATTTAGAAAACAAGGCTAAAGACTTGCTCTTGCCTTTTAGGGTAATGGAACAAAAGGGGCGTTTTAATTTGTTCAAACTCGCTTTAAGGATGAATGGGGATTATTACCATGGCAAGATCACCGGGCAAAAAAGCGTTATTTTCACGCACAACCAGCGAGCGGTATGCAACACTCTTATTATTTCTGGGAAAACCATAAGAACGGACAACCCCTTATTAGACTCTCGCTTTTGCGATAGCTTTTATCAACATAAAAACCCTAATATCGCTATTTTATCCAAGCGCTCAATTAATCCTAATTCAAAAGTTTTTTTTGCACCCAATCGTTTGGTTAATATTTTCAACAACCCTAAAGATTTACCCCTAGAGAAAGGGTTTAATTTCATTGAAGGGGGGTGGGGATTGTTTGAGAGCTTGAGGGACAAAATTGATGTATTGCTTTTGCATTCGCATGCGTCTATGATTGGCGAAGCGTTTAGTGTGATCGCTTTAAAAACCCCTTTTAAGGGGCGGTTGTTGCATGCGCAAATCTTAGAAAATGAAGCCCTTTTATGGATAGAAAACTCTTAAGATTATACCAGCCTTTAAACGCTTATGCTTACAATAGCGATTCGCTTTTTTTATACGATTTTTCACGCCCTTTTATCAAAAATAGCGGCGCGATTTTAGACATAGGATCAGGGTGTGGAATCTTAGGCTTGCTCTGCGCAAGAGATAACCCGCTAGCGAGCGTTCATTTGGTGGAAAAGGATAACAAAATGGCGTTTTGCTCCCAAAAAAACGCCCTTAAATTCCCTAACGCTCAAGTGTTTGAAAGCGATTTTTTAGATTTCAACCCCCCGATTTTGTATGATGCGATTGTGTGCAACCCTCCTTTTTACGCATTAGACTCTATCAAATCTAAAATTAAAGGGCATGCGAGGCACCAGAGCGAATTAGACTTCGCTTCTTTAGTGGCTAAAGTGAAAAAATGCTTAAAACCTAAAGGGTATTTTATTTTTTGCTATGAAGCCTTGTCGCTTTGCTTGGTGATAGAGAGTTTAAAAAGCGTTAAGCTCACGCTAGAGGCTTTAAGGTTTGTCCAAAGTTTTAAAGACAAAAACGCCCATTTGATGCTTGGAGCGGCTAGGAATAATTCCAAAAGCGCTCTAAAAGTCTTACCCCCTTTAATCACGCATAATTCCAAAAACCAAAGCGACAACACCAAAGAAGTTTTAAGCATCTATCAAATTTGTAACACTTATTCTATCAAAGCGCTTCTCAATTAGCACCCTTAAATTAAGGATTAAAAAATGAAATGTTCGCATTGCCAGTTGGAGTTTAAAGAAAGTGAGCTTTTTAAAGAGGTGATCCATCATAAGGAATTATATTTTTGCTGCACGGGGTGCGCTAGGGTGTATGCGTTATTACTAGATTTGAATTTAGAGAGCTTTTATGACAAATTAAACGATTCCACTTTAGCCCCCGTAACGCCCCAAGATTCAATGAGCGCTTTGGAATTAGAACAAGCCCTTGAAGAAAACAATAAAAGCGATTTTATCCTTAATCTTTTGCTAGAAAAAACGCATTGTAACGCTTGCTTGTGGCTCAATCAAAAGGTTTTAGAGCGCTTAAAGGGGGTTAAAAAAGTGAGCGTGAATTTCACCACCCACCACTTGCAAATCGTGTTTGAGAAGTCCTTAGACCCTAAAGAGATTATTCAAAAAATTGAAAGTTTGGGTTATGGGGCTAAAATCTATAACGCAAAAAATTACGCTCTAAAAGCCCAAAAAGAGCAGCGCTCCTACTTGCTCACTTTAAGCGTGGGGTTTTTTGCTACTATGAATTTGATGTTTATTGCCATTGCCAAATACGCAAGTTATGGTGGCGCGAGTTATGGTAGCGGTATGGATAAGCTCATGCAAAGGAATTTGGATCTCGTATCGCTCTTTTTAAGCTTGTTGGTGCTAGTGGTGGTGGGGCGTTTTTTCATTAAGGGGGCGTTTTATGGGCTAAAAAATGGCGTTTTGGGCATGGATTTGAGCGTGTCTTTTGGGGCGTTATCGGCGTTTGTTTATTCTCTTTATGCCATGTTGGTGTCCCAAGAGACTTATTTTGAAGCGAGCAGCACGATTTTAACGCTTGTTTTTGGCTCTAAGTTTTTGGAATTAAAAGCTAGGCTGTTTGCGAATGAAAAATGTTTGGCCCTAGAATCGCATGAAATCCATAGCGTGATTATTGTAGAAAAGGACAAACAGATAGAAAAACACCCTAAAGATGTGGCGATAGGCTCTGTTGTTTGGGTGCCAAGCGGGGCTAAAATCGCACTAGATGGCGTGCTTTTAAATAACGCGAGCGTGGATGCATCTTTGATCAGCGGGGAGTTTAAGCCTTTGGAATTGGGGGTTAATGATCCAATTTTAGGGGGTTATGTGAATGTGGGCGTGCCTTTTAGCTATCAAGTGAGCGCGACTTTTCAAAACTCACGCCTTTCTAGTTTGTTAGAAACTTTAAAAAAGAGTTTTTTAGAAAAGCCCTTGATTGAGAGCAGCGCGAATCAAATTGCGGATATTTTTTCTAAAGCGGTGTTGTTTTTAGCCTTTGTAAGCTTTTTATTATGGCAATTTGGTTTGGGGGGTAATTTTGAAAAAGCCTTAATGGTGTGTATTAGCGTGTTAGTCATCAGCTGCCCTTGCGCGTTCGCTTTAGCTACGCCCATTGCGTTAGTGATAGGGGTGTTTAAAAACCCTTTAATCGTGTTTAAAGAAGCGTTGTTTTTAGAAACTCTGGCTAAAGTGAAAAAAATCTTTATAGACAAAACCGGCACGCTCACGCAAAAAGAAGTCCTTTTAAAAGAAAAAATCATTTATAAAGAATTTGATGAAAGGCTTTTAAAGAGTCTTTTAAAAACTAGGGAGCATTTAGCCCATAGCGCGATTCTTAAAACATTAGATAGCGATGAGGTTAATTTAGAAACGATAGAGTTTTTCACTCATGGCCTGAAAGCGAGCTATCACAATGAAACCCTGCTAGTGGGGAGTTTGAAATTTTTAAACGCTATGGGGGTTGATATAAGGGCTAAAGAGAACGCTAATATCATGGTAGGCTTTGCGAAAAATAAGACCTTATGCGCGTTATTCATTTTAGAAGAGCGTTTGAAAGCTAACGCTAAAGAAGTCATTCAGGCTTTACACAATAAAGGATTAGAATTAGAGATTTTAAGCGGGGATAATGAAAACTCGGTTAAGGAGTGCGCGAAAAAATTAGGGATTTCTAAATATCATGCCAATTTGACCCCTGAAGATAAGGCTCAAACCATCAGATCTTATAAGGGCGTGTGCGCGATGGTAGGCGATGGCAATAATGACGCGCTAGCCTTAAAACAAGCGAGCGTTTCTTTAGGGTTTGAAAAAAGCGCTTTGAGTAAAAGCGCATGCGATATTTTGCTTTTAGAAGAGGATTTGAGTTTGCTAGAAAAAGCGTTTCATAACGCTCAAAAAGTCTATCAAGTGGTGTTGCAAAACATTGTTTTGAGCTTGATTTATAACGCTGTTTTAATCCCAGTCGCTATGCTAGGATACATCAACCCTTTAATAGCGAGTTTGAGCATGAGCGCTAGCTCACTCTTGGTGGTTTTAAATTCTTTGAGGTTGAAACGCTCTTAAACAAACCACATCGTTTTGGCTAAAATGGCGATTAAAAAGCCAAAAGTTAGAGCGATAGGGTGGATATATTTACCAATAGGGTTTTTCTTGCCCAAAAACTTACACGATAAAGAAAAAAGCACCAAAAGAAAAATGCTTAACGCTAAGATCACTTTAAGCATGAGTATTTTTTGAAAAGGGGTTTCACACCAGCCTTTATCGCCCCCCATGTATTGACTAAGCATCATGCCCCCTGTTAAGACAAGCCCTAAAACGCATAAGGGCATGATTTTGATCGCTCTTTGAGCGATTCCTGTATTCGCTTTATTGGCAAACTCTTCGCCAAACATTTTCTTCACATTAGGGAAAATTACCCCATCAAAAAACAAGTAGCCAATAAAAATAATGGCGCACAATAAATGAACAACCAACACATAAGGATAAATCGCATCCATTTAAAATCCTTTATTCATGGGAAAATTAAAGAGTTTTTAATCTACTATAAAAGGATTTTATTGTCAAGTATCCCACTATTATGGGAATTTTAGGGGTGGTTTTTGTTTGACTTTTAAGATTGCAATTAGCTATAATAAAATAATTAAAAAAGTAATACTTAAGCGGAGACCCTAGAGAGTGATGCTCAATTTTATGACAAAGAAGAAAAATAGAATGCAAGATTGCAAAATGGTTTGTAAAAATTTTAATCGTAAGGAATCTGTTTTGATGGCTCAATCTGTCTCTAAAAAAGGCTCGGTAATTTTAGGCGCTCTTTTGAGTTCGTTATGGCTGACAAACCCCTTAAATGCCCATGAAAAGAATGGCGCGTTTGTGGGGATTAGCTTGGAAGTGGGTAGGGCTGATCAAAAGACAAACGCTTATAAAAACGGCGAGTTGTTTCAAGTGCCTTTTGGCGATGTTTCGGCTAATGATGATGGCAAAGTTCCTGACGGGCAGACCGGTGGCTGTCAGCCAGCTTCAGGGACGCCAGGAACGCCAGGCTACACTAAAGCTAACTGCGTGGTCAATTGGACTTCTCGCACCATGCTTAGCACCAATAAAAACATTCCTGGCCGTAACCAGCCGATGTATGGGCTAGGCGTGATGACAGGCTATAAGCATTTTGTCGGTAAAAAAAGGTGGTTTGGGTTGCGTTATTACGGCTTTTTTGATTATGGGCATACCAATTTCTCTAACTCCAGAGCCGCTAACGCTATATCGCCTTTTTATTTGAGCGATCAAAAAGCGGACATGTATACTTATGGTTTTGGCACAGACATGCTTTTTAACATTATAGATAAGCCTAAAGCCACGGCCGGGTTTTTTCTAGGCGTGAATTTTGCGGGTAACACTTGGACTAATAATCGTGTGGGGTATTTTAAGAACGGGTATGTTTATGGCGTCAATACGGACGCTGACGCTTACATGACTAACGCTGATGGCACAATCACTTGCGGGGACACGACGCCGGCGAGTTGCAATGTGGGGATTAACCCTAATAGTGTCTATACCACAGGAAAATTAAACGCTAAAGTGAACCACACGATTTTCCAATTTTTAGTGAATGTGGGCGTTAGGACTAATATTTTTGAACACCATGGCATTGAGTTTGGTATCAAAATCCCCACGCTCCCTAATCACTTTTTCAAAGGCTCTACTACTATAAGAGCGAAAAAACAAGGCCCGCTAGAGAATGGCCAACCGACCACTATCACCGGAGTAGAAACCAATTTCAGCTTAACCCAAACCTTACGCCGTCAGTATTCTATGTATTTGCGCTACGTTTATACTTTTTAAGTTTGGTAGGGTTTTTAGGCAGGGCTTATAGCTTATATATGGATATATGAAAGCTTGATTTGTCAAGCTTTAGGGTTGTCATTGAGCTGTAATAACTCTATGCTGTTTTCTACTTTTTTGATAAAATCATTAATAGCATAACAGCATATATTAATATTGTCTTTGAATTGGGCAAATTCCGCATATTCTTTGGCGTCATCATGGATATTTGGAGCTACAAAAACACTAAATTTCTCTCTAATATCAGTGCTATTTTTAATCAATTCTTTTAAATGCCTGGCAATAGGTATCATTTCCAAGGTACTTTGACTTCTATCTCTAATCAAGCTCACTTCTATATAACTTTGGGCTTTTGTGTCCATAGCTACAATATCAGGTTTGTTACCGCTTGCTGTGTATACGGGCAAGCCTTCATCATCGCTTTTATAATTGGGTATCACGCTTAAATTTTCAAAATGTTGTTTCAAGAAAATAGCGCTTAAAAATTCCAAGCGTAAAGGTTTATCAATGAGTCTTAAAAAAATATCTTTTGATTCTTGCTTGTTACAAGTAATGAGTAATTCTTGCTTGATAAAATCTTTAGTATAAGTGTTTGCTAGTTCATTCAATTTGCTTGATTTAACGCTCTCATCAGCGCTGATTGGAGTAACACTAACAAGAAAGCTATCCACGATCGCCATGTAGTTAAAAAAAGCGAGTTTGTTAGCTTGAGTGTCGTTTGAATAATCCCCTTTAAAAGCCTTATGAGTTTGTAAAATGTAATCTATTTTATTATTTTCATTAGTATTAATATCAATAAACCTACCATTACCACGCAATGAAATAAGTCCTGTAATACGCATTTTTCTAATGTATTCATCAACGGCTTCATTAGTGATTTGGCTCATTTTAAATCGTGTTTTATTGGTGCTTTCTAAAAGATTTAGGCATTTTTCATAGATAAATTCATCTGAGTAGCTGAATTCTGTTTTATTGATAGTAACGACTTCTTGTCTTAAATGAATAATGTAGTCATAAAGCCCATTGGCGTTATCATCTTTCCAACAAAGTAAAATAGGGATTTCTTTGACAGATAGGGGAGTTAGATGGGCATTTTTGAGTCGTTTTAAAAGCGAGAGCAATAGTTTGAAAGGGTTGTTATGGTTTAAATTCTTTTTGTAAGGGTTTCCTACTTCATATTTAGACAGAGCGTTTAAAAATATAGCCCCAACTACGCTTCCATCAACGCTTTCTTTAAAAGTATCGTTTTCTTTATCGTAATAAGCAAGAATAAGCATCTTAGCGCTATCGCTGATGAGTATTTTCTCATATTTTGCATAGTAGCAAAAACCAAACTCACACATAAGCTTATACCAAGTGTCAAACCGACTTTCCCATCCATGCTCAAAGCCCATTTCTTTATGTTGCTGTGGGGATATTTCTATAATGCGTTCTAATTCTTCATCGCTAAAGACATATTCATTGGAGTCAAATTTTTCTTTCAATTCTTTATTTTGATTGATAGAAGTAGGTCTATAAAGCCTATGAGCCAAAACGGATTTGACAATTTGCATGATTGTTGAAGATTTAAGGATTTGATTTTCAAATTTTCCTAAAACAGCTAAAAATTGTCCTATTCTTTTAGGGTTTCGCATAGTGGTTGAAAAGCTTAAAATTTTTCGTGCCGGTTTTTTAGTCATAATTAATCACCTATAATTAGTTACAAAGATTTCTTGACTATCTTCTTTAATAGTGTTGTCATTATAACTGATATAATTACTTTTGATATTAAAAATATAATATTTTTTAGCCCATTCTTTTAAAATAAAATTAGTCTCTCCCTTGTGATAAATAAGATTAGTTATACCAAATAAAACTCCCTTTTTATCTAGGCTATCTAAAACGCCATATAAGGCTATCTCATTATCGCTATCCCATAACTTGTTGTATTCACTATTGGAGATTAAATAAGGGGGGTCAAAATAAACATAATCATCTTTTAAATAAGTGGTGTGGTTAAGGAAATCAATATAATCATCATTGTGAAAAATAATGGTGTTTTGCTGTATAAAATCTATGTAGTTTTTTAGGGCATTATAAACATTTTCATTGAAATCCACATTACCCACAGGTAAATTAAAAAGCCCTTTAGAATTAAATCTAATCATGTGATTAAACCCATAAATTAAAAGTAAATACAAATAGAGCATGTTGTTTTGATTGGAGTTAAAATCAGCCCTTAGTTTTTCATAAGCTATTTTATTGTATTTGGCGTAGTAAGTTTTTATATATTGTTTTTTTAATTCATCAGGGGCCGTAATCCCCTTAAAAGAGAAAGACAAACCATAATGAATGATGATTTTAGACAATTCATCAAAAAGCTCACAAGTATTGAACTTGCTTAAAGTTTTATGTAAATTGATAATATTAGTATCTATGTCATTAGCTAAGTATCTTTTAGCCTTAGTGTTTAAAAACACGCTACCCCCACCCACAAAAGGCTCAATAAATTGATTAATGTTATTGGGGAATAGCTTACTGAGTTGTGGCATAAGTTTATATTTATCCCCTACATAGAAAAAGGGAGAACGAATACCTTTTTTCAAGGTTTCACTTCCACTATAAATAAAAATTCTTTATGCTCTTTAAAATCAGTTTTTCCTGAATTAAAAAAACCATGAGCCTTTTCTTTAACGCTTAATTTTCCTTTTTGACTCAAAATTTCCACTAAATCTTTAAAACCTATTTTATTTTGCGAAGAGCTAGACTTAGAATTATAGGTATTATTATAAGTTAAAGCAATCCTTTTACAATCTAGTTTTTCAATCAAATCGCTCAATTCTTTCTTGGCATTAGAGCGACAATATTCGCTCATGTTCTCGCATGATGGCTTTAAAGCTGTTCCATAGAGTTTGGGTTTTTTCCACTGCACCAAGTTTTCGTAGAGATGATAAAATCGGCTGTATTGCCTTGAATTGTATGGAGGATCAATAAAGACTAAGTCTATTTTTAAGGTTTTAGCCAATTCGTTAGCGTTTTTTCTCTCTATCATGATGTTTTTATCATGTTTTATAGGGCTAATAAGCTCAAAAATAAATCTATCTTGCAAAATCTCTTTTTTCCTATAAGCTTCATAATGCCCTACTGTGTTAGCTATTTTATCCATTGAATAAATCAAGCTTGTTAATAAAATATCTTTATTTAATTTATCTAAATTCAAGCTTTCTATATGCTCTCTAATGCTACCGATTTTGACGCAATCTTTATAGCTGAAAAATTTGTCGCTAAAATGTTGGCTAAAATAATTTTCTTCTAGCTTTAAAGCTTGAGTATAATATTCTTTCAGCTCTTTAAGCACCTTAAAATCAGCGTCTTGCCCCATAAAAAAAGCATGATAAATGATTTCATTAGAAAATAAAATATCGTTTATAATAATGTTTTTAATGTTAGGAATAGTGGCAAATTGACCAGCCACTACCCCACTTCCGGCAAAAATATCGCACACGCTTTTGATATTATTTAATTTTAAATTCCCAAATACCCACTCTATAAGCTTGGTTTTCGAGC
>NZ_AKHP02000021.1:0-57838 GCF_000296015.2 Helicobacter pylori FD535
GGCACAATCGTGTAATGCCCGGGTTTTAAAGGGGTGGTTAGTTCGCTGTCATTGATCAAGATTTCCCCATCCACTTCAGGTGCCCATCTGAGATCCCTAGCTTTGTAAAAATATTCGCCCTCTTTATTTTCCACTAACGCTAGATTGAGCGTTTGAGTTGTGATAATAAGGTTAGTCCTAAACATGCTAACATGTCAAAACTAGCTACATAACGATAGGATAAGTTATCTTGTCGCTTCTAGCGATTTTGTGATTTGCAAGGAAAAATTTATGGATGAAATTAGAACGCTGTTAGTGGATTTTTTTCCGCAGGCAAAGCATTTTGGGATAATCTTGATCAAGGCTGTCATTGTCTTTTGTATAGGTTTTTATTTTTCGTTTTTCTTACGGAACAAAACCATAAAACTTTTATCCAAAAAGGATGAGATTTTAGCGAATTTTGTCGCGCAGGTTACTTTTATCTTAATCCTTATCATCACCACAATCATTGCGCTCAGCACGCTAGGCGTGCAAACCACCTCTATTATCACTGTTTTAGGAACGGTGGGGATTGCTGTGGCGTTGGCTTTAAAAGATTATCTTTCAAGCATTGCTGGAGGGATAATCCTTATTATTTTACACCCTTTCAAAAAAGGAGACATCATTGAAATCTCTGGCCTAGAGGGTAAAGTAGAAGCGCTTAATTTTTTTAACACCTCTTTACGCTTGCATGATGGGCGTTTGGCGGTTTTGCCCAATAGAAGTGTCGCTAATTCTAATATTATCAATAGCAATAACACTGCATGCCGGCGCATTGAATGGGTTTGTGGGGTAGGGTATGGGAGCGATATTGAATTGGTGCATAAGACAATAAAAGATGTTATTGATGCAATGGATAAAATTGATAAAAACATGCCCACTTTTATTGGAATCACGGATTTTGGATCCAGCTCATTGAATTTCACCATTAGAGTTTGGGCAAAGATTGAAGACGGGATCTTTAATGTGCGCAGCGAACTCATTGAACGCATCAAAAACGCCCTAGACGCTAACCACATTGAAATCCCTTTCAATAAGCTAGATATTGCTATTAAAAATCAAGACTCTTCTAAGTGATTGGTGTGAGGCGATTGTAGTAATACTTGAATTTTAAAGGAGACCCCACATCAAGCGGTAGCGTATGTCGTTTAGTGGAAAAATATAACGATAAAATAAAAGAGGTTTTAAACAATGATCTAACCTACTATTTAAATAAAACCATTAAAGAGTGGGTGTATAACATCAATTATGAACTTGAGAAAGTAGAAAAAAATCTAAAAGCCAAACAAGAGCAAGAGAAACGCATGGCATAAGAGCCATGCGCTTGGCAGTGAAACAAAAGAAAAAAAGGAAACAACATGGGAAAAATGAAACAAGAAACAGCGATTGACTATGAAAAATTAGCGAACCATTGGAATAATAATGATGAAAACAGCGAAGCACTAAACGCTTTTACGGACGCTTACCTTTATAAATATGAGAAAAAGAGTCAAAAGGTTCGGGCAATAGAGGTAAGTTCTCTAAACAAAGCTTGCATGGGAGAATTTTGCCACAAAAACCCAAACTTATTTTGATAATGATCGCTCCAAGGAACCAACGCCCTATGACCTCAAGAAAAGAGAATAGCTTTGAATCGGTGAGATCAGCCCCCATACCAGTTTTTGGGCAGGATAAACAAACCCTATTCCTAAAATATTTTGATTCATTTAATCCTATCTAAAAATATTAATCTGATTCTAAAATTCCCTCTAACTCTTTAGTGAGATTTGCAATTTCTTTCAACTCTTTAAGGTTGAGAGTAAGCTTATAATTGACTTGGTCATTGGGATTCATTGGCACTAATTGTTTCTTAAAAACTCTAAAATCCAATAGCATATTGGTTTAACACCAACTAAACACTCTCTCCCTAATTTATCAACGCCTAGAGTTATTGATATAATTCTCAATATTTTTTTAAAATCTTTAAAAATAAACTTAATGTTCAAAATTTTAACTTTTTCTTGAAGACCTTGCCCCAAATTACCATCACTTGATATTAAAATGCATTTCGCATTGGCTCCACCAAAAATTTGAGCGTTAGTGGATAGAGCGGTTAAAACCCCCTTATTTTGTAGCTCCCCACTCTTGCACTCTGCAACATAGAGATTTTTACCATCGCTAAAAGCTATGTCAAGCTCAGCATAAATAGGACGCTTATCTCCTTGAATGGCATTTGTGTTTTCAACGCCCAAAGTCATATTCAAGCGTAGATCATAGATCACTTGTTTGTCTAGCAACTTCAGTAATTCACAATAAATATATTCTTCAAACCAACCCCCTATAATATATTTTCTAAAATCATCTTCATTTTCTGAATATCTGAGCTTTATTTCCTTTCCGTCTATATTCACGCAAACTTGATGGTCTTTGTAAAACATTTTCAGATTATTTTCGCAAATATTTATCGTTTTATCTTTGGCATAGTTTTCATTGATCTTTTGATAGAGCGGAATAATTCTTGCGCGATGTTCATACAATAAGTTGCTTAAATTTTTACGCTCTTGTATCTTTTCTAAACTCTTTTCGTCTATAATACCTTTTTGTTTTATCATACGATTTGGGGCATGCAAAGAGAAAAAAGTCTCCACATCCTTAATGGGGATAGCTGGGATAACAAAAGGCTCAATGCCGCTTGGATTTTTAAAAAATAATAGTCGTTGGGCTTTTTCTTCAATATAGAAATAAGGCGCTTGAAAACATTCTGATGCCTTTAGCCCTGCTAGAAACATCATTTTAGTCCCACCGGTCAAATTAAAACATAATCTCTTATCCTTTAAGCCATGTTTTTTTGCATGTTCCAAAACGTTTTCATAAATATTTTTAGGTTCAAAAACATTCACTTCTATAGAATGAATACGATTGGCATTGATTTGAAAATACTCATTAGTCTTTTTTCGTTCTTCAAAAAATCTCTTTAATGTCTCAGCATTTTTGGAACTAGAAGTGATAAAAACATGCTTTTGAGCACTAAATTAACGCATTCCTAAAAAAATAGGCATCAATTGCTCCCCAAAAGAATGGAAAACCACATCAAAATCAAAATTGTATTCTAAAAATTTTAAGGCTTTTAGGCTCAACTCTCTATTTTGTTTCTCATAATCCTGTGGCTTAACCGGAACCTTCTCCAAATAAAAATCATAGTCATAATGTTTTGCAATACCTCGTGACTTCTTGACGCATTGCACAACATCCCATCCATAATCCATGGGGGTTTCTAAGGTATCTTTTCTTAAAATCTTGGTCTTATCCGAGCAAGGACTAGAAATCCTGTGCTCTTTATGCATTCTTTCTAACACATCTTTATCAACTTGATGTGCATCAGGGCGTTCTTGGGTTATTTTTTGAGCTTCTAAATGCAATTCTAATTCTCTGGGTTTAAAATCAATCAACAAAATTTTATAGCCAAATCCTCTAGCCATATCTGTATATGGTTTGCTTTGCCACGATTCAAAATTGGTGTTATCGCACACTACAATATCTATATGACTTTCTAAAGCTTGTTTGAAGGCTTCTTGATTGTTTTGATGGTATTCATTGAGTTTCTTTTTATCAAAAACATAACGCCTAAACCCCTCTTCATTTATTTGGATGAAATATTCATCGGTAGAATGAACGCTGATAGAATGCCCCAAGCTTTTTGCCGACTCTTCAATCTGTTTGGTCAAAGAGGTCTTGCCCCCACCTGGAATGGTGCGATTGATAACGACTAATTTGTTTGATTTATCCATCCTCTTCTGTCCCCTTAATTTCAATTCCAACACCTTCCAAATCCCCTCTTAAATACAAGCGTAACGCCAACAACAAAGGTGGGATATTGTTAAAGCTTTGATTTTTTAGCTCTAATTTTACAAAGCTTTTAATTTCAGTCTCTTTCTTTATCGCTTTATCTATGCTGTCCAATAAACGCATGGTTTTCTCGCTTTCAGGGATCAATTCTAACTCTTTTTTAGCGTTACGATAAGACAAAAACGCTAACAACAATTCGCATGCGCTACCGAAATAAAATGGCTCAGGATCTTTCAAACACTCTTCTATACGCTTTAAAAAGCCTTTTTGCTGCTCCAAGCTGGTTTCTTCCATCAAATTCTCTAAAAATTTCTCATTATTCCAACTAGCCCTAGCCACAATGCCTAAAATTTTAAAACAAATCTCTTGATCAATATTAGGGTTAAAAAAAGCAACTTTAAGATTTTTAAAAATCGTTTTTTGAAAGTCTTTTTCAAGAGAGCCTAAACATCTGCTTAGTAAAAAATCCCTAGAAGGTAATTTAAAAGGTAATTCAATAAATTCTTGTTGTAATTTTGCGGGAATGCTATCGTTCAAGCGACTAAAGAAATCCAAGATCTCTTTTTTAAAATCTCTGTCTGTTTGTGGGTCAAAATAATACTCTTCTAACCGCTTCAAACATTCTTTAAAGGGAGTAGCAAATTCAGGATTTAGGGTTTCTAACTCCTCAAGCGTGTAATGTGAAAAAATTTTAAAACAAGGATACTTGATTTTTTTGAGCGCTTCTATTCTGTGTTTAATTCTCTCATCTAGAGGTTTTCTTTGATAATTATTTTTAGCTGTATTCAATAAAACAATTTCTCTATTTTTTTCCAAACCATAAATTTTACCTCGATATTTACTAGGGTCTTCCCTATCTAAAAACACTTCCAAACACACTCGCGTGCCTTGTGAAAGCTCATTTCTGTTCGCGCTCTCTTTGCATTGACGGCTATGACAAAAAACTTTTTTACCATTTGTTTCCACTATGTAAAAAAGTTCATTGTTTCTATCTTTCCCTATTTTTGAGATTCCACCGCATTCTAGTTTTTTCTCTAAGAATTCTATGGCTCTCTCTAAAACAAATCTGGGTGGACTATTTAAGTCTTTCAATGTCTCTAATTGCTCTAGCGCCCACTCAAACAAATCAGAACTTTTGCCCTTATTAGGATTAAAGTCATTTTTTAGTTCATCAATACTTGGTTTTTTGATGGGATCGGGCGTAGGGAGTTCAACCTCCTTTGTATCAATACGCTGCCATTCTATAACAATGGGCTTTAAATCATTATTGACAGGTTTAAACTCTAACATGTAGTTAAACTCGGTGCCAGTGTCATAAGTGAGCGTGAGTTTGTATTCTTCGTCATTTTCTAGGGGAAAATCTTTAGAGGTGATTTTGCCTTGATAGGCGATTTTTTCTTCATTTAGGATCAAGGGCAAAGCAAGGCTTTCTAGCCCTTTAGGGATAATAAAAGGCGTTTCAATCTCTAGGGTTTCTTTATCTCCTAAAATGGTTTTATCTTTAATGATCTCAAAATTTTCAAACCGCCCGTCTTTAACCACTTCCATAGAGAGCTTAGGCAAGCATTCTTTATACAGAATAAAGCCTTCTTTTTCTAATCCTAAGGCTCTTTTAAAATTTTTTAAAGCTTTTTGGATAAAAGAATCTTGTAAAATACGAGCCTTTTTTGAATCATCGCTTTTTTGCCTCTCCAAAACCAAGCCGCAATTATTAAAGGTCTTACTTTTATGGTTTTCTTTAACGACCAAATCCACGCCGTTATAACGCAAACGCTCATTTTTCTTTAATTTATTTTCAAACAAAAAACTAAATCCTAAAGCAACGCTTTTAGGATAGAATTTTGCGTCTTTAAAATACAAGCTTATTTTATGCTTGATCTTAGCAAATTCAAAATTTTTAATATTATCATCTAATAAATAATATAATTTTTCTATCTTATAGCGTTCCTTGAAATCTCTCATAAAAGCTTCCACAAGAGTCTCATCATAGTCTTTGAGAGCGTTGGTCAAATAACCTTTTTCATCTATCTCACCCTTAGCGCCATTAGCGTTGATACAAATATTATCCTCCTGCTTTTTGGCTAAAAGAGGGAGCTTTAAAATCTTTTCTTCATTGCCATTACCCACTAGCAAAGCGAAGGGTTTAGGGCTAAACATATCAATATACATTTCCTTATAAACCCCCTTACACAATTCTAATTGCGGGATTTCTTGATTTAAATTTATAGGCTGTTTTAATTCCAAAAACTCTTTCGCTTTTAAACGCATCTTTTCAAACGATAGATCTTTCAACGATAAATCTTTCATTGGAAAACTATTTTTAATTAGCGCGTATAAATCTTGTTCATTTTTAATTAGCGTGGGTTCAATGTTTATAGAAGTATAAAATTGGGCTTGGTATAAACACTCCAAACAGAAAATTTGATCCAAGTTCATCCATGACCCCACACCATCATAAAGCCAATCATGGGCTTTAAAAATGCGTTTGTAGTGCTTATCAAAATGCAACAAGTTATTAGGAATGATGGCTTGTTTTTCATCAATTTGTTGGGCTACTTTACTCTTTAAAAAATTTGTTATGCTGAAAATTAACTCTTCAAAAACCTGTTGGAATTCTCTCTCGCGCCAATGAATTATTCTTAAAAGTTCTTTAATGAAACGCTTGAGAAACCTGTTTTCATGCGTATTGGCATTCACATAACGCTTGACGCTCAATACCTTATTGTCGCACAACTTTTCTTTCAAACTACGACCTGGTCGCTTGGCTAAATACAATACTCATTTAGCGTCAAATTCCCTAGCCTTTTCTAAAGGCATTTTTAAATGTTCTCTGCAGATATTGGTATTTAGATTGCTAAAGATAGCCTTTAGGGCTGGCTCCACAAATTTGCACAAAAAATACAAATCATCTTTATACGGCTTTTTTTATAATCAAATTGCGCGATATTTTCCAAAACGCTGAATAGATCTCTGTATTCAAAAGAAGCACTAAAATCATCAAAAAAAGCAATCGATCTTAAAAAACTCTGTGCTTTCAAACGCTCTATATGATTAGGCACATAGAGTTCTTCTAGATCCATTACAAGCTACTTTTTGAGAATTTTTCATATTCGGCATTATTCAAATAGTTAGCGCTGTTGAACACAAACTGATTGAAATCATTTTCCATAGCTTGTTTGAAATCCGAAGACACACTAAAGTCTTTCAATAGATCTTGAATCTTTGTTAAGTGTTGGTTGTTACGCGTCTGAACCCCTCTAAGTTTGGGGAAGATCTTTAAAACCAAGCATTCTTCATAAGCGAATTGCAAAGCCTTGTCCTTATCAAAAGCATGGAGAACTAAAGGGTGGTTATGCATATAAGCGCTCATGCTCTGCCACACTCTATGCCCAATGCTTCTAGCGTCCAAGCGTTCATTGATCTCTTCGGTTAGTTTTTTATATTTTCCTTCCAGCTTAGCTTCTTGATCACCCTTTTTATTTATCCAACGATTAAAAGTTTCAGCTTTTAAATATCCATCATTACTAGGAAGAGATTTTTGTTGCTTGCTTTTCAATGTTTTAGGTCTCTCAAAGTTCAAACAAAACGCCCTGTCTAGCACCTTATCGCTTAACATTTTGGTGCTTTCATCTTCATTCATCGTGCCCACAAACAATAAATCATCGCCTAAGGGCAATTCCCAAGTTAAGCTGGTGCCTAGTTTAATGCTGATATTAGTTTCTTCACTGCGTTTAATCTCTAGCTTGCTTAAAAATTCTGCAAAATACAATTCAATGTGGGCTAGATTCATTTCATCAAGCAACACCATATTCATCGCTTCTTTTAAGCCGTATGGTTCTTCATTCTTGCTCAAAGTGGTCTGGATGAAAAAGCGTAAAAACTCTGTCGCATCAAATTTGTTTTCTATCGCATTAAAATACCCCATCAACGATTCTGGGCTATCCCAAGTAGGCTACACGGCAATGCTTAAAAAATTTAACCCCCCAAAATGCGCATAGAGCTTGGGCAGTTCAGATTTTCCTGTCCCACTCACCCCACTTAGCACGCTCAATGGCGATAGAGACGCGCTTTTTAAAGCGGTGTGGAACATATACAATAAACGCTTGGGATAGAAAACATTGAACTCTTGCATACCCTTTTCTATGCGCTCTAAGAACGCTAATTCTTCCACTCTGCTTGAAGGCGTGCCTAAGCCTTTGGGGTTGGTTTTTGCAATTTGTTCTTTGATATTTTTTTTGGCGTTTTTCAAAATCCTCTACTCCCGCATATCTATTTTTCAGGCTTTCAAATCTTTCCTTAAGCATATTTCCATCAGCTTCTAAGGACACTAACTCAGCTTCTAATTGCTTATTGTGGACTGAAAGAGTGTTATATTTTTGTTCTGCGTTCTCTTTTTGGGCTCGAATTCCCTCTAATTCCCTTTTTTCTTCTTCTAACTATTCTATTCTTTCATCTCTTGGATCAAGCTTGCTTTTTTCATTTCCCAATTCTTGGATTCTATTTCTTAGATCCTCGTTAGCGGCTAATAAATCCTCTTTGCATTGTTCTAAATCCCTATTATCTCGTTCTAATTTTTCCCTGTCATAATCTTTTTGCCAATCTATTTTTTCTTTTAGTTCTCTGTTTTTTGTCTCAGAGCGCTCGTTTCATCTGCCATTTCATCTAGTTGGGCATGCAAATCACTCTTTTCTTTTTTTAAACGCTCTATCTCGTTTCGGTTTTCCTCTTTGATCTCTTCTTCTTTTTGCTTCATGTGGTTTTCAAGCGCTTGTTTTTGGGCATTAAAACGCTGTTTATCCAAATCTAGCCGCATTTTTTCTTCTAAGATGCCTGTTAGTTGTTGTTCATAGCCCTTAAAATTTTGCTCCCACTTTTCTAATTGGGCGTCAAATTGCGTTTTAAGATCATTCTCTAGCCTATCAGAGTACTCTTTGATACTTTCTAGCTTCTTTTTATAATCTTTATTGAGAGATTCTTGTCGCTCTTGTAGTTGCTTGTCTGTTGTTTCTAAGATCAATTCTTTTTGCTCTTTTTCATAAGTCCGTAAGTCCTCTTCAACTTTTTGAACCTGCTCTTTTTTAAATACCTCTCTATCTTTTATAAAAACTTCAAATTCTTTTCGGGTTTTTAGATAAACTTTTTTTCTTGATTGAACGCATCAATGTTTTTTTCAAGTTGTTTTTCTCTTTTATCCAACTCAGTTTCTCTAGCTCTTAGCTCCAATTCTTCATTCCTACTCATCGTTTCTCCTTTGGATATATTTTATTTGCTATTTTATTAAAATACTCTAGTGCTTGTTTTTCCAATTTTTTTAAATCCTCTTCTTTTAAACTTTCAAGTTCTTTAGCTATCTTGTGTGCATGGCCTCTCAAAGCAATAAGCCTAGCGATAAAATCCAGCCATTCTTGAACTTTTTCAAACACGCTCTCAAAATACTTACAGCTAAGCAATACTAACACATACGCTCCCAAACTCGCTTTATTATACTCAAACGCTCTTTTCAAAAAGTCTTCCATCACTTCTCTTAAAGATTTTCCAAGACCAGGATAATCCTCTAAAAGCTCGTCTTTAGTTTTAGGATTAAGCTTTGGTTGTTTTTGGATAGCTTCAAAAAGAATGTAATTATTCAGCTAGATCTAAGCTTCTTAATTTTCTAATGCTAACTTTTTAAAAACTACTTCTGTATTCTACTATAAATTTTTAAAAAATTATTTTCTTTTATAAATCGGAAAATTTTTTCTTTACAATTTTATTATTAATAGGGGGAGAAAGAATAATTACAATTACTATATTATATATCTTTTTTGTTCTTTTTTTATAAATAAGATCCTTGTTTTTGATTTTTTATAAATTACATTCTTTTTGATTTCTATTGAAAAATTTAATATTAAGAGGACTTTTATGAAAAAATCAAATGACAATAACGCACTCGCTAGAAGTCAAAGGGAGTTGTTTGTAGGGATTAGGGATTTTATTGTTTTTAAATTTAAGCGTATGGTTGTTTTTAACGGAGTAAGGGATTTTACAAAAATGAGATTTTTGTCCATAGAATTAGAAAAATGCGAAAATATTAAAGATTTGGAAAAATTATGTCATACAATTTATAATCAAGGCACAAAGCATATTTTGATGATGCGTGTATTGTTTTTATTCTTTGACTATTTTTGCAAGCATTTGAAAGTTAAGCGATTGAGACTACTCAATGAAGAAATGCTTGTGAATTTTTTATTTGAGTTAGCTAAACAAAGAAAGATTAATTCAATGGCAAAATATGTGATGTATATTAGGCAATTTTTTGATTACTTGGATAGGACTAAACATTATGAATTTTATTTTAGTCTTAAAAATATAGCCTTTGCTAAACACAAGGATAATTTGCCTAAACATCTAAATTCAAAAGATTTAAAATCTTTTATATATACTCTTATAAACTATAAAACGAGAAGCAGTTATGAAAAGAGAAATAAGTGTATTTTGCTCTTAATTATTTTGGGTGGTTTGAGAAAATCTGAGGTTTTTAATTTAGAATTGAGAAATATTGTTTTAGAAAAAGAGCATTATATCTTGCTTATAAAAGGCAAAAACAATAAAGAGCGAAAAGCGTTCATTAAACGAGAAATGCTAGAAAAATCTTTAGATGAGTGGTTGGGTGATAGCAAACGATTGAGTAGTTTTAATGGGCGTTTTGTATTTAAGAAGTCTTTGTCTAACTATACTCAAAAGCATTGTTCAATCAGTAATTTTGTGTTAAAGATTTTTATGTTGAGTGGTATTGAAAATTTTAAACAATATGGCACAGGATTGCACCTATTTAGGCATAGTTTTGCCACTTTAGTCTATGCTAAGAGTAGGGATATTGTTTTGACTTCAAGAGCATTGGGGCATCAGTCCTTAAGCTCCACAAAAATCTACATTCACACCGCACAAGAATATAATAAACAAGTAGCAAGCATTTTTGATAATTTGTTGAGTGGGTGAAAGATGGTTAATTCCTCATTCAAAAATTCTTTAAAAGGTTGTTTTTTGATGTTTTTTTGCAGTTTATCTCGTTGCTTTAGAACCAACATTAACAAAACCAACCGAAGTTCTTATGTTTTCAGGCTGAGAGGCTCTGTTTTTAATGTTATTTACAGCATTGCCTATTGCACCTTCTGTTTTCACAAGAAAATTGCCAGTTCCTACAGAAGCGCCTTTAACGCCACCGCTTACTGCACTACCTACATTACTAGCAAAGCTTAAAAAACTTTGCGACCCAGCTTTTAAGAAGTTAGCTAAATCAACCGAGCCACCTTGTGTGCCAAAAATGGTATTGATAATATTTGGAATATTGCTAATTAAAGCTGAAGTAATCGCTGAAATGATAATAATGCCGATAGTTTCTATGATATTTTGAGTAGGGTTAAATAATTCTAACCCAATAGAGTTTAGCATGGCAAACAAAAATACAAGAGGCGCATAAAAGGTTAGAGAAAAGACTTTTTTAATGTAAGAAAAGAAAAATCCTTGAGTTTGTTTAAAAAATAAACAAGGTGTCATAAAAATAAAGCATAGCAAATAAAAAGTTTTTTCTATAAAAATAATACAAATAAGATAAATTGTTTTAAATATAAGTAGGATTTGGAAAAACACAATAGCCACAAAAGATAGAGATTGCATAATGAAAACAAATGGTTTGCTAAAACCTGCATTATTTTCTCTAAAGCTTTCATAAAAAGCAAAAAGTTGCTTGGTTTGGTTTTTAATAATTCCTTGTATATTCCCATTAAAACTTATAAAACTTTGATTTGTTTTATTTTGGGATTGATTTGATTGTTGTTGAGCTTTTTGGTAAAAAGTTTTTGTTGTTTCTTCAATGGCGTTATTGAGAATGACTGCAGGCGCTTCTACAAAAAACTCTACATATGAATGGAATTTTTTAGGACTATTCAAAGCAAAGTGCATTAAAGATAGAAGAGCAAGAAAAAAAGCAAATTGTGTGAAAGTTTTGATTTCAAAAAACTCATTATTTTTGTATTTTTTTACAGAATATGCAAAAATAAGTATTGTTCCTATAGAAACCATAGCAGGTGCGATTGTTTTTGCAATATTGTTGTATTTGTCTTTAAATTCATTGGTGAAATTTTGAAATACGCCTATAATACTACTATAAAGCCCATCAGTAGCCACATTGAGATTATCAGCTGGTATGAAATAAGAAATAATACCAATAGCAAGAGAAATACCACCCCAAACCAAATAAGGCATTATTCATCCCATCCTTGTGTAATATTGTTTTTCATTTGTTCAAACTTTTCTGTTGCTATATTCCCACCTTGTGTCATCATAAAAGATTTTTCAACATCAGGCAATTGTGAAGTGGGTAGTCCAAATTTATTTAAATTTGCTCTAAAAGCTTGACTTGTTTTTTTATTTATTTCTAAAAACTCTTTTTTAACGCTTTCAGGAGGGTTTAAAAATGATGGCATAATGATATTTTGTTGTTTATAATAAGTGTCTGAATAGGCACTTGCCATAAGAGATAGGGTTTGATTCATAAAATTTAGGTTATTAGCAATATTAAGTAGAATTTGCGTGTTTAACATTTCAAATTTTTGTTTAAAGTCTGCATAGACTTTTGCTTTAGTTTCTTGATTTGTTGCTCCTTTAAGCCTTTCTATATACGAACTATTGTCTTTCTCAAAAGTGTTTATCAATCGTTCAATTTCAAGTGTATTACTAAAACAATAATCCTTACCATCAATATTTTGTTTAGAGCAATACCCTTCTTTTGCATAAATAGGATTTTTAACGGAAAGCTCTTGTGTGAAACTTGCACCCCTGTTCTGTAAAGATGAAAAAAGTTTAAAGGTTCTAGCTTGAGCTTCTTTGAATATTTTTAAATCAATTTGTTTTGATTGAGATAAAAAATCTCCATAGCACTGAAAATTTTTTGATATTAGACAAGTTTGTGCTTGAGCTAGGTATTGTTGCTTTTTTATCTCTAAAAGTTCTTGCTCTTTTGTTTTGCAAATAAAGTCTGCTAAAACCCTACCACTTAAACTTGTTGTTATATCTTGAGTGGTTGTAATTTGTGTATTTCCAAGCGCATTAGCTAAATTTTCTAAAGCTTGTCTAGCAGCACTCTTTTCTTTTCCCTTATCGGAGAAAAAAATCTCTTTTGTTTTTGGGGTAATTTTATTCATATCTAATTCAGGGCATTTGCTAGCAATATTTCGTAATAAAAATTTTTCGGCTAGATTGTAGTTTTTGGCGCTTTCTTGTAGAGCGAGAGCGTTTGACTTTACATTCTTGGCAATTTGAGTTGCATTTTCCACTAAACCCATAGGATTAGGGATATTTAAGATAGAACCATTCATAAACTGATTGGTTTTCAGTAAAATATCATTCACTTTATTTAGTTGGTTAATGGTTGATTGAGCTTTTTCTATCATATCTTGGTATTTTTTGATTTGGTCAGCCCAGTGATTGACCTGTTGGACAAAGCGAGACTTGTCTATAGCGTCTTTTGCTTGTTGCCAGATATTCTGCGTAGGATTATCCACAATCATAGCCACAGCGTTCAGGTGGCTTAAAGCAATCACCAACAACAGAATAAGGGATTTTTTTAAAAAAGTCTTTAACGCTTCCATACCTTATCCTTGAAAAGGCCTATAAATCAGTCTTTGAGCACAAGAAATTTTATTATCATGCCAATGATACCAATTCTTACCAATTTTTGTTTTTTCACTCCAAATATTATATTGAGAGCAAAAGCCTTCACTTTGATTGAGATAGTAATTAGACCAATCAATATAGCCTTGCGATTGTTTAAGATCATTATCCTTGTAATAGCCTTGATGGATTTCTACATACTTCAAATAATCATTACTCAAATGCAATTCGTTTTTTAAAACGCTTTGAGTCCTGTTGATGGTGGTTTGAGTGGTGATAAGATTATAGGTTGTGGGGTTTTTATTATCTTGGGCAGGGCGTAAATAAGGTTGAGTGGTTTGAGTGGTAGTGGTTTTGTAAGTGGCGCTCCAATCGGTGATACTAGGATTAGTATGGAAATATTGCGGTTGGCAACGATTAACTCCATAAGGTTTTTGGCATTGTTCTCTCTCACCATAATTCTTTCTTTCTATCCTAAAATAATGGCTTGTAGTCGTATCGCTTAAGACTTTAGAGCTGGACACACCCATTACATAAGGACTAACAACCGCACCACTTTTAATCCCTGCTTCAAAATTACAAGGCGTAACTTCTACCCATTCACCATTAAGCTTGTTATAGCTTTTTAACATTGTAGGTCTTTTGGCTTCTAATTTAGCGTCATTGTATTCCCATTGACCGCATGCAAATTCTTGATATTGTGAGCTTAATTGGGTAGCAATCCCACGATTTAAAATCTGTTGTTTGTTAGGATTGTTAGGATAATTGTAATACTGATCCACGATGGGCGTTAAGGTTTGGGTTTTATCATTTTTTTCATACCTAACAATCCTGTCTTGCACCCTTGCATAATCGCTACAAGGCACAGCGACATGGATTAGATTATCCATCCCACGAAACACGATTTCAGTTTGGAAGGTCTGAGTTTTCCCCATACCATAACCTTTATCGCTCGTGGTTTGTAAAGCGCATTTGCTGTCATCTTTGTAAAGTTGCATGGCGTATTGAGCGCCTTGTAAATCCACACAACCACCGATATTTTGCGTTTTATTTTCCCTATCTACATAGTAGTATTGCGTTTGCTTGATAGCCTTACCGGCTTCAAAATCGTATCTATAAGCGCATTTAGTGTCATCTCTTAAAGCGTTCATAGAAATACAAGAACCATCTTTAGCGATAACATCTAGTTTCATCGTGTTGTTGGGGCTTAACTCTGACGCTTTACAATACTGGCTGGAGTAATTGTTTTCTTGCGGGTTAGGATTAGTGGCGTTATTAGAACTACTGCCATTAGTTGGGCTAGTGGTGTTAGTAGGATTATTGGAGTTGTTTGTGTCTCCATTGCCAAAAGGAATAGGGAAAAGCCCTCCATTCCCTAACCCCCCACCACTTGAGCTATTATTATTAAAATTGTCATACCCTCTTGTGTTGTTGTTAGTAGAGCCATGATTAGTGAAATTATTCTCATACCCCCCTACAGAGCCACCGCTTGAAGAGTTAGAGCCATTCACCCCATCCACACCTAACACGCCATCTGTATCAATACCACTGCCCACGGCATTATTATTTGAATTATTTCCATTTGCGCCATTACTCCCACTGCTTCCATTTATCCCATCGTTGCCATTTATCCCATAGCCATTATTCCCATTCACACCATCTTTACTATTGATAGCGTTATCATTGGGGCTGTTAAGGTTGTTATTAAAAGGCGTGTTAGCATACATAGGGTCATTGGTAGCGTTAGTTTGAGCGGTGTTTTCTAGCTTTTGGTATTCTTCTTTATTGATACCTAAAATCTTAGCCACTTCTTCAGCATTCTCGCCTTTTAAAACAAGGAGAGTGGATTTTTTAATCTTGGAGTTAGGAGGCATTTTTAAACTAGTTTTAGCGGGGTTAGTCAAAGGAAACGATTGATTGTCTCTTAAAAGATTAGTGATTTCTATATCTATGCTGTTAGTTGCATTGTTTCTAAAATAAAACCCATGAGCTTCTACTTTAAACACTCTCTTGCCTAACACCACCCTGCTTTCTATCGCTCCATTAAGCAAATTAGCGTCAATTTCTTTAGTGGTGATAACACTCAAAGCATAAGTTGGACTAAGCAAACCTAATAAAAACGCTCCTAGAATAAAGCAGAAAAATAAAAAATGGTTATATGAATAAGTTTTCATTTGTTTTTGTTCCTTTATTTCAATTCCATTAAAAACTTTAAACGCTTGATCAACTTGCATCATCAAGCGTAAATCACGCCATTTGACATTGTTTAAAAAAGCTTTTGTTGGGGTTTATTCTCAAAAACTCATCTCCATAGGTATAGACACGCCATCATTTGCTAAGCTTTGATTATTTTTTAATTCTTTAGATTTTGTTAATGCGTTTTGTATGTTTTGCTTTGATTTATTTTCAAAAGCTTGTAGTTTGGGACTTAATGGCTTTTTCTCAGTGTTATTTTTTACAGATTTTTTACTATTAAAATCAACAGAATGATTACCTTGATTAAAATCAATAGGTTCATCATCTAAAAAAGACAAATCATTGTTATTTTTTACATTATCATTTTCAATAATGTTATTTTGTTTAATATTATTGTCTTTAATTAGATTATCACTAGTAGTATTTTTAACCATATTATTAACATTAGCATTATTTTGGGTTAAATTATTTTGATTTTCGCCATTAAACTTCCAAACGCCCAAAGCTCTTTTATCTATTTCGTTATTGGCAATAGCGTTTTGTAAGATTTTATGTTGCTCTTCATTGAGTGGGGGAATATGATTTTCTTTTTGATCGTTAAAAATGCTATAAGGAGTTTGATTAGCTTTTGAATTTTGAATATTGTAAGTTAGGGCAAGTTTTATGGGGTCATTTTCTTTTAAATTTTTATTATTGATTAGAGCGGTCATTAAAACTTCATTTAAAAATTCTTTGTGTTTTGTCTTCATAGCGCTTGGTTTTTTATTAACCAGCATGGCTAAAACTTGCAATTCTTTGGCACTCATATTGTGTTTAGCGTATTCTAAAAGCTCTTTTTTGAATAATTTATCAGAGTATTTTTTTTGTTTTTCACTAGGTAAATCTTGTTGTGTAGCCTTAAAATTTTCTCTTCTATTGTGTAAAAAATTTTTTAAATTTGTTATAGGTATCAAATGAGAGTTTTTAGAATTTTTCCTAATATTTTCCTTTGTTTCTGTGTTTAATTGTTCTTTATTTTGATGATTTTTATCGTCTTGTTTGTTGACAAACTCTTTTATCTCCAAATTAAGCTTATCATTTTGCAAATCCTCTAAATCTTGTTCAAAAGACTTCTGAATGGTTTGTTCTTCATCGTCTTTGTCTTTATTATCACTTAAATGTTCTAAATCTTTTAAGTCATTTTGTAAAGCGCTTTGCAATTCAAAATCAATATTATCTTGTTCTAAAAGTTGCTGTTGCGTTTTGTCTGTCGTGATTGTTTGTTGTAACTCTTCAAGCTCTTTAGAATAGATAGATTGTAAAGTTTCAAATTCTGCATAATTAGACGCACGACTTAAATCATTAGAAAACCTAGTTAAAAAAGTTGTCCATTCTGCATTGCCTCCAAATTTATTGTAAATTTCTTTCATATCTTTTTTTAGATCTTTAAAAAAATCACTCCAAGCTTTTGCTTTTTGTTGCTCATTGATGGAAAATAAACTATCAAATAACATTTAAAACTCCATTGTAGAGTATTGATCTACTTGCTTTTGTGTTTGGTTTTGTTTTTGATTTTCAAAAAAGATTTGTTGGTATTTTTCGTTTTTAATCGTGCAATAGTCATTGATAGTTTCAAACAATTTATCAATATTGTTTTTATAAGTGCTTTTTTGTTCATCACTAAAAGCATTGTTTTTATCTATATCGTTTAAAATCCTATCTTTGACATCTTTTAATACAAGATTAGAAGTGGCTCGTTTTTCCATAGGATAATCTTTATCATGTTCTAGTCTTATCATGGCGTTTGTAGATTTCTCAAAATGAGTGTTATTAAGGGGTTTTAGGTTTTCAACGAAATTATCCATTTGTTGTTCGCTTAAATATTTAGAAAACGCTTCTAAATTATATAACTTTTCAATTTTTACATAAGGTTCGCATTTTTCTTGCACCCTTTCAAAATAAGTCTCACCCATTGAGTTAGTTTTTTCTTGAGTTTCATACAAGGGGATTTTTTCGCCCTTAGCATTTAGAATGTATTCGCCTTGATTGTTTTTTGCATAAATAATCTCGTTGTTTTTATTTCTTAGAATTTTATCTTTTGAGTGTTTGATGAACATAACTTCCACGCAAGGCTCATTGTTTTTAATTTCTCTTAAAGCGTTTCTAAGTTCATTAGCTTTTTGTGGTTCTTCATTGGTAAGTTTCCCTATCTCTAGTTTAATTGCAGCATCACTAAGACCTATCCATGCGCTTGAATTATAGTTATGTATAGCCTTTTCTAAATCAAGGTTAAAATCATTTACATTGTTATAAGGAGCGCCTGAGTAAGCGCAAAAATTACGGCTATTTTGAGCTATGCTTTGTTTGTAATCATTTTTACTAATACCCATCTTTTCTAATTTAGCATCACTTTTATAAGGCGCTTCCGCTTTATTGCTTGGGTTTGCTATATGCAAGAGATTGTCTGCAACTTTTTTTGTGTAATAAATCTTAGCTCTTTCAAACTCATTTAATCCCTTGTTTTGTGATACTTGCTCTGTATTTTGGTTCATATAAAACCCCTAAAAATAAAAATTTTTTAAATATAACCATATTTTTAAAAACTAAACAATACGGGTTTTTTAAAGATTTTTATTCTAAAAATCCGTATGTTTTAGTTACTGAAATTATGTCCTAATAGTAAAAATCCACTCTAAAGGACTACACATGCAAAAAAAGAAAGCTAAAAACCCACAACCGAATTTGTTTAGCATCTTAGATAATGGCGATATTGCAACAAACAATCCTACTAAAGAATCAGACAAGGCCAATGAAATACAAGAGCCACTCCCTTATGTCGTGAAAACGCAAATCAATAAAGCAAGCATGATTTCTAGAGATCCTATTGAATGGGCAAAGTATTTAAGCTTTGAAAAACGAGTATATAAGGATAACAGCAAAGAAGATGTCAATTTCTTTGCTAATGGTGAGATAAAAGAAAGTTCTCGTGTTTATGAAGCGAATAAGGAAGGGTTTGAAAGGCGCATCACTAAAAGATACGATCTGATTGATACCATAAGAAATAGAGAATTTTTCACAAGAGAAATTGAAATTCTAACCCACACAAACAGCTTAGAAGAATTGAAAGAACAAGGTTTAGAAATCCAATTGACCCACCATAATGAAACGCATAAGAAAACCTTAGAAAATGGCAATGAAATCGCTAAAGAATACGACTATCTTAAAGACATTTACCAAGAAGTAGAAAGAACAAAAGATGGTAAATTAATAAGAGAAATAATCCCTAGTATTTCTAGCGCTGAGTGTTTTAAGCTCTATAACAAACTGCCTTTTGAATCAATAAACAATGAAAATACCAAATTGAACACTAACGCCAATGAAGAAGTTAAAAAACTAGAATTTGAATTAGCTAAAGAAGTGCATGCTTTAATCCTAGAGCAACAATTGCTTTCAGCAACAAATTATTATTCTTGGATAGATAAAGATGATTATGCATCTTTTGCTTGGAAAATGCATAGGCTTATCAATGAAAATAAACTCAAAGAAAACCATCTCAGCGCAGATAACGCTAACAAGATCAAGCAATTTTTCTTTAATAATGGTTTTATTTTAGGCTGGACTAAAGAAGAACAAAACGCTATACAAGAAAACAGAGATTATTCTTTAAGAAGCGCTCTTTTAAGTTTGGAAGAAATCGCTCAAGCAAAAATTGAATTGCAAAAATACTATGAAAGCGTTTATGTTAATGGTGATGGGAATAAAAGAGAAATCAAGCCTTTCAAAGAAATTTTAAGAGACATCAACAATTTTGAAAAAGCTTATAAGGAGCGTTATAACGAATTGGTAAGCTTGAATGAAGCAATCATTCAAGCTAAAGAGAGGAGTAATGAGCAGCAAAATTCTAGCGCAAATAACAATAACACTATTAAAAATACAATAGAGGCTAATACTTCTATTGGTAACAATATTATTCAAAATAATGATAATAATAATCTAAATTTAAGCGTTGCTGATTTAGAATTAGAGCAACAAAATTTAGGAGAACCAAATGACAAAGAAAGAACAAATCGCGCAGATGAGCCGAATAGAATTAGAGCAGGAATTCCGCAAGAAATTCACCGCAGAAGCGAACATGGAGGACAGCAAGAGGGAGTGGAGCGATCGAGTGATGAAGAATTTTCACACCAAGACCCTAGTTTATTTATTGAGCCTAGAGAGCAGGGAGGAACAAGAGGAGTTTATAGATCTAGCGACCAACAGGCAGTTTCAGAAAAATCCCATAGAGAGCGAGATAGAATACATGAACATGTATTTAGAGGAGATGGAGTATCAGCAAGAGCAGATAGCAATAGAGCATCAAGTCAAGCAAGCCGAATGGAAAATGGAACAAGAAGCGAAGAAAAGGGGGATAATCCCAACGATGAGAGAGGAATACCACAGACACCGCAATCTCCATCTCATCAACAAAATAGCTCCAGAGATTTGGGGCTTTCTCTCTCTAGAGAACAGCCAGGACAGACTGGACGCTTACGCCTTTTTGATCATGGACAGATGGGCTCATTATTTCCCACAGACCATGAAAACCAAAGATCAAAGAACGATAATGAGCTTGATAAAAGCAGTGATAGAGCAAACGAAAATGGAGACAGAAGCCCTAGACAGAATGGAAGCGCAAATCAAGAGAGCGCAAGGAGTGAGCGATATGGAATTGCTCAAGGAAGCTCAAATCAATCAGTATTACCACTTGCTCAAAGCCGATTACATCATGCAGGACTCATCACACCAAATGGACTTAGAGACCTTGAAGAAAACAGGGATCAAAAGAGAGGACTTTTATCAAATTTAGACCATTTAGAAAGCTTGCTTAACGCTATTAGAAACAATACCATAGCGAGTGAGCCTGACTTTAGAGCTAGGCTCTTAGAAGCCATTCAAAACAACGAGCCTTTAAAAGATAGCATTGTGGGGACACAACTGTTTAAAGACCCTACGACTAAAATCTTTTATGACAAATTCCAATTAAAAATCAGCCCTAAAAAAGTCTTAGAGATTTTAGAAAATCGCCTTAAAAAATCCATTGAAACAGCGAATGAAACGCTAAACGCATTCAATGCGCTGGATAGTCAAGCCATTGATTTAAACGCTATCTCTAATAGCGTAGGATTAAATCCCACACAAGAGAGCAAAATAACAGACAATAGCGTAGAGTTGAATAACGCTCAAGAACAAACCACGCAAGAGCAAGACACGCAAGAAAACGCACCAACCACGCTAAAACAAGAAACACCAACCACCCTAGCCATCCCCCTTAATCCTAAAATAGATTTTAAATCGAGCGAAGAAGTTTTGATTAAGGGAGCTAAAACCCGCTATAAGGCTAACATTAAAGCCATTGAGCTTTTAAAAGAATTGCAAGCCAAACAAGAGCTCTTAAAAGGCGGTTATTACGCCACTCAAGAAGAGCAAGAAATCCTAGCGCAATTTAGCGGATGGGGTGGGTTAGAAAGCTACTTTAAAAAGGATCAACGCCCTGAAGAATTTAAAGAATTAAAAGCCTTACTCACCAAAGATGAATTCAGAAGAGCTTATTTGAGCGCAAGAGACGCTTACTACACCCCTAAATTAATTATTGATAGCATTTATCAGGCTTTAGATCACTTAGGGTTTAATAACGACAACCATCAAAAAGAAATCTTTGAACCCAGTTTAGGCACAGGCAAATTCATCGCTCATGCGCCAAGCGATAAGAATTACCGCTTTAGTGGCACAGAATTAGATCCTATTAGCGCTAATCTTTCTCAATTCCTTTACCCTAATCAAGTCATCCAAAACACCGCTTTAGAAAACCACCCATTCTATCAAGACTACGATGCGTTTGTGGGCAATCCTCCTTATGGCAATCATAAAATCTATAGCTTTTATGACAAAGAATTGAGTAACGAGAGCGTTCATAATTACTTTTTAGGGAAAGCTATCAAAGAATTGAAAGATGATGGCATAGGAGCGTTTGTGGTGAGTTCTTGGTTTATGGACGCTAAAAACCCTAAAATGAGAGAACATATTGCGCAAAACGCCACTTTTTTAGGAGCGATAAGACTGCCTAATAGCGTGTTTAAAGCAGCAGGCGCTGAAGTAACTAGCGACATTGTGTTTTTTAAAAAAGGCGTTGATGAAGCAATCAATCAAAGCTTCACTAAAGCTATGCCTTATTATGACAAGATCATTAATGGCTTGGATGATGACACCCTTTTTGCCTTACAAAACAACCGCTTTGATAGTTTTATCCCTAGCGATCAACTTAAGATTGTCAATGCGATTGCAAGCCATTTTGGTTTCAAACAAGAAAAATTGCAACGCTGGTATGAAAAAATAGACACCGCTAACTTTGGCTATAAAGAACAAGACTATGAGATCATCAAAGATTTCATTGATAAAGTTGGAAAGAATAATATCAATCTCAACGAACAAACCTTAAATGAATACTTTATCAACCACCCTGAAAACATTCTAGGGCATTTGAGTTTGGAAAAAACCCGCTATAGCTTTAAAACAAATGGCGAACAAATTTACAAATACGAGTTGCAAGCTTTAGAGAATAAAAGCTTAAATTTATCCCAAGCTCTTAATCAAGCGATAGAAAAATTGCCTAAAGATGTCTATCAATACCATAAGACTACCCTTAAAACAGACGCTCTCATCATTGATGCCAATAACAAACGCTATGAAGAAGTTCAAAAGCTTATCAAAAATTTAGAAAGGGGGGAGTTAGTCAAGTGGGATAATCTTTATTGCCAGCTAGAGCAAAATAATGAAAGGGGCATCTTTTTAAAACCCACTAAAACCAACTCTAAAGTCCAAGATTCACGACTAAAAGCCTATTTTAAAATTAAAGACGCTTTGAATGATTTAACGAGCGCGGAATTAAACCCCTTAAGCTCTGATTTAGAGCTAGAAAGTAAAAGAGCTAAGCTCAATCTTGTTTATGATGGATTTGTCAAGAAATTTGGCTATCTCAATGAAAACAAAAACCGCAAGGACATCAAACAAGATTTGTATGGCACTAAAGTCTTAGGATTAGAAAAAGACTTTGAAAAAGAAATCACCCCTAGAAGCGCTAAAATACAAAACATAGAGCCAAGGCAAGCTCAAGCTAAAAAAGCTCAAATCTTTTTTGAAAGGACTTTAAACCCTAAAAAAGAACTTATTATCACTAACACTAAAGAGGCATTGATTGCAAGCATCAATCAAAAAGGGGGTTTGGACTTGCATTTCATTAGAGATCATTTCACAACCCAAAGCTTAGAAACCACGATTAAAGAACTTTTAGAGCAAAAACTGATTTATAAAGACCACAAGGATAATGGCGACTACATTTTAGCGAACGATTATTTGAGCGGCAATGTGAAAAGAAAACTCAAAGAAGTTAAAGAAGCCATCAATCAAGGTGTGGAAGGATTAGAGGCTAATGTGAAAGATTTAGAGCTGATTATCCCTAAAGATTTGAAAGCCACTGAAATCATGGCTAATATCAACAGCCCTTGGATACCCACTCAGTATTTAGAAGAGTTTTTAATAGAATTGAGCGCTAACCATTATGAAAAGCAATACGGCGATAAAATGACAGATTACCAACTAGGCAATCTCAAAGAAGACATCAAAGTAGAACACCTAAGCGGTGCTTATGAAGTTTTTTCCAGAAACAATGAATTGAACGAGCTTTATGGTATCAGGCATAAAGACAGAGCGCATTCTTATAAAGTGCCTTTTGAAAGTCTTTTAAATAAAGTCTTAAACAACAAGGATTTGAGCGTTAAATACGCCCAAGTTGATCCTAATGACCCTAAAAAAGAAATCTTTATCGCTGATGAAGAGCAAAGCAATCTCGCTAGGCAAAAAGCAGAAGAATTGAAAGAAGCTTTTAAAGACTGGGTTTATAAGGATTATACAAGAAGAACCCATTTAGAGCAAATCTATAATGACACTTTCAATAACTCCGTTTTAAAAACCTATGATGGCTCGCAATTAGAACTAGAGGGCTTTAACCACCACATCAGCTTGCGCCCCCACCAAAAGAACGCTATTTTTAGAACGATCCAAGACAGGGCGGTGTGTTTAGACCATCAGGTTGGAGCAGGCAAGACTTTGTGCGCTATAGCCAGTTGCATGGAACAAAAACGCATGGGATTAGTGAATAAAACCCTCATTGCCGTGCCTAACCATTTGACCAAGCAATGGGGCGATGAATTTTATAAGGCTTACCCTAACGCTAATGTGTTAGTTATTGATAGCAAGGATATCAATGAAAAAGAAAGAGAGCTTTTATTCAATCAAATCGCTAACAACAATTATGACGCTGTGATTATCGCGCACACCCATTTGGAATTATTGTCTAACCCTAGAGAAATCATAGAAGAATTGAAAGAAGAAGAGCTAGTGAATGCCGAAAAAAACTTTGAAAGGCAAGAATTAGCTTATAAAAATAACCCTAGAGAAGCTAAAAAACCCAATGAAAGAGCCTTTAAAAACAAGTTGGATAAAATCCATGCTAAATACGATGCGATTTTAGAAAAACAAGGCTCTCATATTGATATTAGTCAAATGGGGATTGACAATTTGGTTGTGGATGAAGCCCACTTGTTCAAAAATCTAGCCTTTGAAACTTCTATGGAAAAAATTGCAGGGCTTGGTAACCAACAAGGCTCTAATCGCGCTAGAGATTTGTTTATTAAAACGCGCTACTTGCATCAAAACGATAAGAAAATCATGTTTTTAACCGGCACGCCTATAGCTAATTCCTTAAGTGAAATGTATCACTTGCAACGCTACCTGACCCCTGATGTGTTAAAAGAAAGAGGGTTAGAATTCTTTGATGATTGGGCTAAGACTTATGGGGAAGTGGTGAATGATTTTGAATTAGACACTTCCGCTCAAAGTTATAAAATGGTTAATCGCTTTTCTAAATTTAGCGATGTGCAAGGCTTAAGCGCCATGTATAGAGCTTTTGCGGATATTGTCTCCAATGATGACATTTTAAAGCATAACCCCCACTTTGTGCCTAAAGTGTATGGGGATAAACCTATCAATGTGGTGGTGAAAAGAAGCGAAGAAGTGGCTCAATTTATTGGCGTGGCTTTAGAAAATGGCAAATATAATGAAGGATCTATCATTGATAGGATGCAAAAATGCGAGGGCAAGAAAAGCAAAAAAGGACAAGACAATATCCTTTCTTGCACCACAGACGCTAGAAAAGTGGCTTTGGATTACCGCTTAATTGACCCTAACGCTAAAGTAGAAAAAGAATTTTCTAAAAGCTATGCTATGGCAGAAAATATCTATGAGAATTATTTAGAAACTCATGCCACTAAAGGCACACAACTTGGTTTCATAGGTCTATCCACACCCAAAACCCATAGCCAAAAAGTGAGTTTAGAAGCGCTAGATAACGCTCATGGAATAGAAAACAAAAATCCCCTAGATGAAACTCAAGAACTATTAGAGAGCTTGTCTAGTTATGATGAAAAGGGCAATCTTATCGCTCCTAGCAAGAAAGAATTAGAGAACGAACTCAAAGAGAAAGAGGCTAAAAGCGTCAATTTAGATGAAGAACTAGCTAAAGGCTGTTCGTTTGATGTTTATAGCGATGTTTTAAGGCATTTAGTCCAAATGGGTATCCCACAAAATGAAATCGCTTTCATCCATGACGCTAAAACCGAAGAGCAAAAGCAGGATTTGTTTAAAAAGATCAATCGTGGCAGAGTCAGGGTATTATTGGGCAGTCCCGCTAAAATGGGCGTAGGCACTAATGTGCAAGAAAGATTAGTCGCTATACATGAATTAGATTGCCCATGGAGGCCTGATGAATTGTTGCAAATGGAGGGGCGTGGGATAAGACAAGGCAATATTTTGCACCAAAACGATCCTGAAAATTTTAGAATGAAAATCTATCGCTACGCCACTGAAAAAACTTATGATAGCCGTATGTGGCAAATCATAGAGACTAAATCTAAAGGTATAGAGCAATTTAGAAACGCGCACAAATTGGGCTTGAATGAATTAGAAGACTTTAATATGGGGAGTTCTAATGCGAGTGAGATGAAAGCAGAAGCGACAGGTAATCCCTTAATTATTGAAGAAATCAAATTGAGAGCTGAAATCAAAAACGAAGAAGCAAAATACAAAGCTTTCAATAAAGAAAATTACTTCAATGAAGAGAATTTGAAAAACAACTCTTCTCAATTGGACTATCTTAAACGGGAATTGAAAGATTTAGAAACGCTTCAAAGCTCTGTAATGATCCCCACTCATACAGAGATCAAGCTCTATGATTTGAAAAATGAAGAGAGTAAGGATTATGAGCTTATCAAAATTAAAGAAGTAGAGCCTTTAAAAGAAAACGCCTCTATGAGTGAAGAATTAACGCACAAAAAACTCAAAGAACAAAACAAGCAAATAGCTGAACAAAATAAAGAAAAGCTAGACGCTATTAAAAAGCAATTTGCAAGCAATTTGAACGACTTGTTTTTCAATGAGGAAAGAGATTGTAAGCTTTTAGAATACAAGGGCTTTGTGGTGAACGCTTATAAAACTAAGTATCAAGTGGAGTTTAGTTTAAGCCCTAAAGACAATCCAAACATTGCCTATAGCCCTAGCAATATGGTTTATAAAAACGATACTGCCAACATGTTTAGCTCTTATAATTTCTGCGGTGAGATTAAATTTGATGGGTTTTTAAAGAGACTGGATAACGCTATCACTAAACTCCCTGAAAAAATCAAGGAATTAGAAAACTCCATTGAAACCACTCAAGAAAATATCGCTAAATACACAAGATTAGTGGAGCAAAAACCTCCTTACCCACGACTAGAATACTTGCAGGCTTTAAAATGGGATCATAAAACTCTAATAGATGATTTAGCCAAAATGAGCAAAGACAGAGATTACAAGCCTGTGTTCAACCCTAAATCTAAAGAAGTTTTAGAGAAAATGAACGCTGAAAAAAGAGCGAGTTTAGAGAATGAGAGTGTAACAGAAGAGATAGAACAAGCCAACCAAGAAGCACATAGGCCAATGAAAAAAGCGGCTAATGATGATTATGACATGGAGTTTCACTAATACTTTCAATAACATGTTTTTAAATAATGTTATTGAATTTGGCGTAACGCCTTTTAATATTCTTTTTTTCTAAACTTTTCCCTTTTTAAAAACACCCTAAAAAACCACCACTAATAAAATTCTACTAACCATTTCAAAAAGAACTAATAGATAATATAACTATTTACAATAACATAGTATTAAGTTTTTCTATTTTATATACTTTTAAGCTATTTATCTTTAAAATATATTTAACAAAATGATAAAGGAATAAGCGATGATAATCACCATAGCCAATGAAAAAGGAGGGAGCGGTAAATCCACTTTGTGTTTGAACTTGTGCGTTCAATTATTGCTAGACAAGAAAGATATTGCCGCATTAGACACTGATAGCCAAAAGAGTTTGGAAGTGTTCAATAATATTAGGAGTGAAACAAGTTTGCCCAATTTCACGCTCTTTAATCGCACAGGAAACATTACAGACACCTTAAAACAGATGACGG
The DNA here is from genome assembly GCF_000296015.2 of Helicobacter pylori FD535. Lineage (GTDB taxonomy): Bacteria > Campylobacterota > Campylobacteria > Campylobacterales > Helicobacteraceae > Helicobacter > Helicobacter pylori_CT. The sequence goes on from NZ_AKHP02000021.1 coordinate 27,264, forward strand.
ATAAATACGAATACATCCTTATTGACACTAAGGGCGAACATTCCAAAGAAAGCCAAAGGGCTATGCTATTGAGCGATTGGGTGCTAATACCCACCACGCCAAGCCAACTAGACACAGCAGTATTATTAGACATGCTAGAAAGGATTAGAGACATCCAAGCGTTGAATGAAAACTTAAAAGCTTGTATTGTTATGAACCGCATCCCTACTATCCCCACTCTTAAAGAGAAAAAAGCTCTCATTGATTTTATCAACCAAAATAACGCTAATGAAAGCGTGTTTTTAATGGATAATCTATTAAGCGAAAGGATAGCTTATAAGCGTTCAGTGAGTGAAGGCATGGGTGTGATGGAATACAATGACAATAAGGCTAAAAACGAATGGTCTCAATTCTATGATGAATTGATCGGGTATTTAGGGGGCAAAAAATGAAATGGTAGAATTTATAGTTTAATTCTAAATAACGCTTAATTGTGTTATGATATTAAAAACAATCTACTTTAAAGGATAAATATGGAATTTAAAAACACTAAAAAAGACAGGCTGAGCGATTTAGAAAATCGCTTTGAGAATGCCAACAAGCATGAAACAAACAAACATGAAAAAGAAGACAGGAAAAAAGCCCACACGCTCTATATTTCAGAGAAAGTGATGAATAGCGTAGAAGAGTATTTGAATGAATTTGGAGCGTTCAGAGAAAATAAAAGCGTGTTTGTTCAAGACGCTATTGTTTTTTATTTAGAACACAAGAAAAAAGAAATGAAGCAAATGCTTTTAGATAAGGCGAGCAAGTTGTGATTTTATGGTGTTTTCATACCAAGGAGCTTAAATGAAAAAAACAAAACTTTTAAAGTTGAGAGCGTTGAGTTTAGCATGTTTAATGGGATTAGGCGTGAGTGGGTGTGCGGTTTTAGATAAGCAAATTTTAAACGACCACTTGACTAAGGCTAAAAATAACCCAAAATACGATTGCCAAAAAGAAATGTGGTCTTTCCCTAAAAAATACGATGGGATAAATCAGTGTTTAAAGGCTCAAGAAGAGCTTATTGAACCAATCATCACTAAAAAGATTGATCAGTATCAATGCGATGATTTCACTAATAAAGGCTTAAAAGATAAGTGTTTCAAAAGAAACGATGCCTATTTAAACACTCTTTTAACGCCCATCATTCAAAAACAAGAGCACCGTTTTAGCTGCTATGACTTCCATAACCCAGAACTAAAAGAACAATGTATGGATAAAACTAACGCTTATGAAAAACAAAGAGACCGACAAGAAAGACTGATTAATCTCGCGCAATTAGAAGCGTTTGAAAAAGAATACGCGCAATATAAACCATACATTATCCCTTACTTCACCAAAGAATGCGTTAAAAATGCGTCCCATTTAGCTAACAAGGAAAGACTATGCCAAAAAGAAGTGCATGAAAAATTTAGCGACCCTTATTCTAGCTCTAAAGAATTGAGCGTTAAATCAGCTATTTCTTTTTGCATTAAAAAAGTTGATGCTAAATTAAAAAAAGCCGCTCTTATGAATGGCGTTTATACAAGACCTTATAAAAAATCCACCCATTGCCAAAGAACGCATTTAGACAATAAGAGCTTGAAAGAAATCGCTTTGGATATGAACCCTAAATTAGAAAAGCAAAGCCCTTTTATTGATGCAAACAAAATGGCTATTCAATCTGCGGGGTTATTGAGAAAGAATAAAGATGCCTTAATCGCTTTTACTACAGATATTTGCATGGAGCGTAACGAACATAAAAAAGAAGAGTTTATTAACCTTAAAGATAGTTGCGCCCAATCGCAAGCCAAACTCTATAACAATAAAGAGCGCTTTGACAAATTCATACAAGATTACCAGAAAGACTTAAAAACTTGTCTTTTAGACACTTCTAACACTAAAGAAGAAGTGGAGCAAAATTTTTTGCTTTGCCAAAAAGAGCAATTGAGAGACGATAACAAAAGCTTGGGCTTCACTCTAGAAGAATTGGTTAAAAAATACGCTAAATAAAGTTACTTAATTTTATGGATGGTTTTAAAAATCCATTTCATAGTTATTGTTAGGGTTTGTAGGTTCATTAGTGGTTTTGTTAAAATCTTTGAGTGGTATTTTTTTGAGCGTGTTTGTGCTTTCTTGCATGTCTTGTGCAATGGCTGTGATTTGATGGTTATTTTGCAAGCTTTCTAAAGCTATACTTGCACTTTTTAATAAGGTTTTAAAGCATTGTAATTCTTTCTGTAAAAAATTAAGCGATTTTTCACAGCGTTTAATGATTTTATCCTTTTGCCCTCTTTCATAAATGGGCAAATCATTTTCATTAGCTTGCGTTAAAAATTTCAAATCTTTTGATAGTTCCATAGCTCTAGTTTCTAAGAATTCTTTCCGCTTCTTAGCAAAACAATAATTTTTCTCTTCAAGTCTTTTTAAATGCTCTAAAAGATTGAGCCACACTTGTTTGTCTAATAAATTGTCTTGTGGGTTAGAATTTTTAACACTATCATCTATCTTTTTCATTTCAAACCTAGCAATATTAACAAGTAAAGCACTATCTTTAAAAAACTTAGCCACTAAAAACATATTGCCTTTATCAGTCAAGCTTAAATTTTGATAATTCATATACCTAAAAAATTCAAAAGCTCTTTGTGAAATACTATGTCTATCGCTTTTAAAATCTAAAGCAATTTTTTCTAAATTTTTAACAATGCTTTTACTTATAAAAACTTTGCTCATGCTTTTTAGTTTAGTGTAAAGCTCAAAGCGTTTTTTTGAATGGGATAAATCAGCTTCTAAATCTTTGCTAAATTCTTCCTTCAAAATTTTTAAATCTTTATAATCTTTCTCTAAAGCTATAATCTTTCTCTGTGTGGCAAAAAGTTTTTTGGTGGTATAAAGATAATCTTTTATTAAAGGGCTTTTACAGACAGCCAATTTTTGAGTTTTTTTATAAGTGTTTTTAGGAGTTAAAGATTCTTTATTTAACCATTTTATTTCCTTAAGTTGTTGGTTAAATTCTTTTTCATTTGTTGGGGGCGTGAAATTTTCTTTTTCCCAATGTGTTTTTTCTAATAAACTTTTTAGACTATCTAAATGGTCAGATAGGGCATTTTCTCTTTTTTTCAAGCTTTCTATTTGAGAAGTTGCACTGCCCAAAACTTTATAAAAATAGTTTTCATGCCTAAAACTCTTATTGTTTCTAGCCTGTTTTTCTAGCGTATTTAACTCTGTTTCTATGTCTTTAATCGCTTTATAAATATTAGGCGTGTTAGAATATTGCAATTCGCCTTTTGAGTTAGCAAATAAATAATCTTTAAATGTTTCTCTTAGTGTGTGGTAAAACTCTTTACAGTTATCTTTAGAATTAAAGCGTAGTTGCTTATTGGTAATTTTGTTAGTTTTGTTGATAATCACATGCACATGCGGATTGTTTTGGTGTGTATGGAGTTTCATTATAAAAGGATAATCATAACCTAGCGTGTTAGTGAGTGTTTGATACACGCTTAATTCCAGAGCTTTTAAATTTTTTTCATTACAATTTTCATCAATGCTAAACACTAGATGTAAAGCGCAATTTTTAACACGGCTATTATTTTCTAATAATTTTTCAAATTGCTCATTCCATTGCTCTGCTATATCATGATAATCAACTCCACTAAAAAATTCATCTCTCACTAGCTCACCATGTTTAGCGATATAATCCATCGCCCTTTTTGAATGCAAGCGTGTCATATTGCCTATATTTTTGATAACCACTTGTTTTTGTGGCTCTCTTAAACGCATGAATTCTTCTTGTGTCAGTTGAGTTGAATTTTTAGCAAACTTTTCTACTTCTTTATAATAGCGTTTAGCATAAGTGTATTGTATCTTAAGCGTCTTTTTGGGCTTGATGATCTCATAATCAAAAAGCTCATCGCTTTCAAAGTCTTTACTATAACTTTTTTCTAACGCCATTTTATTGTAATTTTATTATCCCAAAAACTTTCGCTTGTTTTAATTTTCTTAGCCCTTATTCTACATTATTATTCCCCCTTTTTAAAGTGCAGGATAACACTTCAATTCCGTAAAAATTGAAGTCAATTTGACCTTACAGGTGGCTAAAACACGCGCTTTTAAGATATTCTTAAATCAAACTTAATCAAAAAAACTTATTTTTAAAACTTTCAATTTGCTGCAAATAGCGCTAAAGGTTATGACAAGTTATGCTAAAATGAAAACAAGTTGTGCTAGCCATCTTTTATTAAAAAGGAGTCCAATATGTCAAATATTATTACAGATTACTCGCAATACAATGAAAAACAACTGCACAATTTCTTAAACTCCATTGAAAAACAATTGCTTAAGGCAGAAGGGGATAAAAATAAAGCGATAAAAAAAATCCAAGAGTGTGAATTGCAAGAACGAATGATCAGACAGGTTTTAGCCCAAAAACATTCTCAAGAAAAAGAACCCACACCAAGTTTGTTAAATACGATCGCCTCAAAAGATGACCCAGAATGGATGTTTCGTTTGGAGACTTCAATGATTTTTTGCAAATAGCAAAACAAGAAAGAGAAAGGCATGATGCTTAAAGTCAGAACTAAGAAAGATTTTCTTAAAGACTTTAATAAGCATATCTTAGTCTTAGCGTATTACAGAAAGCGATGTTGCAAGCATTGTTGATTGCCTAAAAAAACAAAAACCACTCCAACAAAAATATTGCGACCATGCCTTGAGTGGCAATCTTAAAGGGCTGAGAGAATGCCATGTTAAGCCAAACTTGTTATTGATTTATGAAATCAAAAAACAAGAAAACGAACTTGTTTTATTGCGTCTAGACACTCATAGCGAGCTATTTAAAAAGTGATCAAACGCTAAAAAATTTATCCACAACAACAATCCGTGCTAATTTTTAATTTAAGTTGCGCTAACTTTAAAATAGAACATGCTAATTTCTAAAAATAAGCTACGCTAAGCGACACTGCAAAAATGTTAATCTTATGCTACCTTAAAAGGAAACCATGCAAAGCAACACAATAAATCCTATTCATAATTAAATTAAATCTTACTCATCATCTAACGCAAATCTGTGTTAGAAATTGATGTATTCTTTTTTAGCAACAAGGATAAGAAGTTGTAGAAAGCGATTTTTAAAAAGCAATTAAAAAACACTCATGCAAACTTTTTTAATTCATCAAAACACTTCTTCATTGGGCTTGACTTCCCAGTTAATACGAGAGAGTAATTCTTTGTTTTTGAAATAATAATTCGCTTTTAATTTTAAGGGTTTAGCCTTATGACCGCTTACTAAAATGATCACTTCATCTTTATCAATATTCATAATATCTTGCACGCTCAATAAGTCCCACGCCTCTTTACCTATACTAGAAGTCCCTCCGGTAATGAGTTGTCCTTTTTCTGTAGAGTGGCTTCGTGTTTTTCTAGTCATCTTACCGACTTCTTCGCTCACTTGTTTAGCGTATTCTAAATCATCCATTTTGAAAATTACTTTGTAAGCCACGGTGCTATTAACAATTCTTGCATCTTCTCTGCCATAATATTTTTCAATAAGAGCGTTGGATTGCGTGATAAAAATTAAAACCACACCATAGCTCCTACTTAATGCGGGCATTTCTAATAAAAAAGGCAATTTACCAAAACGCACAAATTCATCTAAAAACAGATAAACCCTTTCTTCAAATTTCTTACTCTCTTTCAATAAAAGATTTTTAGCAATACTTTCCAAAAGGATACGGATAAGCGGTGCGAGTGTGTCAATATCTGTTTGAGCGATTTTAATATAGAGTGAAATATTATCAGCCCTTAAATCTTCATATTCAAAACTCATGCTATCTGTAGCGCTTTTAACTTGATAGCTTGTAAAGACTTGCATAAAACGGCTATAAACTGATTTAATGCTCGCAAACTCTTTATCATTCGCCTTCGCCCATTTGTTCGCTTCGTTTCTAATAATAGGATCTAGCATGCCCTCTTTCATTATAATATTGCCTTGATCGTCTTTTTCTAAATGATTCACAGAGCCATCATAATTTTTAGGATTTTCTGGGTCAGTATAGACTTGTTCGGCTACTTGTTTATACCATAGCAATTCCACATTGACATTAGGTTTCATTTTTTTAACGCCATTTTCTACTTTAGCCATATAACGCCCATTTTCTTTAACAAAACCATTATCGCTACTTTGACATTCATATAATTCAGTATAAAATCGGCTTTGTGGATTGATTAAGGGGACATAATTTTTTATAGGAGTGCTTGCAATTTCAAAGAAGGTACTAGCGTTATGCACACACAAATCATAAAGAGCGTAAAAGACAAATAAATTTTTAGCTTGCTGTGTCCAATGAGGGTCTTTATTTGCCCCATCTTCAGCAAAAATAGTATTACCCACTTCATCTACAAGCCTTCGCTTTCTGTTAAAATCTAATTTTTCTACAATGCGTTTATCAAACGGATTGAATTTAAGCGTGTTATTATTCCCCAAGGGATCAAATACAAAAATTTTATTTTTTAGAACTTGTTGTCTGTAACCAGCCGTTAAATCAAACAACTCTCCTTTAATATCTAACACCACACAAGAGCTAGGCACATTTAAAAGATTAGGCACAGCCACAGCTGCAGTTTTACCACTTCCAGGAGGAGCGATAATTAAGGTAGAAAGCGGAGCATCATAATAAGTAGGCTTAAGTGAATTTAAACCTTTATATAGCCCCACACAAAAACCTTTGTTAAAATTTAAGGTCATAGGATAACTTTTAGAAGAACCTAGCGTAAAGACATCTTTGCAAGCCTTAGGGAGAGTTTTAGTGTAATAATCTTTTTGAATTCTATTAAGCTTGTGGAATAAATTGCTGGCTTTATCCTTAAATTTATCTTTTAATGTTTTAAATTTTTTTCTCATTTAAAATAATCCTTTTATATATTTCATAAACAGCGTTAGTTTTACGCTTAAAAACCCCCTAAATACAAAGATTAAGACACAAATCACTACTAAAAAGGATAAGATCGTAAAGAAAACCTTAGGTCTTTTCTTAGCAAATTGATAAACTTCATAAAATATACACCTTATAAAAACAGGCAATAGCGTAAAGCTAGAGACAACAAGCATTAGAGGTAAAAACAAAATTAAGAACAAGCCTTTAAAAATATTAAAAATCCTATATTCATATTTAATAATATCTTTCATTTCAGCCCAAACTGCCTTGCCATGACTATCCATATTGCGCCCATTAAAAAATAAGTAGGCTGTCAAAAATAGCGGTAATAACGCACAAAAGAATGAAAAATAAATCTCAAATTTAAAATGGGGAAAATGATGTAGATTAAGAACAATCTTTTTTAGGTAGTTATAACTCGCTAAAAAACTAGGAAAATCTAAGAAATAATGCGATACACCTAAAAAAATAAAAGGAATGGCTAAAATAGAAATGATATAGCAATAAGGCTTATAAATTTGCATTTATTCTACTTTAATTTTACTATCTAATAAACTCATAAAATGCATAAAATCATTCTCAAAACTCTCATCTTTCATAAACTCTTCAAACTCCTCTTCGCTTTTAACCCAAACTTCACTAACATATTCCATTAAAAGAGTGAAATTTTCTTTTAGATTTTCTTGTAATATTTTTGCTTGATTTTCATCTTTTAGAAAATGGGGAGCATTGATAATGCTTTGAGAATTTTTAATAATAGATGCCATTTTTTCTAAATAATTTCTGATTAAATCAATATCAGTTTCTTTTGTCATAAATTCATCCTTTTAAAAATTTTCTTATCCCCTTTTAAACAATGCGCTACGATGAAAGCGCTTTTTTTGATAGCTAGGTTTAAAATTTTTGTTTTTTCACTCCAAGCTTTCAGTTGCATTTCAATATCTTGTAATAATCCAAAATGGATAACATTTTCTCCTAAAAGTGCCGCATTGTTTAAATGGTAAGCAATCTGGTTAAAATTAGAACAAGTCGCATTCAATGAGCTATATAGCATCGCTAAACTGCCTAAAGCACTTGTGATTTTTTGCTGTTTGTAGAAACTAATTTGGCTATTTAAAATAAGATTTTCTACAATTTTGGTGTAAGACTTGTTGTGCCTCGTTTTTAAATCATTTAAAATTTGGACACATCTAGCATCCAATAAAAATTCCATCCTTTTAGCGCCTTCTTTTTGTTTAGATCTTCTATAAAGTCTTGGATTTTTCATAACATCAACTCCTTTTTAAATTCGCTTTTAACATTTAAAACATCATCAATTATTCTATCGTTACCTTTTTTTTTGATTTGGATAACATAGTCCATACCAGTGCAAAAATAATCTAAAAGCGTTTCTTTAGGTGTAGGCTTACCGCCTTTATTCAGGTTTATATTCTGACAAATAGCTATAAAAGCATCTACTACACTATTAGCGTGTAAGGTGCTTATCATTCCGCTATGCCCAGTATTCGCTAAACGCAAAAATAACGCAGTATTATGCGTGTCAATTTCGCCTAATAATAATCTATCAGGAGACATTCTCATGGCCGCATTTAAGCCATCTTCATAAGTAAAAAATCCGCTCCCACTTTTATCCACTAAAATATTAACTTGGTCTTCGTTACTGATTTTTAACTCAGGACTATCTTCAATAGTAACCACCCTTTCGTTTTGGGGAATATTTTCAATCAAAGAATTAACAAAGCTAGTCTTGCCACTAGCTGTGCCACCACTTATTAAAATATTTTTACCTGCACTTACTAAGCTAAGTAAAAAATCATAGGTAATGTTTTTAGCCAGACATTTCTCACTTAATTTAAAGGCGTTAATTTCAAACTTGAAATTGCTAGGCACTCTGATATTGATAGAAATATTAGAACTAGCAATAATGCTAGGGTGTAATGCATTAATTCTAATTTGTGTGTAAGGCAAAGAAGTGTTTAACTTAGGCGTTTTTAGAGTGAATTTTTGGTTTCTAAAAATGGCTAATTGCTCACAAAAAACTAACAAATAATCATTAGTAAATTTTTCATTAAAACACCTCACTTTTTCCTTTGGGCGGTGCAAGAAATACTCTTTTTCTTTATTAAAAACCACTTCATTTAAATCAGGCTGGCTTAAAATAGGCATAAAGTCATCAAGGTAACTTTTTAAAAGATTAGAAATCATTATGGCTCTCCTTGATGATTATCAAAATCCCTTAACATTTTTTTTTGAAGTTCAATGCGCTCTTTTTCTCTTTTATCTTCTATCTTTTTAGCTAAAGAATAGAGATGGTGTATTTTGGAAAGCCTTTTATTATTAGCTTTAATCTCCAGGTTTTTTTCACAATTTTCGTGTTTTTCTAGTAAGTATTCTTGGTAAATTTTATGGCTTGTGAGTTTTAGATTAGATAACTCTTTTTCTAAATCCAGTTTATCTAACTCATTAAGCTCTAATTTTAATAATTTGTCTAGTTTTTCTTTCATAATTGTTTCCTTAAGTTTTCTAGTTCTTTTAATAAGTTATTGAGTTCTTGCTGTTTTTGTTCACACAACCTATAAGTCTCATCAAATTTTTTTTGGATTTCAACATTTTTGCTCACATAGTAGGACTAATAAAAATATGGCTTCCCTCTCTAATAGTGATAATGGGCTTAATCCTTATTTGATCTCGCATGATTTGAGCGATAATGTTATTTAGGCTGATACCAGTTTGCCTCGTCATTTGCATCATCATGTAATCTCCAAAATAGTTTTGGTTAAAACCACCCCTTTTGTTTTTCATCGCTTCGGTAAGACCGCTAGTAAGACCTATGAGTAGCCCGTTTGACAAGGTGCTTAAGGATAAAGGAATGCCATAGCGTTCCCAATATTTGTTATGGAGTGTGCCTATCATGCCGTTATAACCCTTGACATCAGCTCCCTTAGCATCGCTTAGTATGATATTGACTCCTTGTGGCGTGATTATCCTATTCCAAGCAATTTCTAAGCGGTATTCTCCTATTTTGTTATTGGAGTTGTAATAGCCTATGGCTCTACTCCCTTTAGGGATTAAAACCGCTCTACCCATCGTTGCGTATATATCACTCTCCACCTGAGCGACTATCTTACTCCCCCCTATTTCACTGCTAATAGGAGTGATCAGAATGGCTGGGATCATTCTGTCAGCTGTAATCGTTCTCAAAAGTTTGTTTTCACTGCTCGCTACATTTTTTCTTTTAAAATTTTTAAAACCGCTAGAGCCGTATTCTTTTTCAAGTTCTTGTTTTTCTTTGGATTTTGTGTTAGAAACACTATTTTTTATAGATGTTGGAGGCTGCGTTTCTTTTTGGCTGCTAATACGAGACGCTAAAATCACAAGGCGGGTTTTTTCTTCTTCATTAGCGGTATTGTAGTTGAAGAATGGACTTTGTGGTTTAATAAGCGTTTTATTAAAATCCTTAGGCAAATTTGGTAATTTTTGCACTAGCACATTAAAATCATCTAAATCTTTTTGTGTTTTTTCTATATTCTCATTAACGCTTTTAGTTTCATCGTTTGGCTTCACTTCATTGATAGTATCTATTTTATTCTTAATGCCTTCGTAAGCTTGAAACAAATAAGATGAAGTAGGGAATTTACCTTGAGAAACATTAACAGCTTTTTCTTTGATTTCTTGTTCGTAAAAAAGAAAAAAACCAGCTAATACAATCACAATAATTAAGCCAATTTTTATGATTTTATGCTCTAAAAGTAAAAGAAGTTTTTTCATTTCTTGTTTTCTTTAACCTTTTTAATAGGGTTTGCTTGATGTTGTTTTGGGGGTGTTATTTAGCCCCTTTTTATTCTTCTCTAAATTATCAGTGGTTTTTGGTCTTTCTATATAGGGGATAGGCACGCAATAGTGGGTTTTGATTGTGTGTTTTTTGAGCTTGTTTTTCAAATCTTTTTGCAAAGGCTTGGGAGCTTTTATGATGTTTTTAACCTCTTCTAAAGTCTTAACTTCTTCTTCATTTAAGGCTCGGCATTTTTCATTTGGAGTTTGGTTTTTGATTTGAGCTAACAACTCCGTTACGCTAATGGCATTTTTAGGTTGAGGCGTAGTGTCTTCAATCAAGTGAATGTTGTTTCGTTTGGCTTTCATGGCTTCATCTTGCTCTAAAAGCCTTTTTAAACGCATGAAGTCCTTAGATTTTTGGTATTTGTGCTTATCTCTTCTTACGCACACATATTCCTTACCGCTCATTAAAGTCCATTTTTTAGAAACATCTTCAGCAATAATATAATTCCCTACCACACGGCTATTGATAGGATTATCATACCCATCTACAACCTTATAGGTATAAGGAAATTTTGAAAAGGCTTGATCTCTGTCATATCTAAAATAAGTGTATTTGCCATCATCAAAGACATCTAGTGCCTTTATATCAAGCGCGTCATCACTGGGTTTTTTATAGAGCCACAAACTCCACCAGGTGCGTTTGTGTTTGGGTTTTTGCAAATAACCACGATTGATTTTAGCTTTTTCAATGAAAATGTGATTGACTTCATCTCCAATTCTTATAAACTTGCCATCATCAATTTCCTTGCTCTCATAATTGATTTTTCTATAGTCAAGTTTTTGTTTGTCTTGTTTATTGGAGCTGTTTGTATTTGTTTCTGTTTTAGCCAATTGTTCTTGCTCTCTTTTTTCTAGCTCGTTTTTAGATAAAATATTAAGCTTACCGATAGCCCTTTTATTAGAGACAAACACTGAAAAATAGCTTTGAAATTTGCTGGTGTAAGTGGTGCTAAACAAGTAAAAAGTATAAATTGTTCCGCTCGCTCCGACTACGGTTAGGTTTGTATCCACCCCTATAAGCAAGGGTTTGATCACTAGCATATTGGATAAATCGTAATGATCATTAGTAGGGTAAGTGAGTTCAAAACCGCTAGGATCGCCTAAGCTCACATAGATAATAGGATCATTATCAAAAATAAAAGTGGTAGTCATCGCATAGCGTAAGCGGACTTTGTTGGTGTTACCTGCCACATATAAGACATTGAAATTATTGTCTTGCAATTTTCTATTTTTAGAAAAATACACGCTCTGTAAGGCTTTTAAATCCATAAGTTGTTTGGCTTTTTCTTTGTTTTCTTGTTCTTTGAAACTTTCTAAACTATCAGATTTTGCTGGGATAAGATTGTTGTTTTCTTTGCCATGTTCAAAAGAACTTGTAGGATCAGTTTCATTCGTATTGTTTCTAAAAATATCTTCTTCAGCGCTAAGTAAGGTGCAATACAAAAATAGCGATAGAGTGAATTTTTTCATTATTGTTCCTTAACATCTTTATATTGGCTCATATGAGGGTCTTTTTTCTCGGTATGGATAATCCTAGATTTCACACCATCATCTTTGACTTTATTTTTTTCATCCAAGTCTTTTAAAATCGCAATTTCAGTTACATCATAACCTGTAACAATAAAGCCTGTAGGATTTAAGGGAACAGATTTTGTATCAATTTCAATAGGTTCAAATTCAAAGGTCATAATTATTCTATAACGCTTTTCGCTTTCTAACTTTTCTTTATTAAAAAGTTGTGCGGATATTTCAATATTGGCTTGGGTTTTACTAATTAAAGCGATATTGATAATGTTAATTTTTCGTGTTAGATTGATATTAGTGTAAATGCTATGTTCATAAGAAACAAGTTTTTCAAAAAAATCCCATACTTCAAATGCACTTTGCAATCTAATGGTTTCGTGGGCTATTTCGTTTTGCTCTTTTATATTTGAAATATTTTCTCTATTACTGACATAAGATGCTACCAATTGTCTTATAAGTGCTTGATTGGCACGAATACTCTTGTCTGCTCTTTGGACTATGGCAAAATTTTGTGTAGCGTTTGAAAAGGTTACCAAATAAGGCACTTTTTCTTTTAAGGGCAATAATAAGCATATAATAATGGCTTCTATAAGAGCTAAAGCAAAAAAGAATACCGCACTGCTAAAGATCCAATCGCCAATTTTACGCTCTGCTTGAAAAAGCGCATCAGCTTCTTTGACTCCATCAAACAGCATAGTGCTTTGTAACATATCACGCTTTTTTAGACCAACTTTTTTTAAAAATCCACTGAGTGTTTTTTCTCTTTGTATCTTTTGTTGTTCTTTGGCTTTATCTTTGACTTGTTCTTCAAGCTCTTCTTCGTTTATTGCTTTAGCCTTAACATATTTTTCCCAATCATCGCCATATTTTTCTTTTAATCTTTCTTCTAAAACCTTAGGCAACTCCCATGCGTTCATGCAAACTTTTTCCATTTTATGCCTTAAAGCCTTTTTGTGGATTTTCTAAGTTCGCACAAGGGCTTTTATACATTTCATATTGTTTATTGGAGCAACCCATAAGAATAATGACTGCATAGCAAATAGATACAAGTTTTAATACCATCAATTATCCTTTTTGGGCATTTTTTTACTATGTTCTTCTATAAACTTCATGCACGCAAACTTGTCTTTTTTTGTCATATCAGAAGCTTTTATTTGAAGAGTTTTTTCTATAGTTTCTACAAAATTAAGTTGTTTTTCAGTTGGAGGTATCATTTCTTTTTTTGTAGAAGAAATGTTGTTATTGCTATTATTTCTATATAAGTTAGAAATTTCTATGCCTAATTTCTTTTGGATATTTTGCATTAAATCAAGATAAGCACTTTTACCATCTTTTATAATCACATCTAACATTTCTTCTAATTTTTTTGTAAAACTATCATCCACTTTAGAAATAGCAATCCATTGTATTTGGTTATCATTCAAAAAGAAATCAACAATGCTTTTACCAAGAGCTGTGGGCGTGATCTTCCTATTTTTGCCCTCTAATGTAATGTAATTTTTGTTTTTTAAGGTCTCAAATACGCTTATATAAGTGCTAGGTCTTCCTATGCCATAGGTTTCCATCATTGCGATAAAAGTGCTTTCAGTATAAGGGCTAGGAGCTTTAGCTTTTAGTTCTTTGATATTAAAATCTAAAATAGGCATTTGAGTTTTTAATTGCAAGCTAGAAAAATCAAGATCGCTTTCAATCTCTTCTTCATCTTTCTTTTCTTCTTCTAAGTCTTTAATCGCTTTAAAGCCTTTAGATTTGAGTTTGCTAAAACTGCATTTAAAGCTGTGCGTTTTTACTTTAAAATTTAAAGTTGTGTTTTCATAAATAGCGTTTTTACTTTGAGAACAAATGGTGTTAAAAAAGATAAGCGTATAGACTTTTAAATCATCAATATCTGTAATATTGTGTTTCTCGCACACTTTTTTAAGATCTTCATAGCAGTGAGGGTGTGTAATTCTTATAGCCTCATGTGCTTCAGCTTGTGAATTTTTACCAGCCCTATATTCTCTGTATTCATACACGCTAGGATAAATATTTTCAAAAAACGCTTGATGCTCTTGCAAGTATTCTTTGCTTAACGCTTCACTATCGGTGCGAATATAAGTAATCAATCCAGCTTCAAAAAGTTTTTGGGCGTGTTCTTGGATTTGCTTAACACCCATTTCTAAAATTCTAACCCCATCTTTTAAAAGATTAGAAGTGGTGAAAGGTTTGGGTGGAGCTTTTTCTTTATCTTTTTGCTCTACTGAGTCTAAAAAAGCTAAGGGGTTAAGATTGTTTTTTAAATCATTTAAAAAGTTTTGGGCTAATTCTTTGGTATCAAACACTTTCCTTTTATTTTCTTCTACTAAAGTAATAGAGATTTGAGAACCTAACACATCAATAATAGCTTCTATGCTATAACTTAATTTCTCATCAATATTCTTTTGTTCAAAGGCTTGGATTTTTCTGTCTAATTCTACTAAAATGGAAAGAACAGGAGTTTGAACCCTACCAGCACTCACTTCAAAATTTTTAATGTTTTTGCGCAAATAAGGCGTCAAAGTAAAGCCTACAAATTGATCGCTTACAATCCTACCTAGCCAACTATAATATAGATTGAGATTGCTTTGAGAAAATAGCACAGCATTGTTCAAGCCTTTTTCTACACCGCTTTTTGTGATTTCATGAAACTCAGTGCGATAAATTGTTTTAGCTATATTTTTGATTTTTTCATAAAATTTATAACCTATACCATAACCCTCTCTATCAGGGTCAGTAGCAATATAGACCACTTTATTTTTACATTGATTTATCATATAGTTGATATGAATGGATTTATCCTTTTTCTTATCCGTGCTTTTTTTGATTTCAAAAATAGGATTAAATTCTTTACTCACTTCAATATTGACTAGCTCAACAAAATGCCCACCAGTCGCAAAAACAAATGAACTTCCTGTTAATTCTTTGATTTTAGCGATCTTATTGGGACTTTCTATGATAAATACGCAGTTTTTATACATATTGAACACTCTCGCTTTCTTTTTTCATTTTAGTTTTTAAATACTCTTCCTTATAAGTTTCTTGGTTTGTTTTTTTAAGGTCATTGAAAATTTTTCTATTACCAGCATTGCTATCAAGAATATAAAGCAGTTCTTGCAAATCTTTTTTTAAATCAATTTCAATAAAAGCTGAAGCGTTTGTAACGATATTTTTTACTAGCACTTGTCTGGCTCTCATATCCGTGTTGTGTAAGAAATTGATTTCGCTATCGCTTAATGGGATGCCGCATTCTATTAGTTCATCAGTATCTTTTGTGGGGTAGATAATCACTTGAGAAAGGTTTCCTATCAAACTCTTTGCTTTATCAATACCTAATTCTTTGACTTGAGATATTTTTTGAAACGCCATGCAAAGTGTTCCGTTGATTTTTCTAGCTTGAGCGAGCGCGTTAGCGATATAGGTAAACATTATAGGATGCATAATGTAGTCTTTAGTTTCATCAATGAATAGGAAAAAAGGTTTGTTGTGTTCCTTTGCTTCAAAAAACAATTTGTGGAACAAATACATAGCAATTAGCCCCATAAGTTTTTTATCATTAGCAAAAACATCCATATTGATCACGCTTAAAGGACTTTTAGAAAAGTCTAAACAATCTTGAAATTTTTTAAAATAGACTTTTTCCCCTTGTGATTTTAAAATCTCATTAAAATCTTGTTCGCTAGAGCCTAAATTTTTGGCAATTTCTAATAAGTTTATTTGATTTTTTTGTTCACCAATGTAATTATAAGTATCTCCAATAACCTTATCTATAGACTGAGAAGCCTTATTATCTTGTTGGTTATCGCTATCAATATTGAGCATAAATTTAATCCAGTTTGCCAGAAATTGCCTATTTTCTTCTGTATCTTTTAAACTGAAAGGGTTGATATAAAAACCACCATCTGTATTAGCAGTATTGTATTGACCTTCAAAAAAGTCAGTCATAATCTCTAAACCATTCATTCTGTCAAGAGCTACCACGCTCATATCGTATTTAGTCAGTAAATTGGCGATTAAAAAACTAATAAAAGTAGATTTACCGCTTCCTGTGCTACCAATTATCATGGTATGACCTACAACATTGTCGTTTCTATCTCTACCTTGCTTAGCTTGAAAATTGAAAAAGTGGGCTGATCCATTTTGATTTTTAAACACGCTGATAGGACAATCCCCCCAACTATTTTCTTTAAAGCCTTCTTGATATTTTTCAAACATAATCAAACTAGCAATATTTTGGCTAGTTTGAGGTCTTAGGCGTGAATTTAAAAAATTTCTTTCAGGAAAAAATGAAAAAAATATAGGACGCATGTTGATGCTTTCTAAGACCGCTGAAAAGCCTTCTTTTTTCAAAGTGTTATATACAATAATTGATTTTTTATCTAATTCTTTTTTAGAATTAGCAAAAACCATAATTGATAAACTAACTTTTTGTATTTGCGCTCTGTCGGTAGAAACCATTTGCTCTAAATATTCTATATTTTGATAGCTAATATCTTTAGAGCGTTTTTTACGCTCTCTAATAAAAAACAAAGCTCTTTCTTTATCCATAGCTTCTACGGTAAGCAAAATGTCTAAGTTAAACTTTTCACACAAAAGATTAGATAAAGCCAAAGAAGTGATATTATCCACATCATAAGCTTTCACAGCAATAAAACGCTTAAAAGTCTCTATTCCGTTATAGTCATGTATGAAGTGGTCTTTTTTAAAATATAAATGAGATTGGATATTCCCATCGCTCAATCGTCCTTGTTTGTATTTAAAATCACAATAATGACCATTGCAATATTCAGCGTATAAATTCAATAGATCGTCTGAACTTAAAAATTTAGGCTCAAAGTCTGTTAGTATGGAACTCATCTTATTTAAAATCTCAGCTAAAAGAGTTGCTTTATCTTGCAATTCTTTATTTTCTACCGCATTCTTTTTTATTTTATAAACTTCCTGTTTTTGTGCTTCTGAGTTTTTAAGATTATCTTTTAAAGGTTTCTCTTCATCATTATTTACATACTTATCAGTAGTCATTTTTGCTTTCCACTTTTCTAAAAGCCCTTTTATATTGACGCTTTTTGTTTCAATAATTAAATAGTAAGTCGTGATATAAAATTCTTTATTTTTTTCATAAGCATTAACAATTTTTTTAGCGTATTTACTCACGCCATCTTTGTTGTAAATAGTTTGAGTTTTTATATCTCTTCGTTTAGCAACAATTCTTAGCGTAACACCATCTATCAATTCATTTAAAGCTTGTGTTCTGTATAAAAATTGTGTAGCCACCTCTTCTTTATCAAAATTTGAATAAGTTATTCCACTTAAAGATATTGCTCCTACTAAGTTTCCTTTATGCGTTAACACAAACTTTTCATCAAATTTCCCATTAATATTGTTTTCTTGAACTAAAGAATATTGTCTAGGAATACAAAAACTTAAGAAATTGAAAATAAATTTTTTAAAACCCTCTAAACCAAGAAACATTTTTAAAACCCTTTAAGCATAATATTCTTTAGTGTCATTTTTTAGCGTTAGGTTTGCCAAAATAATGTTTGTAATATCTTCATCAAAAAATTCTAGTATGTAAAACATTGTTATTAATGCCACCAATAGCACCACGCCATATAATAAAGACCACACAAATAAGAAAGAAGCGCTCAAAAAAGAAATGATCCAACTATTCATATTAAGCTTTAAAAACTTCTCTTTTTTAGATATTTCTCTAACATTGATGGTCTCTACATAATTTAAAATCATTCACCCAACTCCAAATAATTTATTGGCAATAGTTTGAGCATTTGCAATAGCAATAGTGGCTAAAATTATCCCTATACATTTCCACGCAATTTCTCCTAGCCTGTCTAGGTTTTTAACTACATAAATACCAACACAAATCACAATAATTGCACCTATTGCTTTCATAAAAGGACCGCTAGTAAAATTGATGATTGTTTGTAATGCATTAGACTGCCACACGCCACTTCCATTTGCCAACAATAAATTGGGCATAGCTAACAGCATAAAATATAAAGCCTTTTCTTTGAAATTTTTACATTTCATAATCTACTCCTTGAATTGGTTTTTCATTTTCTTTTGTGTTGTTTTGTGAGATTGTTTGTTCTTGTGGTTTTAATAAGGCTAAGCACTCATTTTTAAGAGCTTCTAATTTTTCTTTTTTCTCACCATCAAAAAACAAAGATTGTTTCTCTATTCTTTCTAAAAAGTTTTTTATCACTTCATTATTAATATGATCATTACCGATTAAATTGGCTAACTTTAAGTCATCGTTACAATCCTTAGAATATGGGATAAAAACATTAGGCATATTTTCTGTATGTTTATAAATGATTTCTTCACTAATCTGTGTATAGATTTGTCCATTTTTATCATTGTCATAGGCTAAAACAATATTTAAAGACAAATCAGGTTTATTCACAGGCTCAGGCTCTGTGGTTTGAATTTGTGTGTTCTGTGTAAATAAATTACTCATTGCTCGTTGTTTTAAATGGGTTAAATCCATAATGCGTCCTTTTAAGATAATAGGTGTTGCATCATTGGGGCTTTTATAATACGCCCTTGATTGATCCACAGAAACTTTTTTATCTATGTAGTCATAAATACCCAAAGCCTTAGCACAAAAATTGTTAAAGGCGCTAAAATCATTGTTGCAATTAAAATCTTGACCTATAGTTTGTTGTGTAGGGATAATGATTCTAAATCTTTCAGCAATGTGTCCGTGCTTTTCTTTATTATGGTTTCTTGATGGGATAATGAGCGTTTCTATTCCATGTTTTTTAAAGAGATTTTTAGTCTCTTCTAGGCTAATATTAGGTTTATCTTTGTCATTATCTATATCAAAAATAAGCAAGTTAGAAAAGCCTTTGGTGTTATGGGTATTTCTATAGCCATTCTTATAAATCGCGCTTGAATAATGGTAGTTTGTAATCACCTTAACTAATTCATCTAAACTTTTTACACTTTCATTAACCCAATCTTTAGCTGGTATAAAATCTGTGCTACTAGGATATTTAGCCCTTGAAAAATGGATAGTTAAATTATCTCTAGTGGTATTTGTTTTATTTTCAATTCTTGTTTGAGTGCCTTTATACAATTCAAAGCTCTGAACTTTTTTAATATAGTCAGCGTATTCTTTGCTTTTAGATTGCTCAATATCGCTCAATAATTTTTCTAAAAAAGCGTCTAATTTATTAGCATTAAATTGCCCATTACAGCTTAATAGAATACTTTCATAAGCATTGAGCTTTCTTAATTGCAAATAACTCATGCTATCAATAATGCTTTCACTTAAAACAATATTTTTAATCAGCTTTAAATCCTTAGGGGCAAGCATTTCTATACCTTTTTCCCCCTTATTTAAAGCATTGATAGGTCTATTTAATACTTGATTATTTAAGCTAGTCATAGGATTTTCCAAGCGTCTAGTGTAAGAAATGATCTTATTAGAATGGCTATTTTTGGAATATAAGAAGTTAGGCACACACATGTTATTATGTTTGTCTCTTTTTAAAGAGTGGTTATAGGCTAAAAAGAGATTACCATTAAGCTTTCTTTTTTCTAACATTTTGGAATTGGTTAAATCATAAAGTTCAAATTGGTTGAATTTGTCAATAATTTTTTGTTGCTCTTTAAGTTTATCTGCTTCTTTATTAATTAGTTTAGAGACATTTTCTTTTATGGTATCATCGTTTGCTATTAAACCTTGCGTAAAATCCATTAAATCTAAATTTCTGTTCTTACAAAAATTGATAATATTACCGCTATCAGCCTTATTGTCGCAGTTTAAATAAAACCATTGAAAATTAGCATTTTGTTTTACAAGAAGCTTTTCATTACTATTACTATAAACTTTCCAAATTTTAGTACTTTTTTGTGCGTTCAATCTATAACCATTTCTTTCTAAAAGGCCATCTAGTGGTAAGTGTATAGCGTTCTTTACATAAGCCATAATCAAGCCTTTATGCGCATCCTCTTAAATCTTTAGATTTAACGCTCAATTTATTAAAAGCTCTTTGCAAATTTTTCAATACAATAGCTTTTTGATAAGGGCATTTGTTACTAGGGAGCGCTTTTTTGCTCAAGCTTTTATAATTAAGCGTAAAAATTGTCTGTGTGTCATTCAAAGGGTTAAAACTAAAAAGTAAGTCGTTAAATTGTCTGAATTTATTAAAAACAATCTCTTTAAGCTCGCAAATTTGACTATTAATTCTATACTTCACGCTTTTTAGCCTTTGTGTGTTCTTTTGTAAAAAGTTAATAATTTTTAAAAAAAAGGGGGAAGGGAGTGTGTTTTTATTGAATTTACTCCCTTGAAACTCCTTATTTTTTGTGAAATCTTTTAAATAGATATACACATAGCCTGGCTTATTTTTTACCGCTTCAATTAACCCTTGAGCTTCCAAATCATTGATTGCGTTTCTTAAAGACCTATCTACACACTGATGCACTTGCGTGTAATAGTGCCTACTTAATGCAATTTTATTGCTTTTTGAACTTAGTGCAAGCTCACAAAGCTCTCTGTAAAGCCTTCTAGACCCAACCCCACCAAATAAAGTGCTATAAAACCTATCTTCAACAACTTTTCTAAAGATTTCTACATTAACATTTGGATAGTTTTTGAAATAAAATTGTTGTGTCTTTTTGGAAAATTTAACATTGTCTAAAAACATTTCTTGGCACTCTTTAGAATTTAAGTGCAGTTTAGGGATTTTAAAAAACTTCATAAACTTCCTTTTAAAAGAAGCTCAGATAAGAGTTCTATAAATAATTACATTCTCTAAAGAATAATTTCAAATATCTTACAAAAATTCAAAATCATCTTTTCTTTTTCTCTTTCTTCTTTTTTAGAATAATATTTGGCTTTGGCCAGATTAACCCCCACAAAACATTCAAATAAAGATTTGGGTGCGTTTAAGTTTGATAGCTGGAGTTGGGCGTCAATCTCTGCATTTTTCTTATAATGTTTTTCTTCTTGAACATTTTCTCTCTCTTTAATCAAAAGGTTTTTTAAAAGATTTTCTACTAGAAAATAAATTCCATCTCTGTATTTTTCTAAGTCCCCTCTCGTTAAAGAAAACCCATCTTGTGATTTCTCGCCATGCTTGTCTTTATTCCTGTATTTTTTTATATCATGCAAATCTTGTAAAAAACTGGGGTATTTTTTGGCCAAAGCTTGCATGACTTTTTCCTCATAGCGCAATAAAGCGTTTAATCTAGAGTTGTTTAAACCCTTTGGAATCCGTTCAAAACCTAAACGCATGAATTTCTTTGACAAATCTTCTGCTTTGTATGTTTCTAAAGCGTGTCCTTTCAAGCTTGGTGTTTCATCAAAAATTTGTTCATAAATATCATACAAAGCCCCACAAATTTCAAGCTTTTTTGGATTGTTATATAGGTTTTTTAAATTATGTTCAATTGCATGCAATCTGTCATCAAATGCCGTAGGTTTTTTAAAAACTTTGATTCGTTTTGACGGCTTAGATTCGCCAGTTTGGGTGTATTGTTTTTTCTTCCATTTTTCAAACCATATAGGATTAGTTTCTAATAATTTTTCTGCCATCTTTTCAATAGGGTGATTCTTGCATTCCACTCTTATTTCTTTACTATCATCAAAGGCTTTGGCATGCAAATAATAAACTCCTCCTAAAACATGCCAACTCACCACTTTCACATGGCGTAAAGTATCTTGCTTGTGGTATTTTATAGATGTCTCTATCGTTTTATGGATTATTATCTCATTCACATTTAATGACTTGTTATTTTCTTTTGAATAGTATAGGCTCTCTGCCTTAAAACTAGAGTCTGCAAAAAAACTCCACTATATTATTTTTTAACTCTTTTCCATCTATAGCTCTGACACGCTCCAAATCCACAAAATGCAAAAATTCTTGATTGATTAAATTGTAGTAAAAATGTGCATGAATTTTTTTATACTCTTCAAGCGTTTTAGTCTCAATCTTTTCTAAAATAGGCTTTAACAGATCCAACTCACCCCCAAACCCTAAAAAATCTTTTAAGTCTTCATCTTTTACCCCTAATTCTTTTAGTTTTAAAGTGCATTTTTCTATTGCATTTAACCCTAAATCATTATGCCCAATTTCTAATTCTACGCAATAAATTCTGCAAGGAACCAACAGATGTTTATCGCAAACAGAATGATTTTCAAAGTTAATAATTTTCATAAAATTTTACCCCTTTCTTTACATAATTGTAAAAACTCAAACAGGCCTGAGACCTTATTTTTTGCTTCTGGTGTTTCAAATTTCTCTCTATCCCCTGCTACAATGAGCGCTCTTTTTTGGCGACTCAAGGCCACACACAGACGCAGAGAGTCTTTTAAAAACCCAAAACCCTCAGTATGGTGAGTTCTTACGCTTGATAAAAACACAACATCAAATTCCTTACCTTGAAAGCTATCCACCGTGCCTATCTCCAAATTAGCGTATCCTTTTAAAGCTTGTTCTAATAGCCTTTTTTGCTCGCTAAAAAAAGTAATCACCCCAAAAGTGAAATCTGGCTCATCTTTCATAAAAAGGTCTAAGCATTTTTTAATTGCTGTAATTTCACTCTCCCTATAGTAAGAACCATCAGCATTCCTTTTTTCTTTAGGATTTTTGACATCTATCCAGGTGCAAGGCTTGTTATGCAAATTTGTCAGATTGTGTTTGAAATGATTTTCTTCTAAATGCTCTCCTTTTAAAGGCGATTCAAAACTTTCACCATGAGGTTTATAAAAAACACCGCTCACTAATTCCCCCAACAAGAGATGCATTCTGTATTGCATGTTTAGGGTAATAAAACGCTCCTTACCATCTAGCTCTTTTAACTTTTGAGCTCTTTCTTTGAGTTTCTTAAACATGCTGTCCTTTAGAGCTTTTTCTATCTCATCTTGCGCATCTTGACTCTCATCTTCAAGTTTTTTTCCTATCTCATCGTCTAAATAATGCGGCAATTGTCTGTCATCGCCCACCAAAATAATGCGCTCTTTGGCTAATGCCATCACCATAAGCAGCTCTAAGGGGTTAGCCTTGGCCGCTTCATCAACAATCACGCTATCAAAATCAGGGGTTTCTTTTCTTTTTAATGCTTTATTGTGTTGCCCTGTGGTGCTAGAAAAGACAAAATTATAATCCCTTAACAAGCCCTCTAAATCCCATGGAGTTCTTTCTAGAACGCTCAGATATTCCAATAAAACTCTGATGCGTTTGTCATTAGGGCTTTGAGAAGAAAGAATTTCTAGCAGGTCATTAGCTAAGGACACTACTTCTTCGTTGGGTTTAGGAATTTCATATTCTCTTTTAGGGGCATTCTTTTCTAACAATCTCATTTTAAGCTCTTGTAATTTTTCTAAATTTGGCTTAACTGATTCCAAAAGCTCTCTGTCTTCTTTGGTAAGATTTTCTTTAAACTGGCTTTCTAAAAGATCGTAATTACGCATAACTCCATCATCTTCAAACCCCTCTTGTGTGGCGCGTAAAGCATAGATAACGGATAGGTTTGGCGGGCATTTTTGTTTTTGTTGCCTTGCTTTTAATTGGCTTAGCTTTTCACGCATAGAAGGATTAAAAAAGATCGCATTTTTTTTCTATTTCTTTTAAAAATTCCAATTCGCTGATAGGCGAACTATAGTAGTGCCTGAGAGCTTCTTCTAAATCCAAAATTTTTTCTATATTTTCATAATCCCCTAATTCTTGCAGTTTTTTCCTCACGCTTTCTATGAGTATTTCAGCAAACTCTCTCAATCGCTCATTCAATCTTTCATCTTGCTTGTATTGTTCTTCTTCAGCATTTTTTTTAGCACCAAATTTAAAAGTGGGCAATCTCCCTACTTTGATGCGCTCACGTGCATTGTTAGTCGCATCATGCCCTTGAGCGCACAGTAAAATTTGCCCCTTGATATTTTTATCCTTAGGGTATTCTTCAAACAATCTCTCACAAATGGCATTGATCACAGTGGTTTTGCCCGTTCCAGGAGACCCTTGGATAATAGCAATATCAGGGGTATTTAGAGCGATCTCTATGGCTTTTTTTTTGATTTTCTGTGGGATCATTCTTAAAAATCTTCTTTTCAACTCTTTTGGTTAATCCTAAAGCTCTTGTTTGATAACTTGATAAAATCTCTTTTAAGGCTTCATCCATCGTGTCTGCAGTATCATTATCGCTATCACTATCTTTTTCATTCTCTTTAATGTTTAAAATTAATCCTAAATTAGGATTGGCGCTCAAACCTTTTTTGTTTTATCTAATGCGTTACATTGTTCTTTAAGCGTATTTAGATCCCCCATATAATTTAAATGAAAAGCATCGCTCTCTTTTATGGAAGGATTGTCATCTATGATAAAATCATCCCCACTAATGTCTTTAATCATTATTGATTGGCTGTTGTTTTTAGAAATTTGTTTCTTTTGCCCAGAAATAAGATTGATTAAGCTTTCTTCATTTTGTGGGTCTAATTCCTCTAAAACCCCTAAATCACTCCCCTCTTCTAATTGTGATTTTTTCTTTAAGATTTCCATTTTATTCTTGTCTAAAGCTGACTTAAAACGAATTCTTAAATTCCCTCCTGCTTTACCCACGCTTTCAATCTCTAAAACCCCCACTTCTTTTGCCTCATTAAAACTTTTTTGAGCGCTTTTAATGAGATATTGTTCCCAAATTTTTAAATAAGATTTGTTATCTTGCTGGATCTGGTCTAAAAGGCTCGTTCGCATGGTTTTTGTGGTTTTATCATTAAACTCTAATGAACCTTGAAAAAACAAACACAAACCAGGTACTAGCTCTTGTTTAATGGGTTTTAAACTTATCGCTTCATAAGAATGCCTATTATTTATCAAAGCGTGCTTAACGCTTAATTCCCCCTTGGTATTTAACAAGCTGAAATATTCTTTTAAAACCTCTCCACTATTCTCTTTATCCTCTTTATCCTCATATTCATAAGGCAATACGCACACAAAATAAGTAAAATCAGCCATTTTTAAAATACAAGTTTCTTTAAAATCTTTTAGGTTTTTGTCTTTGCCCATATCTTTTAGTAACTTTTTTACGATTGTTTCTTTGAAATTAATGTTTAACGCTTCAGTAAGAATTTTTATAGGGCGTTTGAAGAAATGGCACTTCAATTCTAAAACTTGTCTTTCTTGGTTTTGGCTTAAATTTTGGCTTAAATTTAGGACTTGAGCCACAAGAAAAGCGTTACTGCAAAAAGCGTTTTTAATTTCTTTTTCTTTGGCTTTGCCTATGATCTCTAATTCCAAATAACGCTCTTTATCTAAATGAAAATATATTTTATCTTTTTCAATCTTTAATAATCCCAATTTTTCTCTATCTTTTAGCTCTAGTTTTGTGGTATTGAGATTATAAGCCTTGATGACACTATCTTCTTTGATAAAACTCAGCATTTTTGAACCTTAATTAAAAAATCATTGTATGAAATAGTCAATTCTTTTTCTAAATCTATTTCTATCCTATAGTGATCCAATCTTTTATCATTGACTAGAGTCTTTTCTTGTTGTATGTCATGATGAAAAATCAATACATTACCAGCAATCTCTGCAAACTCCCGTTCGCTTTTAACCACTTCAATCCCCTTAAATAAGGTTATCGGTAAAGAAATAGGGTTTGTAAAATTCGATGCAAAATAAAAAACTTCGCTATTTTGGTAATAACTTGTTGCTACAAGTCTGATAGGTTTTTTAGCATCGCAATAAGGGCAAATCTCATGTTCTCTATCATAATAAGTCATTGAACAATTTTCACATTCTAACACTTGTAAGCTAGCTTTTTCTAAGCTCTCTATCAATAAGGGCATAGTAGGGCGTTTCAAAGGATCTTTTTTGCCTTTTTCAAAGCATTGCGCTAATAATTTTTTTAAATCCCTTGTTAAAAAATAAGGCAATAAGCCGCAAGAACTATTGCTATTATCCTCACTATCTTCAATCCAAGGCAATTCTATAAAATTTTCTATATCACCATCTGCCCTATTCCCGTCAAAAGGATGAACCATATTTAGGAGTTCATAAGCTATGATGGCAAAAGAAAAGGTATCGCTAAGCATGGTGTTGCAATTGGTTGTATCGCTATTTTTAGAGGTTTTGCTAATCTCTAAAGCCCCATAGTTAGGCGTAAAAAATAATGCATAAGGCTTTTTCGCTCTCATAACGCACATTATCCGCATCAATTAAAAACGCTGAATTATCTTTATAAAACACATTGTTTAAATTCAAGTCCCCATACACCAAACCCTTACTTTGCAATCTGAATAGAAGCTTTGCTAAATGGGTGAGTATTTTTAATCGTGATCTCAATCCTTGTGTTTGTGAGTAATAACTTAAACTTAAAGCCATATGATGGTTATCTTTGCAAAGTTCTTGAATGGCATTATTGATCTTGAAAATCCCATCTTTTTCTTCGTTTTCTAAAATACTAGGCTTCTTCAAAAAAGTTTTTAGTGGTTTATAGCCCTCAGCCATTTTCATCACATAGCCTTGTTTTTCTCTCAAAGTTACCAGTGGAATTGACATAGGGAAATGACTCTCTATCGGCTTAAAAGATAAATTTAAAACGCTTTTTTCATATTGTTTGAGAGATTCTCTGTCTTTAATGAAATCCCCATCTCTCAATACTACCTTAATAACCACATCCTTATCCAAACAGCGATACACTATACCCTGTCCGCCTTCTCCTAAAACTTCTATAATCTTATGGATATTCCCCTCACTATCAACAATTTCTTCTAGCTCCATAAACTATCCTTTCTATACGCTATGATCAAACTCGTATCATCATAAAATTTATGATTCTTTAGGAGCGCGTAGCACTTTTTTGATGCCTTTTTTTATGTTTAAATTCACTGATTATGTCCTTAACAAAATCCAAGCGTCTTGCATCTATTAAGCTTTCATCTAATCCATCCGTGCATAAGAATAACGCATCAATTTTTTTACTCTCCAAAACTTCCCAAGTTAAAAGCGTATTGCGATCAAAAGGTGTTGTGAAATGCGCTAAATCTTGCTTATCCTCTCTTAATAATCTATGTTCTTTTCCTAAAACAGCTAACAATCCATCACCCACTTTACCTATAAACGCCTTTTCTTTGCCAATAAAAACCAGTTGCAGAGTGCTTAATGCATGACGAACTTCCAAAGGATAGAGCAGACACTCCCAAATACTAAAAATAACTTTATTCAATAACGCTAAATTGCAACCTTGTATATCAATAGTATTTAGGGCTTTTTCTACGCTCTCGCACAATTTTTTAGCCCCAATTTGTGAATCTTTTTTACTCCCTAAACCATCGCACAAAACAAGCAATAACCCCTTTTGATTTTTTCTGATTAAAAAAGCGTCTTGATTAGGCAATCTAGCATACGCATGGTATGCTCCCCTAATAGAAGCCCCAAACGCTTTAAAATCTCTCATTGCTTAATCATCCACTTTCTTCATGAATTGCAATACTTGAAAAATTTCAGCACTATCAAACACTTTAGAAGAGATTTCTTTAAGTTTGATCCTATTGGCATCCGCTCCAAAAGCCACACTGGATTTAACTTGAATTTCTTCTGTAAAATGCCCATCGTTCAACAACAAAGCATCTTCAAACTCCCCGTTTAAACCCTTTAAATCCCACTTTTGTATATCTATATTTTTATTTTCAGCCAATTGCTCAAAAGCTAAAAGCCATAATTGAAGGGCTTCTTTTTTCCCGTTTTCATTCATAGATCCTGAATTATCTATAATGATCTTCATGCTTTCTCTTTAAAGAGTTTAAAATATCTATCAACTTCATCGTTTAAATCCATAAACAAAGCGTTTTTATGGCGTAAAGATTTTAAATCATTCATCTGGAATCCAGTTCAACTTTTTAATTGAAGCAGAACCCTTGCTAATGGTTTGGGTCATGATTTCAAATAACCCTACTAACTTTTCCACATCATCTGCGTAAAATACGCCATCTTTGCCAAAATCCTTATTAACTTGCAGGTTGGCTTCTCTATCGCCAATAAAAATGCTCCAACACACACTTTTAGCGCTTCTTCCATCATGGTGGAAGTTAAACAAAGGCTCTTGCCACTCATCATTATTTGGCTCACCATCCGAGACTAAAATACTATAAGGCTTATAGAATTTAGTAGGGAAAGTTTCTCTGTCTTCAATAAGATCCTTAGCCAATTTAAATGCTTGTTCTAAAGGAGTGCCACCACTCGCGTTTAAAGGCTCAAAGTCAATGTTTTTTATACCATCAAAGGATGTGTGCAAATAACTCTTTTTTAGCTTCTTGCTTTAAAGTTTCTATCATTTTTTGAACACAACGATTAAGCACTCCAATGCGTGTATGACTACCCAAAGACTCATTCATTGAACCACTCGTATCTAACAATAAAAATACCGGAATAAATCGTTCTTCCATAGAATATTTACTGAAATCTAATGCCATAATACCTCCTTATAATACTTATAACAATTATCTTTTTACGATAACAGAAATAATTTTTCGCACTAAAAAACCCAATCAAAAAAATAAAACACAATCTGATTAAAGCATTCATTTCAGCACTCTTTTTGATGATTTTATAAGCTTTTGAGTATAGTAGACTTAGACTTAGCTTAAGAGTGCCTGAATTTTGGGGTAGCAAGCCGACTCTATGGTTTGTCTTAAGGCAAAGAAATAAAAAACAATACCACCAATAAAATCAAGCATGCAAAAACAACCATCAAAAAGTCAAACCTAAAACCACAGAGCCTATGCAGGAAAAAAGATTTGTTTGAAAACATGGCAGAGAAGAGGCACGTTAATTGGTAAGTTTTATGAGTAGGGAAGACTTCAAACAACCTTTCATCGGTTTAGAGTATAAAAAACTAAAAAGTTAAAAACAATAAAACAATCAATAATGAAAAAAGATAAAAAGCAAGACTAAAAAACATTTCCCTATCCCTGCACCGACCTACATTCCCACTCTTGAAAAGAGCAGTATTATCAGCGATGAAGAGCTTGACTTCCAGGTTCGGAATGGTTAACTGGGTAGTTCCTCTTCTCTAAAGGCACAAGGAAAAGGGAGCTAAAGATAAAGCGCATTTACCCTTAACTCCCCTTTCTCTTTATAGGGAGCTGTTTTTTAACAAAGAAGATCGTTAATAGCCCTTAATCTTAAACCATTGAGAGAGTATCTCATTCTAATCAAAGTTTATAATATAAAAGTCTTTATAAAACTCCAACTCTCTTACACTCAGTAAGGCAGTGGTAACTTATCCATGCTCTATTGCCGTTATCTTATACAAAAAGCAAAAAACAAGCCAAACGCTCTATTAGTAGTAGTCAGCTAAACGCATTACTGCACTTACACATCTACCCTATCAAGCACATAGTCTTTGTGCGAGCTTCAGGGAAAGTTTATCTTGGAGTTGGCTTCCTGCTTAGATGCTTTCAGCAGTTATCACATCCGTGTGTAGCTACCCAGCGATGCTCTTGGCAGAACAACTGGTGCACCAGTGACACATCCATCCCGGTCCTCTCGTACTAGGGACAGCTCTCCTCAACTTTCCTACGCCCACGGCAGATAGGGACCGAACTGTCTCACGACGTTCTGAACCCAGCTCGCGTACCGCTTTAAATGGCGAACAGCCATACCCTTGGGACCTGCTCCAGCCCCAGGATGCGATGAGCCGACATCGAGGTGCCAAACCTCCCCGTCGATGTGAGCTCTTGGGGGAGATCAGCCTGTTATCCCCGGGGTACCTTTTATCCTTTGAGCGATGGCCCTTCCACACAGAACCACCGGATCACTATGACCGACTTTCGTCTCTGCTTGACTTGTATGTCTTACAGTCAGGCTGGCTTGTGCCATTACACTCAACTTGCGATTTCCAACCGCAATGAGCCAACCTTTGCAAGCCTCCGTTACTTTTTAGGAGGCGACCGCCCCAGTCAAACTACCCACCAAGCATTGTCCTGCCTGTGGATAACACAGGCCAGTTAGCTAACAGAAACATCAAGGGTGGTATCTCAAGGATGGCTCCATAAGAGCCAAAGCCCTTACTTCAAAGCCTCCCACCTATCCTGCGCATGATATTCCCGTTAGCAGTGCTAAGTTGTAGTAAAGGTCCACGGGGTCTTTCCGTCTTGCCGCGGGTAGGAGGAATTTTCACCTCCACTACAATTTCACTGAATCTCTGGTTGAGACAGCTCCCATCTCGTTACGCCATTCATGCAGGTCGGTATTTAACCGACAAGGAATTTCGCTACCTTAGGACCGTTATAGTTACGGC
>NZ_AKHP02000020.1:0-59118 GCF_000296015.2 Helicobacter pylori FD535
AGGATCAACCATGCAATTTCCAAAAGCCTTATTACATTCATCATTCTTTCTACCTTTATTTTTATCTTTTTGTATTGCTGAAGAAAATGGGGCGTATGCGAGCGTGGGTTTTGAATATTCTATCAGTCATGCCATCCAACACAACAACCCCTTTTTGAATCAAGAACGCATTAAAACCATTTCTAACGCTCAAAATAAAATTAATAAGCTCAATCAAGTCAAAAATGAAATCACCAGCATGCAAAACACCTTTAACTACATCAACAACGCTTTAAAAAACAACTCCAAATTAACCCCCACTGAAATCCAAGCCGAGAAATACTACCTCCAATCCACCTTTGAAAATATTGGAAAAATAGTGATGATTAGCGGTGGCGTTTCATCTAACCCCCAATTAGTCCAAGCGTTAGAAAAAATACAAGAACCCACCACTAACCCTTTAGAATTTGAAAAAAACTTAAAAAATTTAGAATTGCAATTCACCCAATCCCAAAACAACATGCTTTCTTCTTTATCTTCTCAAACCGCTGCAATTTCAAATTCCCTAAACGCGCTGGATCCCAACTCTTATTCTAAAAACATTTCAAGCATGTATGGGGTAGCTTTGAGCGTAGGTTATAAGCATTTCTTCACCAAGAAAAAAAATCAAGGGTTGCGCTATTACTTGTTCTATGACTATGGTTACACTAATTTTGGTTTTGTGGGTAACGGCTTTGATGGTTTAGGCAAAATGAACAACCACCTCTATGGGCTTGGAATAGATTATCTTTATAATTTCATTGATAATTCACAAAAACATTCTAGCGTGGGTTTTTATGCGGGCTTTGCTTTAGCGGGGAGTTCGTGGGTAGGGAGTGGTTTGAGCATGTGGGTGAGCCAAACGGATTTTATCAACAATTATTTGACGAATTATCAGGCCAAAATGCACACGAGTTTTTTCCAGATCCCTTTGAATTTTGGGGTTCGTGTGAATGTCAATAGGCATAACGGATTTGAAATGGGCTTGAAAATCCCTTTAGCGGTCAATTCTTTTTATGAAACGCATGGCAAAGGGTTGAACACTTCTTTGTTTTTTAAACGCCTTGTCATGTTTAATGTGAGTTATGTTTATAGTTTTTAGGGGGTTATGGGAACAGACACCCCTTAAATGTTAGCACACCGCAACCTTTGAATTTTAAAAACTCTTTAGTTTTTTTGCCTCAAATGATGGACGCTCTCGCCCCCAAGACCATAATTATTAGAATCCACCTCATCTATAATGACCACAACAGAAGCCTTGTTTTTGTTTAACACCTTAACCATCAAATCTGAAACCTCTTCAATCAATTGCTGTTTTTGCTCGTTTGTTGGCCCTCCATTTTCTGGCACAAGTTTGATATTGATAAGCGGCATATTTATTCCTTAAAATTGAGATAACGCATGATAGCGTTTTTATTTAAACGCTTGATGAGCACTTTTTCATATTAAACCCTCTTTTAAAAAACAATAAAAGCCCTTTTAGTGGCTTTCAAGTCAAGTTAAGTTTGATATACTAACAAAATGAATACTTATAAAAACAGCTTGAATCACTTTTTAAATTTAGTGGATTGTTTAGAAAAAATCCCCAATGTGGGTAAAAAGTCCGCCTTTAAAATGGCGTATCATTTGGGTTTAGAAAACCCCTATCTGGCGCTCAAAATCACGCACGCTTTAGAGAATGCCCTAGAAAACCTTAAAACATGCGCATCTTGTAACGCGCTCAGTGAGAGTGAGGTTTGTGAGATTTGCTCTGATGAGAGCCGACAAAATTCTCAGCTTTGCATGGTTTTACACCCAAGAGATGTGTTTATTTTAGAAGATTTAAAGGATTTTTTAGGGCGCTATTACGTGTTAAATTCTATAGAAGAAGTGGATTTTAACGCCCTAGAAAAACGCCTGATTGAAGAAAACATTAAAGAAATCATTTTTGCTTTCCCTCCCACTTTGGCTAATGATTCTTTAATGCTTTATATTGAAGATAAATTACAGCATTTCCATCTCACTTTCACTAAAATCGCTCAAGGCGTGCCTACTGGAGTGAATTTTGAAAACATTGACTCAGTTTCGCTCTCAAGGGCGTTTAATTCAAGGATCAAAGCATGAATTTACATTTTATGCCCCTATTGCATGCTTATAACCATGCGAGCATTGATTTTCATTTCAATTCTAGCGCTAGGGATTTTTGCGTGCATGAAGTGCCTTTGTATGAATTCAGTAACACAGGCGAACATGCCGTTATTCAAGTGAGGAAAAGCGGTTTAAGCACTTTAGAAATGCTTCAAATTTTTTCTCAAATTTTAGGGGTAAAAATCGCTGAATTGGGTTATGCGGGCTTGAAAGATAAAAACGCGCTGACGACTCAATTCATCTCACTCCCTAAAAAATACGCCCCTTTATTAGAAAAAAATACGAGCAACTTTCAAGAAAGAAACCTTAAAATCCTGTCTTTGAATTACCATCATAATAAAATCAAATTAGGGCATTTGAAAGGGAATCGCTTTTTTATGCGTTTTAAAAAAATGACTCCCCTAAACGCTCAAAAAACGGAGCAGGTTTTAGAACAAATCGCACAGTTTGGCATGCCTAATTATTTTGGATCGCAACGCTTCGGGAAGTTCAATGACAACCACCAAGAGGGTTTAAAAATCTTACAAAATCAAACGAAATTCGCCCGTCAAAAATTAAACGCTTTTTTAATTTCAAGCTATCAAAGTTATTTGTTTAACGCGCTTTTAAGCAAACGATTAGAAATCAGTAAAATCATTAGCGCTTTTAGCCTAAAAGAAAATTTAGAATTTTTTAAACAAAAAAATTTAAGTATCAATTCAAACACCCTAAAAGCCCTTAAAAACCAAGCCCACCCCTTTAAAATCTTAGAAGGCGATGTGATGCGCCATTACCCTTATGGGAAGTTTTTTGATGCTTTAGAATTAGAAAAAGAGAGCGAAAGGTTTTTGAAAAAAGAAGCTGTGCCTACGGGGTTACTAGACGGCAAAAAAGCTCTTTATGCGAAAAATTTGAGTTTAGAAATTGAAAAAGAATTCCAGAATAACCTTTTAAGTAGCCATGCTAAAACGCTAGGATCTAGGCGGTTTTTTTGGGTGTTTGCAGAAAATGTAACTTCTCAATATATAAAAGAAAAAGCGCAATTTGAATTAGGATTTTACTTGCCTAAAGGGAGTTATGCGAGCGCGTTGCTCAAAGAAATCAAGCATGAGAAAGGAGAGAATAATGACGAATTTTGAAAAAATTATCGCGCAAAACAGACTCAAAACGAACGCGGTTTTAACCACTTATTGCGTGATTTTTGCTTTTATTGGGTTGTTGGTGGATGTTATTAGAATTAATGCTAATGATTTAAGAATAGCTCTTTTTAAACTCATGACTTTTCAAATTTTTCCTACAATTACCATTATCATGTTTTTAGCGGCTTTTGTCATTATTGTTGTTTGTATCCAAAATTTCAGCTCTATCATGTTAAGCGGTGATGAATACAAGCTTATTGATAAAAGTAAGGTTTTAAGCTCTAAAGAAAATCAAATCCATCGCCTTTTGTTAGAGCTTTTAGAAGAGGCTAAGCTTCATTTTGAACCTAAACTTTATATCATTAACGCCCCTTACATGAACGCTTTTGCGAGCGGGTGGAATGAATCTAACTCCCTTATCGCTCTTACAAGCGCTTTAATAGAAAGGTTGGATAGAGATGAATTAAAAGCCGTGATCGCTCATGAGCTCAGCCATATCAGGCACAACGACATTCGCTTGACCATGTGCGTGGGGATTTTAAGCAATATCATGCTGTTAGTGGCTAATTTTAGCGTGTATTTTTTCATGGGGAACCGCAAGAATAGTGGGGCGAATTTAGCCCGAATGATTTTATTACTCTTACAGATCGTTTTGCCTTTTTTAACGCTTATTTTGCAAATGTATTTGAGCCGCACACGAGAATACATGGCCGATAGCGGGGCGGCGTTTTTAATGCATGACAATAAGCCCATGATTAGAGCTTTACAAAAAATTTCTGACGATTATAAAGAAAACGATTATAAAGATACAGATAGAAATAGCACCCGATCGGCGGCTTATCTTTTTAGTGCTGAAATGTTTAGCACCCACCCTAGCATTAAAAATCGTATCCAATCTTTATCAAGGTGCGTCATTTAAATGGAAAATTTTTTCAACCAATTTTTTGAAAACATCGGCGAAGACAAGAACAGAGAAGGCTTGAAAGAGACGCCTAAAAGGGTTCAAGAATTATGGAAATTCTTGTATAAAGGCTATAAAGAAGATCCTAGAGTGGCTTTAAAAAGCGCGTATTTTCAAGGCGTTTGCGATGAAATGATAGTGGCTCAAAACATTGAATTTTACTCCACTTGCGAACACCATTTGCTCCCTTTTTTGGGGAATA
This sequence comes from Helicobacter pylori FD535, assembly GCF_000296015.2. Taxonomy (GTDB): domain Bacteria; phylum Campylobacterota; class Campylobacteria; order Campylobacterales; family Helicobacteraceae; genus Helicobacter; species Helicobacter pylori_CT. The sequence goes on from NZ_AKHP02000020.1 coordinate 4,427, forward strand.
TCAGTTTAGGATACATTCCTAAGGAAAAGATTGTAGGCATTAGCGCGATCGCTAAACTCATTGAAATTTATAGCAAACGCTTGCAAATCCAAGAAAGGCTGACCACTCAAATTGCAGAAACCTTTGATGAAATCATAGAGCCAAGGGGCGTGATTGTGGTTTGTGAAGCCAAGCATTTGTGCATGAGCATGCAGGGGGTGCAAAAGCAAAATGCGATCATTAAAACAAGCGTTCTAAGAGGCCTCTTTAAAAAAGACCCTAAAACCAGAGCTGAATTTATGCAACTCTTAAAATCTTAGGTTATAATTCTAGGCATGAATAGCCCTAATTTATCCTTTTACTATAATGAGTGCGAGCGTTTTGAAAGCTTTTTAAACCGCCATCATTTACACCTTGAAAGCTTCCACCCTCATTTGGAAAAAGCCTTTTTTGAAATGGTGCTTAATGGGGGTAAAAGGTTCCGCCCTAAGCTTTTTTTAGCCGTGCTTTGTGCGTTAGTGGGTCAAAAGGATTATTTTAACCAACAAACAGAATATTTTAAAATCGCTTTAAGCATTGAATGCTTGCACACTTATTCGCTCATTCATGACGATTTGCCATGCATGGATAATGCCGCTTTAAGGAGAAACCACCCCACTTTACACGCCAAATACGATGAAACCACAGCCGTTTTAATCGGCGATGCGCTCAACACTTACTCTTTTGAATTGCTTTCAAATTCTTTATTAGAAAGCCATATTATTGTGGAATTGATCAAAATCTTAAGCGTTAATGGGGGGATTAAAGGCATGATCTTAGGGCAGGCTTTGGATTGCTATTTTGAAAACACGCCCTTAAATTTAGAACAGCTCACTTTCTTACACGAGCATAAAACCGCTAAATTGATTAGTGCAAGCTTGATGATGGGGCTTGTTGCGAGCGGTATTAAAGATGAAGAGCTTTTTAAATGGCTTCAGGCTTTTGGGTTAAAAACGGGTCTTTGTTTTCAAGTGTTAGACGATATTATAGACGTTACACAAGATGAAGAAGAAAGCGGTAAAACCACGCATTTAGACGGCGCTAAAAACAGCTTTGTGAATTTATTGGGGCTAGAGAAGGCAAGCGGTTACGCTCAAACTTTAAAAACAGAGGTTTTAAACGATTTAGACCTATTAAAACCCGCTTATCCTTTATTGCAAGAAAATTTAAACGCGTTATTGAACACTCTATTTAAAGGCAAGACATGAAAAAAATTTTACTCACTAATGATGATGGCTACCATGCAAAAGGCATTAAAGCTTTAGAACAGGCTTTAGAAGAAATGGCAGAAATCTATGTGGTCGCCCCCAAGCATGAAAAAAGCGCATGCTCGCAATGCATCACGATCACCGCACCTTTAAGAGCGGAGAAAATTAAGGGCAAAGAAGGCAGGCATTATAGGATTGATGATGGCACGCCAAGCGATTGCGTGTATCTGGCGATCAATGAGCTTTTTAAACATGTTTGTTTTGATTTAGTGATTTCAGGGATCAATCTTGGATCTAACATGGGCGAAGACACGATTTATTCTGGAACGGTGGCCGGAGCGATTGAAGGCACTATTCAGGGCGTGCCTTCCATTGCGATTTCTCAAATCCTTTCTCCTAAAAATAAAAACGCTCCCCTAAGTTTTGATCTGGCTCAAAAGATCATCCAGGATTTAGTCCAAAACATTTTCAAAAACGGCTACCCTTTAAAAGGGCGCAAACTCCTGAATGTGAATGTCCCTAATTGCTCCTTACAAGAATATAAGGGCGAACGCATCACCCCTAAAGGCTACCGGTTGTATAAAAAAGAAGTGCACAAACGAACAGACCCCAAGAATGAAAGCTATTTTTGGCTAGGGCTACACCCTTTAGAATGGCAAAAGCGCGAAAATGAAGACAGGCTCTCTGATTTTGACGCTATCGCTTCAAACCATGTTTCTATCACGCCTTTAAATTTAGACTTGACCAGTTATGATGATTTGAAAAGCTTGGAATCTTGGCATGAGGGAATGTTAAAGTGAGTAAAAATCACCGCTTGGCTTTTTTAGGGCTAATTGTTGGGGTTCTATTCTTCTTTAGTGCGTGTCAGCACCGCTTGCGCATGGGGTATTATTCAGAAGTTACAGGGGATTATTTGTTCAACTATAATTCCACTATCGTGGTGGCTTATGACAGAAGCGATGCGATGACTTCTTATTATATCAATGTGATTGTTTATGAATTGCAAAAATTAGGCTTTTACAATGTCTTCACGCAAGCGGAATTCCCGCTAGATAAAGCCAAAAATGTGATCTATGCGCGCATTGTCCGTAACATCTCAGCCGTGCCGTTTTACCAATACAATTACCAACTGATCGATCAAGTCAATAAACCTTGTTATTTTCTTGGGGGGCAGTTTTATTGCTCTCAAACCCCTACCGATTACTACGCTATCAATGGCTTTAGCGAGCAAATTTTAATGAGCGCTAATTCGCATTTCATTTTGGATTGGTATGATGTGGTGCTGCAAAAACGGGTTTTATATGTAGATGGGAGCGTGAGCGGGAGGACTTGCGGCTATCAAATGCTTTATAGGGATTTGATTAAAAGCACGATCAAGCGCATTGATTTTAACCGCCCTGAACGCTACTACTATAATTTAAGACTGCCTCTCTATCAGCCATGTTATAGGCAATGAGCAATGGTTATCAGACGATTGTATAAATTTTGCGCTAGCCATGTGGTGCGCAATTGCTCTTCTTTAAAATGCGCTCAAAATATCCATGGGCATAATTATGAAGTGGAAGTCTTTATTGAAACCAACCGCTTAGACAGCGCGAACATGGCGTTAGATTTTGGGCTGATGCAACAAGAGATGCAAGTTTTCATTGAGTCGTTTGATCATGCCCATCATTTTTGGGACAAAGAAAGCGATGAGTTCCAGCGTTTTATAGAAAATCATTGCGTTCGTTATGTGAAATGCTCGTTTAATTTGAGCGCGGAGAGTTACGCTCTCATGTTTTTATACTACCTGACAAGGATTTTACAAAAAAGCGTTTTTTCTAATAACGAAGGGGAGTTAAGAGTCTCTAGCGTGCGCGTGCATGAGACTAAAAACGGCTATGCGGAAAGCTTTTTAAAAGATTTAGAAAACCCACACTTTAAATCTTTAGTGCATCAAAATTGCGTCTCTTTCTCGCAGGGCATTCAAAATTTGTGGCAAGATAAGGATTTTTTCAATAAAATCATCAGCGATGAAAAGCAATGCTTTTTCCACGCTAAACCCTTACATCAGATCCCATGAAACTCCCGGTCGTTGAGAGCTTTTTTTCCTTACAAGGTGAAGGAAAAAGGATAGGCAAGCCCAGTCTTTTTTTACGCTTAGGAGGGTGTAACCTTTCATGTAAGGGCTTTAATTGTAAAACCTTATTGCATGATGAAATTCTAACAGGTTGCGACAGTTTGTATGCGGTGCATCCTAAATTCAAAGAAACTTGGGATTATTACAATGAGCCTGAATCTTTGATTGAACGATTAGAGGGTTTAGCCCCTAATTATGAGAATTTTGATTTCATTCTTACAGGCGGGGAGCCAAGCTTGTATTTTAATAACCCTATTTTAATCAGCGTTTTAGAGCATTTTTATCGCAAAAAAATCCCTTTATTTGTAGAGAGTAATGGCTCTATTTTTTTTGAATTTAGCCCCATTTTAAAAGAATTGCATTTCACCCTAAGCGTCAAACTCTCTTTTTCTTTAGAGAAAGAAAGCAAGCGGATCCATCTTAAAGCCTTGCAAAATATCTTAAATAACGCTAAAAGCACGCATTTTAAATTTGTATTAGAGAGTCAAAACGCTATTCAATCCATCGTAGAAATCCAAAACCTTTTGAAACGACTCTCCTTAAAAAATAATGAAATCTTTTTAATGCCCTTAGGCACAACGAATAAGGAGCTAGACAAAAACCTCAAAACCCTAGCCCCCCTAGCCATAGAGCATGGTTTCAGGCTGAGCGATAGGCTCCATATCCGCTTGTGGAACAATCAAAAAGGGTTTTAAAAAATTAATCATGACCATCAAAGTTTTTTCGCCAAAATACCCTACTGAATTAGAAGAATTTTATGCTGAGCGCATCGCTGATAACCCTTTAGGGTTTATCCAACGCTTGGATCTTTTGCCCAGCATTAGCGGGTTCGTTCAAAAATTGCACGAGCATGGCGGGGAATTTTTTGGAATGAGAAAGGATAAAAAGCTCATTGGGATCTGCGGGCTTAATCCTATCAATCAAACAGAAGCAGAGCTGTGCAAATTCCACATAAATAGTGCTTATCAATCCCAAGGGTTGGGTCAAAAACTCTATGAGAGCGTGGAGCGATACGCTTTTGTTAAAGGCTATACTAAAATCTCTCTGCATGTAAGCAAAAGCCAAATCAAGGCATGCAACCTCTATCAAAAGCTGGGTTTTAGGTGCATCAAAGAAGAGGATTGCGTGGTTGAGTTGGGCGGAGAGACTTTGATTTTTTCTACTCTTTTTATGGAAAAGATTCTGTCTTAATTAGCGCATCAATTTGAAACGCACCCAAGCGATAATTTTAACTACCAAACTTTCATTAACACAGCCTAATTAATGCTAAATTAGCTCTAAAACAAACGCTTGTTTTAAAATTTTGTTTTTCAAGCGCTTCGCAAAGTTTTAGAAGCCCTATTTTAGGGGTTAACGCTAAAATAGGCTATCAAAACTACTTTAATGATTTCATAGGGTTGGCTTATTATGGCATCATCAAATACAATTACGCTAAAGCGAGCAGTGAGAAAGTCCAGCAATTGAGCTATGGTGGGGGGATAGATTTATTGTTGGATTTCATCACCACTTACTCCAATAAAAATAACCCTACAGGCATTCAAACCAAAAGGAATTTTTCATCATCTTTTGGCATCTTTGGGTTAGGGGGTTTTCTAAAAACCCACCAGTGCTATCGGCTAAGTTTTGATTGAATGACTCAAAGGTTTGTGCTCATGTTATGGGCGGCACTTCGTGTTGGGTGTTGGATTGGTTGTAAATTGGCGCCATTAAAAGCGATACGATAAAAGCAATTAAAGCAACCACAAAAATATAAAAGCTTAGACCATAACTTTGCAAACTTTCAGGTGCCGCTATAGCTTTTGCGTTTAACCAGCTTGAAAGTTGAGGGGTAAAGCCAGCGGTTATAGCATAGGCTATGTTATAAGCGAAGGAAATCCCACTAAAACGGATTCTAGCGCTAAACACATCGCTCATAAAAATAGGGCAAAAATTCATAATACCCGCGCAAAAGCAAGCTAAAAAGTATAAAACTATGGTATTTACTAAACTTGGCGCGTTAGAATAAAATTCTCTAAAGAATAAAAAGCCAAAAAAGGCAAAGGCCACACTAAAAGCCATGCAAACTTTGTGCGGTTTGATTTTATCGGCCAAAAACCCGGTTAAAATAATAGAACTTACAATACCAACAAGTCCTAAAATTTGAAAATAGGTTTTTTCAAAAGGAGTGAAATTAAAATTAGGATGCATGAGGGTAAAATTGGGGACAAAAAGGATAAAAATCAAAATACAAGCGGTTAAAACCCAAGTGATAAACATGGAGATTGATAGGCCAAAGAGAGAGCTTTTAAACACCTCTTTAAGCGGGAACTTGACTAAGGCATTGTCCTGCTTCATTTGCTGAAAAACAGGAGTTTCTTCTAAAAAGCGTCTCAGATAGACAGAAATGATGCCAAAAATCCCTCCAAGCCCAAAAGCAACCCTCCAAGCCCAATCCTCAACAACAGGCTTGTCAAAAACCGTATAAATCCCAATATAAACCAAACTCCCAAGCAAAATCCCAGAAACTACAGAAGCGGTTAAAAAACCGATATAAGTGTTTTTTTGGCCTTGCGGAGCATGTTCATGGACAAAAACCCAAGCGCCAGGCAATTCACCACCCACAGCAACGCCTTGACAAATCCTAACAAACACCAAAAAAACAGGTGCTATGTAACCAAGATAATGAGCGTTTTTTAGGCTAATCCCCATGCTATCAACGCCAAAACCCACAAAATGATTAAAAGTTGGCATCAAAGCGAGCGCAAAGGTTGGGATCACCATCAATAAAATGGAGAGCATGAACATGTTTTTACGACCGAATCTATCCCCAAAGTGGGCCATCACTATGCCGCCAAGCGGGCGCGCCAGATAACCTGCAGCAAAGATACCATAAGTGTTGATTTCAGACCAAATAGGGCTGAGCGTGCTCGGGAAAAAGTGTTTGGCAATGATACTCGTAAAAAATACAAAGATGATAAAATCATAAAATTCTAAAGTCCCCCCAAGCGAAGATAACCCTAAGGTTCTTATCTCTTTTTTGCCTAAATGTTTTATGGATTATCCTTTCACTAAGGCTATCGCCCTTTTAAATTTTTCATTTTGAAACTAAGATGGATAAGATTGATTTGATATAACCACCTTAATGGCATTTTTTAGATAATAAGCGTTAAATGAAATTTGATTAGCGTTCAAAAAGTGAATCATTTTATCTTTTTTATCATTAAGCATGACTTAAACGAGTCTAAATTTTGTTTTACCCATTTTGTCAAAACGCTTTACCCGATTATACCAGCTAAAAAAAACACTCCTATGAAGACTTGGGTAATAACGCTTCCTTTAATTTTTCAATGATGGCTTTTTCTCTTGTTTTGCGGAATTCCTTTATATTTTCCCATTCTAATTTTAGGGTAGGGTCAATATAATTTCTTTTTTTATACTCTTCTATGGCTTGCTCATTTTTATATTCTTCTTTGAGCCACGCTTCAGGGTCTTTATCCTTTTTGGCGCTATTTTCTTTGCCTTCTAAAAGCTGGAGGTTGTATAAATGGTTCCCACATTCATAGAAATCTTTATCCAATTTTTTATTTCTCTCTTTAAACTTGGACTTTGGATAAATATGGTCTATATGAAAAGTGGTGGTTTTATGGTTCAGATTGGGGTATAAGATTCGTAAAATAGGAAAGACTCTAGCATCGCTACTAGAATACATCATGTCTTCTATAGCATCGTTAGTGATTTTTAAAGGGGTTGTTTCATGTCGGGATAAATTGTGGTTGAATTCTTCAAAGGTTCGCACTCCTTTGATGCTATGAGCGATGATGCTTAATTTTGTATCCGTTGAAGGAGTAAAATAACTCGTGATTTGAGCGTTGCGGACAAATTTTAGGGCTTGTTCTTCATCGTTTTTATCCATTTTTGGATTTAAAAAATAAAAATAGGCTAAACTGGATAGAATATAAGCTGAACCCAGATAGCCGGCATAACCAGAAGTTTCTAATAGTTTTGCAGCGTCACAGATGCTTTCTGTAATTTTTTCCCAATTTTCTTCAATCTCTTTGACATTATTTTTATTAAAATTTTTTAATTCAAAAGTCGTGTCTTTACCAATGAGAAGCAAGCAAGTTTTTAGCACCTGGTCTTGCCCCACATTTGGAAAGCCTTTGTCTTTTAAAGCATCCACTAACGCATTCATTTTTGTTCTAATATCGCTTGAAAAGCTTGCTGTCAAAATAGACATCAATAAATCCGAATAGCTTAACTTTTCCCCGCCGCTATTGACACGGATAAAGATATTCAAAACTTTATTAAGATTTTTTTCTGTTTCTTCAAAAAATGAAATGAGTTGTTTGTTGTGAAAAGCGTCTTTTAGCTTTTCCAGTAAGTCCAATTCAATTCTTTTTTAAACCATGTTCGCTCACATAATCTAAAACACCATTTTCCAACTCTAAAATATCCCCCACCTTAAACCAAAAATGCTTTTTATCGTTTTCAGGCGTTTTGGCATGGAATTCAAACTGGTAATTGTCTTCTGGATTGTCCATGTTTGGCTGGTGCTTCAAATTCAAATACAAACGCTTCTCTTCATAAGCGTTAGGGTTGTTGATTTTAGCGTTCTTTTTCTTAAGCGTTCTAGTGCCTTTAAGCCCGATGTAAAGCGAGGTTAAGCGCTGTTGACCATCTAGGCAAATATACAAATCATCACGCTTGATTTGTTCAATACGGATTTTTTCATTGTGAGGCTTTCGCTCATCGTAATTTGTAATGAATTGATAGAGTTGGAAATTGAGTTTATCGCTATCTTGTTCATCGCTCTTGGCTATATCCTCTTTTTGTAATTTCCAAAATAAAAAAGAGCCAATAGGATAGCCCCTAAGAATGGAGTCAAACAATTGCTCTATCTTTTTGTCATCGGCTTTTTTGAGCCACACATATTCACGCTGAATGTCAGGCAAAAAATAACGAATGTTCAATTCATCTACCACATCTTTAATGCTCTTATCCAAAAACACACCCATGAGAACTCCTTATTTTTATTCAGGCTATATTATCATCAAATATTAAAAAAAATTAGATTAAAGCCAACTTAATTTAAGATTTTTTCCACGCGCTTTTGGACCGCTTCTAAAACCAAGCAAAAAAGCCAGTAAATCAAAGCGGCTTCCAAGTAAATAGGCAGAAAGTCATAACTGGCGTTCGCTTTTTGCTGCGCGATTCTAAAAACCTCTGCGATCGTTACCACAGAAGCTAAAGAAGTTTCTTTAAAAAGGCTGATGAAAGTGTTACTCAGGCTTGGCGTGGCGACTTTGAGCGCTTGAAAAAAGATGACATGCCAAAAGGTTTGCAAGTAATTCAAGCCCAAACTCAAGCTTGAATCCCATTGATCTTTAGGGACAGAAAGAAAGCTAGCCCTCAAAGTCTCTGAAGCGTATGCTCCTACATTAAAAGAAAACGCAATAATGCCTGCCGGGATTGGATCAATATAAACCCCAAGGGCGGGCAAACCATAAAACACCACCACAATTTGGACCAATAAAGGCGTGCCTCTAATGAGCGAGACATAGAAATTCACGCCCGCTAATAAAGCCTTATGAATGAAACGTTTAGGGGGCACGATTTTAATGAGAGTCACAAAAACAGCAATGAATAAGCCCAAAACAAAAGAGATGATCGCTAAAGGCAAAGAAATGCAAAAAGCGGCTTTTAGCATGGGGTAGAAAGCCTCTAATAATAATTCCAAACGCTCCTTGCTCAAATCTAAAGACTCAAAAAACAAAGACAAATTACGGCTGGCTGACATCTTTTCCAAAAAATTGTTCGCCTAAGCGTTTTAAAACCCCTTTATCTATCAATCTTTGCACCGCCTGGTTGATAAGCTCTAAGGCTTTTTCTTGGTGCTTGTTGATGACAAAGGAAGCGCCCCCATCTTTTTCTTTGGACTCCCATGCGATTTTAAAGGGGTTGTTTTTGTGGGTGTTTAGGTAGTTTAAGATCGCTAAAGAACTATTTAAAGTCAAATCGGCTCGTTTTTGCGCCACTAACAACAAGGCTTGCGCCATAGAATCCACCGAAACGATTTGAGCGTCGTATTTGGAAGCGATTTCCCCATAAGTGGAGCTTAAAGTGTTAGCCGCTCTCAAACCCTTAATGTCTTTGATGTCTTTAATGCGGTTTTCATCTTTTCTAACTAACATGATTGTGCCTGAATAGCTATAAGGCAAGCTTTTATCAAAAGCCGCCTGGCGTTTTTTAGTCGTCAAACTCACTTGATTAGCGACCATATCAAAACGCCCCGATTTCAAGCCCGTAAGCATAATATCCCATGAAGTTTCGTGGAATTTGATTTTCACGCCAAGCTCTTTAGCCAACTCCCTGGCCACTTCCACATCATAGCCGGTGAGCTTGCCTTCTTTATTGTGGTAAGTGAAAGGGGGGTAAATGCCTTCTGTGCCAACGCTGATCGTTTCTTTATTGATAAGCCTTTCATACAAGCTAGAAGCGTTCAAAAAACCCTTAAAAAAGCTTATCACCAGTAAAAAGAGAAATAAAACTTTTTTCATTTTTTAATCAATCCTAATCATTATTTTTCGCGCATTCTAGCGCAAAATAAAAATTTTACATGGTTTGATTTTAAATATAGACGCGCTCCAAGCGTTTGGATAGGGTGCTGATGGTTTCATAAGAAATGGTGTTTAAAAGGGTAGCGATTTCGCTTGCATCGTTAGCCTTAGCGCTTTTATCCCCAAACAAAATGGCCTCATCGCCCTCTTTGGCTTGAATATTATTGAGTTTGACAAAACATTGATCCATGCACACCTTGCCAATAAGGGGGGCTAATTGGTTATTGATCGCTACTTGAATGCGATTGCCTAAAGCGCGCACTAACCCGTCCGCATACCCTAGGGCTAAAACACCCACTAAAGTCTCTTCATTGGTATAAAAATGCTCGCCATAGCCAATAAATTCACCCTTTTTAACGCTTCTGATTTGAACGATTTGGGCTTTTAAACTGATAACATTTTTTAAGATGGTTGGGCATGATTCTTTCATTCCATTAGAAGGGTAAAAACCATAGAGCATGATGCCTGGGCGGTAGAGGTTTAACAAACGATTTTCATTCCCGTTACACAAAGAAAGGATACCGGCGGAATTGTAGGCATGGCGGTATTGAAACTCTATTTTTTGTTCTAAAAGCTGCTCTAAAAAAGCGTTAAAGGCTTTCATTTGGTTTTTAGCATGGGTTTTAATCTTAGCATCAGCGTTGCTTAAATGCGTGAATATCCCCTCTATTTCCAAGCCCTTTAAAGCGCGGATTTTTTTAATGATTTCTATGCTTTTAAAATTAGGCTCTAGTCCCAAGCGGTGCATGCCGGTATCAATTTTGAGGTGCACTTTTAAGCGTTTTTGAGATTTTAAAGCCATTTGAGAAAAAACTTCCGCTTGTTCAAGGCTAAAAATCATAGCGCTCAAATCGTTATCAATCAGCATGGGAGCGTTAGAATTAGGGCTATAGCCTAAAATCAAAATGGGGGTTTTAGAAAAATGAGAGCGCAACTCTAAAGCTTCATCTAAGGCCGCTACCCCTAAATAATTAGCCCCTTCTTGTAAGAAAATTTCACTCGCTTTAATTGCGCCTGCCCCATAAGCGTTCGCCTTGACAACCGCCATGATGTGGGCGTCTTTAGGGACAATACTTTTGACTGCACTAAAATTATGCCTTAAAGAAGCGGTATTCACTTCTACAAAACTCGCCCTTTTTAACATGCCATCTTACTTGTTAGAATACTTGCTAAAATACCAACGAGTTTCAGAATAAACCACTTTATGCAATAAAATCAAAGCGATCAAATTAGGGATAGCCATAAGCCCGTTAGAAAGATCCGCTAAATTCCACACAAAATCAATTTTAGCCATAGCCCCCACCATCACGCTCGCTAAAAAGATCAAGCGGTAATATTTCACTTTTTTTTCACCAAAGGCGTATTCAGTGCATTTTTCCCCATAATAAGCCCAACCAATAATCGTAGAGTAGGCAAAAAAGATCATGGTTAAAAAAATCACCACCGTCCCTAATGAGCCTAGAAAATACTCCGTGCTTTTTAGAGTGAGCAAATTAGCGCTTAATTTTTCCCCATTAGGGAGCAAAGTGTTGTATTCTGGCGCCATTAAAATCACGCTCGCTGTTGCCGAACACACTATTAAGGTTACAATAAAAGTTTGGAGCATGGACACTAAGGCTTGGCGCACCGGGTGGCGCGTTTGAGCGCTTGCGGCAATAATGGCTGAGCTCCCCAACCCCGCTTCATTAGAATACAATCCCCTAGCCACGCCCGTTTTTATCATTGTCGCTACCAAAGCGCCGCTCGCTCCGCCCACAACGGGTTTAGGGTTAAAGGCTTCTTCAAAAATAAGCTTGATCGCTTGAACGGCCAAATCAAAATGGCTGACAATGATATAAATAATAGCGATCAAATATAAAAGCACCATCACAGGAGCTAAGTAAGAAGTGAATTTACCAATGGATTTAATCCCCCCTATGACAATGAAAGCGGTTAAAATCGTGAGCAATAAGCCTGAAACCCAAGTGGGCAAGTTCGCTTGTTCGCTCAAAATGGAAGAAACCGCATTAGATTGCGTCATGTTACCGGTGCCAATGCTTGCAATAATCGTAAAAATCGCAAACGCCATGGCGAGTTTGGGCATGTTAAGGCCGTTTTTGATGTAATACATAGGCCCTCCGTTGTATCCAAACGCCCCTTTTTCCCTGTATTTCACCGCTAAAATCCCCTCAGAATACTTAGTCGCCATGCCAACAAGCCCAGTAACCCACATCCAAAACACCGCTCCTGGTCCTGCAATGCTGATAGCAGTCGCTACGCCCACGATACTCCCAATGCCTACAGTCGCCCCTAAAGAGAGCATGAGAGCGGAAAATTGCGAAATGTCGCCCTTAGATTGGGACTCTTTGTCAAAAAGGATTTTGATCGCATAAAAAATCTTACTGAATTGCAAACCCCTAAGATAGAAGGTTAAAAACAAGCCGGTGCCTACTAATAAAATTTGCATGGGAATCCCCCACACAAAATTAGATAACAAACGCACCACCAAATCAATCGTTTCCATAAAAACTCCTCAATAAACTAGGGTTTAAAAAAGAAATTCCTTAATCCCTAAAAAAGGCAGAAAAAAGCATAATATCGGCATTTTTTTCATTCGCTCCGTCTTGGCTTAAATCAGCGATGATTTTACCAATGGCCGGACCAAAAGTGATACCAAGCCACCCCAGCCCTGTCGCATGGATTAAGTTTTTATAGCGTTTGTCAAACCCTAAATAAGGAATGTCATTAGGGGTTAAGGGTCTGAAACCGCACCACTCTATGGCGTCTTTCATTTCAAAAGGCTGCGTGAAAGCGGCTAAATTCTTTTTCATGTTAGCGATTTGCTCTTTATCAATGAGGGCGTTGTTGGTGTTTAATTCCAGTTTAGAAGTGATCCTAACGGTGTCTCTTCGTGGGGTCATTGCCATGAAAATATCCGCAAATAAAGAAGAGGTTTTGGGCTTTAATTCTTCAGGCATTTTAAAGGTGATGCTATAGCCTTTAGCCCCCATCATTAAAAAATCGTTCTTGGTTTTTTTAATGAGAGCGGGGTTAGCCCCGGTGGCTAGAATAATCTTTTCTGCTTGGATTTTTTCCTTATGCGTGATAACGCCATCAATGAGGTTGTTTTTAAACTCAAAATCGATCACTTCTTCATTATAAAGAAACTCCACGCCCGCATTTTGTAAATATTCTTGCAAAGAGCACACCACTTCGCCCGGATCCACATGCGCGTTTTCGGTTAAAAGCACGCTCCCACAGATATTGTCATTAACAACGGGCATGTATTCTTTGGTCTCTTTAGCACTAAGGATTTTATAAGCACCGCTGTCATCGCAAGTTTTAAGCTTTTTTTCAAAACTTTCTTCTAGAGTGTAGATCATTAAAAGCCCGTCTTCTTTATACCAAAAGTCCATGCCGTCTTTTAGCATTTGATGATACATATCAACACTCAGCCACCCGTAGCGTTCAAACAACGCCATGGTGCGGTGCGTGGATTTGGCGTTCGCGCTTTTTACAAATTTTAAAATCCATTGATAGAGCTTTAAATTAAGCCCAAAATGGAATTTTAAAGGGGCTTGGTTTTTGAGCATGAGCTTTAGGGTGTCTAACACCACACCAGGGCATGAGAGTGGGGCTTTTTTAAACGCAGAAATAAGCCCGGCATTCCCAAAAGAAGTGCCGTTTGCACCATCGCTTTTTTCAATCACGCAAACCTTATGCCCTAATTTATGCATAGAATACGCACAAGAAAGCCCTACAATCCCACCGCCTATGACCACGACTTCTTTTTTCATGCTGATAGTCCCTTTAATAGAATTACTTAATGGCTATCGCTTCAATTTCTACTAAAGCGTCTTTAGGCAATTTAGCCACTTGAAAGGTCGCTCTAACCGGATAAGGCTCTGTAAAATAACTCCCATAAATTTCATTCACCACCGAAAAATCGTCTAAACTTTTCAATAAAATAGTCGTTTTAACCACGCTATCCATCCCTAACCCTGCTTCTTTTAAAATCGCTTTGATATTTTCCATTGACTGCGTGGTTTGAGAATGAATGTCCGCGCCTTTAAATTCGCCGGTGCTCGCATCAATGCCTAATTGCCCAGAGACAAAAACAAGATCGTTAGTAGCGATAGCTTGAGAGTAAGGGCCTATCGCTTTTGGGGCTAGCGTTGAATGGATGACTTCTTTCATGATTGAAACTCCTATGATGATGTGTTATGTCAGCTATTATTATGCAATCAAATTAATAAAGAAATAAAAAATGAGTGCAAAACGCCATGAATTTTCATCTTATTATAAGGTATTGTATATTTTTTACCCATATTTAGAAATTCTTAAACGGGTTTTGTTTGAATGGAAACTCAAAACATTATTGTTCATTTTTTAAATAAAAGGGGTTTTGGCTGTTTTTGATTGGTTTTAAAATCAGTTTTGAAATTTTTCATAAGCCCTTGACTTTTATTATTGAGTTTAGATACAATAACAATCGTCTTTTTGAATAAAGAGTGCGGGAATAGCTCAGTGGTAGAGCACGACCTTGCCAAGGTCGGGGCCGCGGGTTCGATCCCCGTTTCCCGCTCCATATTTTGATTTAACTTCTAGAGCATGGTTTCTATTTAGTTTGCCCAGGTGGTGGAATTGGTAGACACAAGGGACTTAAAATCCCTCGGTAGCAATACCGTGCCGGTTCAAGTCCGGCTTTGGGCACCATCATTGCAAATTAAACCAAATTAAATTAAACATGGTTTAATTTTGTTATCTCAATAGACGCACTATTGTTAAATTTAAGGCGACATAGCCAAGTGGTAAGGCATGGGTCTGCAAAACCTTGATTCCCCGGTTCGAATCCGGGTGTCGCCTCCATAATTGTAGTCATTTAGGGACTTTTATGAAAATAGCGGGAGATGGCTGAGTGGTTGAAAGCGGCGGTCTTGAAAACCGTTGAGGGTCATACCTCCGGGGGTTCGAATCCCTCTCTCCCGGCCACTTGATTAAAATCTTTTAAGCGATTTGTTTTGGCAAATTCATCTCTTCTTTTAACAAAGAATTTTGTGAATATTGATTGTCTCTTTTAATTGAAATTTAAAGATTAGTTTAAAGGATTTTATTCGGTGGGATTGTCAGCATCAAGCCTTATTGTTCCTTTTAGTGTTATTTTAATGGTGGTTTTCACTAAAAGAGTCGCGCTCTCGTTGTTTGTAGGCATTTTAGTAAGCGCTGTTTTAATGCATTCTTTACACCTTTCCCAACTTGTAGAATATATTTATCATAAAATCACTTCCGTTTTTTACACTTATGAGCCAATAAAAGGGCTTCATTTCAATCTGTCTAATCTCTATGTTTTTGGGTTTTTAATCTTTTTAGGCGTCTTAAGCCAAGTGATTTTAAAATCCGGTAGCGTGCAAAACTTTGTCAAAAAAGCCAAAAAATACTCAAAAAACGCCAAAACCCCTGAATTTATCGCCTTTTTTTCAGGCATCATTATTTTTGTAGATGATTATTTTAACGCTCTGACCGTGGGGCAAATCTCAAAGTCTTTAAACGACGCTCATAACTCCACACGAGAGCGCTTGGCTTATATTATAGACTCCACTTCAGCGCCGGTGTGCTTACTAGTCCCCATTTCTAGTTGGGGGGCATATATTATGGGGATCATGAATAACGACAGCTCGCCCTTATTAAAAGATAGTTTTTCAGTGCTTGTGCAAAGCTTAAGCAGTAATTATTATGCGATTTTTGCGCTCATTGCAGTCTTTCTCACTATTTTGTGGCAAATCAACCTCCCTAGCATGAGAAAGTATCAAAACATAGGCGTGAAGGATTTTTATAGCGAACAAGAAGAAAGCTCTTCAAAACTAGCCCCCTTGAGTTTGTTACCCCTTTCTATTTTATTATTGATTGTGTCCATTTCATCATTGATTTTTTATACCGCAGTGATCTTAAAAAACACTGATGCGAGCTTTTCGCTCTTTTATGGAGGGCTGTTTTCGCTCATTGTCACTTATCTTTTAGCTTATGAGTTTTTAGAAAAAGGGAGCTTTTTTAAACTCATGTTGGATGGCTTTAAGAGTGTGGGGCCGGCGATACTGGTTTTAACGCTCGCTTGGGCTATTGGGCCTGTGATTAGAGATGACGCTCAAACAGGGCTTTACTTGGCCGACATTAGCAAGGGGTTTTTAAATAGTGGGGGAGGCGTGTATATGCCTTTAATCTTTTTTTTAATCTCTGGGTTTATCGCCTTTTCTACCGGCACAAGCTGGGGAGCGTTTGCGATCATGCTTCCCATTGGAGCGGGCATGGCCAATGAAAGCGATATTATTTTGATCGTTTCAGCGATCCTCTCAGGCGCGGTTTATGGCGATCACACAAGCCCCATTTCTGACACGACTATACTATCGGCTGCAGGGGCAGGGTGTTCGGTGCAAAGCCATTTCATCACACAACTCCCTTATGCGACCATTGCGATGCTTTGCAGCGCGGTGAGTTTGGGGGTGGCAAGTTTTATGCATTCGCGCTCGCTCGCTCTTTTAATCGGTGTGGCTTTGCTTGTGGGGGTGTTTTATCTTTTAAAAAGGTTTTATGGTGAAAATCTAAAAACTTGAATATTGACTGAAATAAAGCTTAAAAATCCCATTTTTTAAAATTAAAATAAGGTTTTAGCGATTCACATTTGACTAAAAAAGAATCTTATTTTATTACCAATCAATTAAAAAAAGTTATTCAAAAATAACCATCAATTATAAAAATCTCCACAAATCTCTAAAGAGTAACGCTTTTTAAAAAAATACATTTTTTTTAATTTTTTAATCAACCATTAAGGTGTTTTAAGTTAAATTTCCTTATCTGTGAAACGGATAATGTTATATCTTAAGGAAAGAAAATGGGGTTAGGACACTAATAAGTTTAGGGATTTTGTTAAGCGTTTTGAGTGGCGATGATCTGAGATTGTATTCAAAACCTTTAGTCTATTCGGCTGGAAGTGGGATTATTGGGATTGATATTGACAAACGGACATTTTACAAACGAGCGTTCGCTTTCACGATGAAATCGTTGTTCGGTGAAAACTTGCTTCTGTTTGTCAAATTGAAGCGTTCTGCGTTAACGAGCAAACACATGAAAGGGCCTTTGGAAAACCGCCACCATCATTCTTTCACTAAAAATTATGAAAAAGCGATCAATGGTTGTCAAAAGTATTTTCATATCAAATTGCCTGAAGGCGCTCCTAGCAACTTCAAATCAGGCTCATACATGGCCACTATGGTGGTGCGTTTTTGAGGCGTTGTTTGGGGTATTTTTTAATACCCTTATTGTCTTTTAAAAATACAAATTTATTTTTTAGCCTTTTTTTAAATCTTCTTAGGACTCTTCATGTTGATTGAGTGGAGTGTTTTCAAGATATGGATAAAAATTCGTAGAAGAAAAATAAAAAGGCTCTGTTTTCATCAAATACGGGTTACTAAAACTTTTTATGGTGGGTTATAGCGTATTTTGGCTTTAGTTGTTTCTTTTAGGACTAGTTTTATCAAGGTTTAAAGGATCAGTCTCTTTTCTCTCATTATTTGGTGCTAAAAACGACTCCATTAGCCCGTTCCTTGAATTTTTTGTAAAACAAAACCCCCTACAAAAACGCTTCTAGTTTATAAGCTTTTTTATGCTCTTGTTTCAAATCCATGTAAGCGTTTAAAAGCATGTATTCTTCAAAGGATAAAACCGCTAGATGCTCCTTAGCGAGATCATTCATTTCTAATTCTAACAACACGAATAAAAAGGCTTTTTGCGCCTTATCGTCTTCTTGGCTTAAAACCTCAAAAAACTGGAACCATTGATCGGGGACAAGAAATTTTTGCGCTTTTTGTGCGAGCTTTAAATAATCATTCTTGTCATAACCCACCTTTTTGCAAAGCTCTGAAATTTTTAAAGTGTCTGTGTTTAAAGATTTTTCAAAAAAGGCTTTTAAAAAAGACTTCACGCACTCTTTATCCAAGTTCTCTTGCATCGCATTCAAAGCCTTTAAAACCTCTTTTTTGTTGCCTTTTTGGGCGATTTCTATAAAAGCGTAGCGGCGTAATTCCAAAGGGATTTGCGCGTTTGTTAAAACTTCAAAGGCGTTTTTTAAATCGTTATGAATGAAAGCTTTCAAACGTTTAGAAAAATAAGCATGCTCATAAGCTAGCGAATGCTTAGCGTGATCTTTAGGCTCAAGGGTGTTGTTTTCTATATTGTGGTAATGCTTAAAAAGGTTGTCCACTTTTTCGCACCCGCTATTTGGCGTGTTTAAATCAGCCTTTAAATCATAGCGGGCTAAGATTTGAGAGAGGTTTTTAGCGAGATCGCTTTTAAATTTCGTTTTTAAAAAAGTCTTTTGAGTGTCTTGGGATAGGATTTGTTTGAGCAATTTGTCAAAATCCCTTTTTTCATGGTATAAGCGGATTTTATGGCTGAGGTTGTGCTTGAATAAAAAAACCCATGAAAAAAAAGCGAACATGCCTAAAACGCCCATAAGCCATACCGCAATGGGAAAATTGAAGCTGTAGCTCCCTAAATTAAAGGCGTAAGCTTGCGGATCAATACTATAAACAAACACACCAAAACCCACAATGAACAAAAATGTAAAGATAATGTAAAAACGCATGCGCACCTCCTATTTATGGTATGGATGCTTAAAAATAATGCTTAAAGCCCTATAGATTTGCTCGCATAAGACAATCTTAGCCACTTCATGGCTAAAAGTCATCTCGCTCAAACTCCAAGCTTGACAATCCTTTAAAAAATTTTCTTCAAACCCATACGCTCCAGCGATAAAAAAATTAATATTAAGATGATTTTCTAACATTTTACTAAACGCAAAGCTATCGCCCCTTTGAGCTTTAGGGTGTAAGGCAATATTTTTTGCCTTAGGGTTTAAATACGGCTCAAAGGCTAGAGAATAGCTTTTTTGAGCGAGTTCTTTAGAAACTTTTTGAGCGTTGGCGGTATTTTTAGGGAATAAATCCACTAATTCCAGCTCGCAATCAAATTGCCTGCATTGCTTTTGATAGATTTTCACTAACTCTAAAGGCGAGCTTTTAGCGATAGAATACACCACGCAACGCATCAATATTAAAACTTTAAAAAATCTTTGAAGTCTTATGCGTCATCATAGCGATCAAATCGCTCAAAGTTTTTTTCAAATCCTTCCTGTGCACAATCATATCAATCAAGCCATGCTCTAATAAAAATTCCGCTGTTTGGAAGCCCTCAGGCAAATCCGCCCCTATAGTTTGCTTAATCACTCTAGGTCCTGCAAAACCTATCATCGCCCCAGGCTCTGCGATAATGAGATCCCCTAAAAAAGCAAAAGACGCGCTAACGCCCCCATAAGTGGGATCGCTTAAGAGCGAAATGAAAGGGAGTTTGGCCTCACTCAATCGGTTCAAAGCCGCGCTCGTTTTAGCCATTTGCATGAGCGAATAAGTGGATTCTTGCATCCTAGCCCCCCCACTCGCTGAAACAATCAATAACGCTTCTCTTTTAGCGACCGCACGATTGATCGCTCTTACAATCTTTTCGCCTTCCACAGAGCCTAAACTCCCCCCCATAAAGCTAAAATCAAACACCACGATCTGCAAAGGCATGCGGTTGATTTTAGCCTCACCGCTGATCACTGAGCTTGGGCGGTTAGTCCTTTTTTCGTATTTTTTAATGCGTTGTTTATAGCTCTCTTTATCCACGAAATTCAAAGGATCATTAGGCCGTAAATGCTTGTCAAACTCTTCAAAACTCCCCACATCGCACAGAAATTCAATCCTTTCAGCCGCGTTCATGCGGAAATGGTAATGGCATTTCAAACACACGCTGTATTTACTAAACACTTCTTTATGATACATTAATGCATAACATTTAGGGCATTTCACCCAATGGCTTGGCTGTTCTTCCTTACTTGGTGCTGTCCGCAATTTATTGATCTTAAAATTTTTAAAGAAATCTGCAAATCCCATGTTTTTCCTTAATTTTGCAGTTTTATTAGGATTATATCCAAGTTTTGCTTATAATAAACAAAATTAGCTTAAGAGTAGTGATGCAAGGGTTTCTTTTACAAACACAAAGCATAAGAGATGAAGATTTGATCGTGCGCGTTTTAACCAAAAACCAGCTCAAAACCCTCTATCGTTTCTACGGCAAACGCCATAGTGTGCTGAATGTGGGGCGTAAAATTGATTTTGAAGAAGAAAACGATGATAAATTTTTACCCAAGTTAAGGAATATTTTGCATTTAGGCTATATTTGGGAAAGAGAAATGGAGCGCTTGTTTTTTTGGCAACGCTTTTGCGCTCTCTTGTTCAAGCATTTAGAGGGCGTGCATTCTTTGGATAGTGTCTATTTTGACACTTTAGATGATGGGGCTAACAAACTCTCCAAACAGCACCCCTTAAGAGTGGTTTTAGAAATGTATGCAACGCTTTTGAATTTTGAAGGGCGCTTGCAAAGTTACAATTCTTGTTTTTTATGCGATGCAAAATTAGAGCGTTCTGTCGCTTTAGCGCAAGGGTTTATTTTAGCACACCCCTCTTGTTTGAAAACTAAAAGCCTGGATTTAGAAAAAATCCAAGCTTTTTTTCGCACTCAAAGCACGATTGATCTAGAAACAGAAGAAGTGGAAGAATTATGGCGCACGCTGAATTTAGGGTTTTGAAAGGTTAAAAATGAAATTTAAATTTTTGAATATGGATAATGAGAGCGGTTTTATTTTGATTGAAAAAGAATTGAAACGATTGAACGTTCTCGCTCAAGTCAAAGAAGATTGCATTGAATTAAAAGGCGGAAATATCCAACAAGCGAGAATCTATCTTAAAACGCTTTTTAACTCCAATATTGTGGAATTAGACGATCACAAAAAAAGCACAAACGCTTTAATAGAGCGCTTGAAATCTTTAGATTTAAAAATTGCGGTGGCTGAAAGCTGCTCTGGGGGGCTATTATCGCATGCATTCGCTTCCGTTAGCGGGGCTTCAGCGGTTTTTATGGGGGGCGTTGTGTGTTACAATGAAGAGGTGAAGCGCGAATTATTGAAAGTTAATGCCACGACTTTAAAAGTCTTTGGGGTTTATAGCGAAGAATGCGTGAAAGAAATGCTATCAGGCGTGTTTTTGAATTTTAAAGTCAATTTAGCGCTTGCGATCAGTGGGGTGGCTGGCCCTAATGGGGGGAGCAAGGCTAACCCTGTAGGCACGATTTATATTGGCACGCAAAAGTTAGGATCTCAAGCTTTAATTGATCGCTGTTTTTTTGAAGGGGACAGAGAAAGCGTTCAAAATAAAAGCGTAGAGCATGCCCTAAACATGCTCGCTAGAATGCTATAACACTACCTTAACGCACAAACGCTACCAAACTCTTTTTGAGCGACCTTAGCGATGTAAGCGATTTCATTATCATTAAGGTTTTCAACGCTCGCTTTCAAATACCTTTTGATTTGCTCAATCTGGCAACCCACTAGCTTGATTTTCACCACAGCCACCTCCGATTTTAAATTTGTGTAAGTGTCGGATACCTGAATCTTAGTCGCTAGGTAATTATAGATAGCGTAGCTGATATTCGTAACCGTTTTCTCGGACTCATGGAATTGCTCCATGAAGCGTTTTTTATACTTCAACATGATTTCATGAAAAACCACAATCAAGCTCAATTTAGCGTTTAAGGTCGCTTGCTCAATCCCTAAATATTTATTACTAACGGGGATATACGCCACGCCCATTTCTTCATAGGGGACTTTAGGGTCTTCAAAAACCCAAGCAGGAGCATCAGAGAGTTCTGATTTCATGCCCTTTAAATCAGAGACTAAAATCCCATCATCTCTTAAAAGACTCTTAGCGCTTAATGAAACGCTTGAAAACACCCCTAAAAGAGCGATTAAAACCATTCTTTTAAACAAAATACCACTCCTTAAACTTAATTTAGGTTTGATTATAGTTAAAAAGTTTTTAATTTCGTTTAATCACAACCAAGTAATTGCATCAATCTTTGATTTTCTTGATTTTTGGCTCGCTTCTGCCACCCTCTTACCCAAAGCGATCAAGCATGCGATTTTAGGCTTATTGATACGCTCTTCTAAAACCTCGCCCACTTTTAAAGGATCAAAGCCTCCAATAATGCAGCTATCCAATCCCATTAAGCTCACGCCCATGCAAATTTGCCCCACAGCGATATAGCATTGCTCTAAAATATAGCTTTCCAATTTTTGCATGCTGTGGTTGAATCTCACGCCAAGCATTTGAGCAAAAGAGGGGATCACTCTAACTTTATAAGACTCCGAATAAAGGTTTTGCATGTAATGGCCCGTGGGCAACAACTCGCTGGGTCTCAAAGAGCATACCACCATTAACGCTGAAGCGCTTTTAATCATTTCTTCATTAAAATAGCTGTGCACTGCAATTTGATTTTTTAAATCCTTGTTAGTAACCATCACAAAATGCCATGGCTGCGTGTTGTAAGAGCTTGGCGATAGCCTAGCGATTTCAGCGATTTCTTCTAATTCTTCGCTAGAAAACTCATAATGGCTATCAAACATCTTGCAAGAATGGCGCTCATTTAGCAATTGTCTTCTTTTTTCTTGATCCAAAAATTTCATTGATTTTCCTTTATTTTTTAGAATTTTTTGTAGCATACAATAAAATCCCTAACGAAACGATTACCATAAGTAAGCTTAAAATCTGCCCCATGCTCAAATTTAAAAAATAAACCCCTAATTGACTATCCGGCTCTCTGTAAAATTCCGCAATAAAGCGCATCAAGGAATACCCTAGGCCATAAACCACAATCAGCAACCCATGCGTTTTGGTGTGTTTTTTGGCCCACATTACCATTAAAAACACGATAACCCCCTCTAAAAACGCTTCAATCAATTGGCTGGGATAACGCAATTGATGATCCACCATAATGCCTATGATTTGCCCTAAATGGCTGTCTTTGGGGACAACTCTCCCCACAAGCTCCTGATTTAAAAAATTCCCAATCCTCCCAAAAACATACCCTAAAGGCAAACTAATCGCAATCAAATCCAAATAAATCAAAAGCTTTTTCAAATCCTTACGGCTATAAAGATACGAAGCGATCAAAAACCCCACCAATCCCCCATGATAGCTCATCCCACGAATGCCTACAAAATTCCCATGGCTGTCAAAAGGGTTAAAGATTTGCCAAAAATGCGTCAAATAATAGCTGGAATTAGGTTCATAAATAAGAATGTATCCTATCCTTGCCCCTAGCACAATGCCAAGCTCCGCCCATAAAAAATAACTCTCAAATTCCTTCCTTTCAATGGGGAATCGCTTGGGGTCTTTTTGGATCATTCTTAACGCTATATAAAAAGCGCTAACAATCGCGCACGCATACGCCAAACCATACCAATGCACTTCAATACTGCCAAGACTAAAAGCGATGGGGTTAAATTCATCATAAATCGTATTCCAAGCGTTCATGCTCAATCCTTAAATTTCAAATTCTTTAGGGGGGATCGCTTCAAATTCATACCCTAGTAGCGCGATTTTATGCGCATGGAGCATCAAGCGTTTGGCTGAACTTGGCTCATTATTATAAAGCGTATCGCCTATAATGGGGTGGTTGATGTGCTTTAAATGGACTCTGATTTGGTGGGTTCTTCCGGTTTTGATTCCCACTTTTAAAAGGGTTTTTTTGTTGATGATTTTTAAGGGCGTGATTATCGTAACCGCTTCTTGCCCTTTTTTAGAGATTTTGCTGAAAGCTTTAGTGGTTTTAATCGTAAGAATGGGAGCGTTGATTTCTTGTTCTTCTTCTATAATGCCTTGAGCGAGCGCTAAATACTCCTTTTTAACCGCCCTGTCTTTAAAAGCCTTTTTAGCTTTTAAGTGGAATTCTGAATTTTCTTTCACCAATAAAACCACCCCGCTTGTTTCTTTATCCAAGCGGTGCAACAAAACCCAACCTTTGAAAAAAGAAACTAAATCATAGCTCTCTATAAAGGGGGGTTTAAAAAGGGCTAGAATGTTTTCATCTTCAAAAATCACGCTGGGTTTTTCAACCTTTTGGATGTTAAAATGCGTGTTTTTGGGCAATTCTTTTCTGGCGACCATCAATTTCTTCCCCCCTACACTCACTAACCCCAAATCAATCAAAGCTTTGGCTTTTTTATGCGAAATGTTTTCTTGAACGCTCAACATTTTATAAGCTTTTTCCATGTTTATCCTTTATCCTTTTTAATGTTTAATGAAAGCGAGCAATTCGTTTAAATCATGCCCGTTTTCTAAAAAACGCACCACGCCTAAATTTTTGTAATCTAAAAGAGCGTCTAACAGATCCTCTTTTTGAACGATTTTATAAGGCTTGATTAATTCAAACAACGCTACTTGGTTGAAAATATACTCCCCTGTGATTAAGCGCGTATTAAAAAACGCCGGCTCTAAAGGGTTATGCCCCCCCATTTTGACAAACGAACCCCCTAAAATGACAATGTCTGCGATTTTGTAGAAGTTATTCAATTCCCCCAAGCGATCCACCAACAAAATATCGCATTCCACAAAACCCTTTGAAGAAAAACACTCCCAACTAAAACGAGTCGTTTTTAAAGCGTCTTGCAATAAATTCTGCACGCTTTTAAAACGCTCAGGGTGGCGCGGCACGATAAAAAGTCGTGCGTTTTTGAAAGTCTTTTTCAATTCTAAAAACGCTTTTAACCCTAATTTTTCTTCGCCCTCATGCGTGCTGGCTAAAACAATGTTTAAAGCGCTTGGGTTTTTAGGATAAAACGAAACGATTACAGGCTTTGAAAAACGCTTGATATTCAAAAAATCCACCACTTTTTTAGCTCCTAGATCCAATAAACGCTTTTTATCGTCCTTGCTTTGTGCTAAAATCAAATCAATGCGTTTGAATAAGAGCGCATAAAAAAAAGAAAAACGCTGATACTTGGGGTAAGAACGAACGCTGATGCGAGCGTTAATGAGCATGGTTTTTGCCCCTAATTTTTGAGCCGTATCAAACACATTAAACCACAATTCCGCTTCTGTAACCACCAAAGTTTTTAAGCGTTTTAAGTTTTTTTTCCATGCAAATAATAGGGTTTCAAAAGGCAAGTAACGCACTTCTATACGCTCCAAATGCCGATAAGTTTGAGCGGCTAATTCAAAACCGGTATTAGTGGTAACGCTGATTAAAATCGGCTCTTTTAAAGCTTGAATGATCGGCTCTAAGGATTTAACCTCCCCATAAGAGCATGCATGAAACCAAAAAATCGGCTCGCTTTTTAAAAGATTGTCTTTGAGAAAAAAACGGGCTTTTAAAGAATGGCGGTATTTTTCCTTAAAGCTCCAAAAAAAGATGAAAGGCGCACCAAAAAGATGCCCCAAAGTTAACAATAAAAGGTAGAAAAACTTAAACAATCAAACTAATTCTTGGCTTTCTTCTTGGCTTTCTTTTGGAGGTTGAGCGCTGTTTTCATACGCGCCCTCAGCGTATAAAATACGCCCGCAATACGGGCAAGTGATCATATCCCCACTCGTTAGCACTTCGGTATAAATCTTATCATTCAATCTAATAAAACAACCCCCACAAGCCTGTTTTTTGATCGTTACAATGCTCGTGTTTTTCGCCCATCTTCTGATCCTTTCATAAAAACTATAGATTTTAGGCTCAGTTTTTTCCACGAGTTCTTCTTTCTTTTTAAAGATGATTTGTTGGGTTTCTTTGATGTTTTTGACTTCGTTTTCCACTAAGCTTTCCAATTCCAGCACTAATTTTTCAAGCTCTAGCATTTCTTTTTTCAAATCCTCTTGTTTTTCGCTTTTGTGCTTGATTTCATTTTGCAGGTTTTCAATTTCTCTGTTAGCTTGGTTGGATCGCTCTTTAGCAATATCTTCTTCAATGTTCAAAGAGCGCAACTCCCTTTCGGATTTGATCTCGCTCATTTTCTTTTGGATACTGGCGATTTTAGCGTTCGTGTCTTGTAGGGTTTGCTCGTTTTTAGAAACCTGTAATTTTAGGGCTAATTTTTCCTCTTCTAAATTCAAAATCGCTTTATTTTTAGCTTCTTTATCATTCAAGGCTTTATCCAAGTCCTTTCGTTTTTCTCTGATCAATGGCTCTAGGGAGTCAATTTCTTTATCCAAATGCGAAATTTCAATCAATTGTTTGAGATGGGTGTTCATCGCTTTCCTTTAAATGATTTGCAAGGGGTTTTTAAAATTCTCTATTGTAACCAAATAATTGAAAGAATGCAAAATTTCAGCCACAATCAGCGCAAAACCCCTTTCGCTATAATAATGCGTGGCGTCAATCAAGCTTATCCCTAAAGATTGAGCGATCATCGCGTCATGGTATTTCACATCGCCTGTAATTAAACAGCTTTGCGCTTTTAAAGAAGAGAACATGGACGCTCCCGATCCGCACACAAACGCTAAATCTTTAACGATTGGAGAGCTTTTGACACACGCTAAGGATCCCACCCCTAAAGAAGATTTGATTTTTTTCACCAACGCATCAAATTCCATATTAGCGTTTTCTTTCACTAACATAAGGCCTTTTTCTTTCAAATTATCAAACCCTAAAAGCGTGCTAGCGAAATGCTTGTTTAAATGCGTTTTGTCAAAATTCGTGTGCATGCTAATGACTGAAATGTTTTTTTGGATCAAGATTTTTAAAAGATTGCCCGGATAAGCCTCACCATTAAGCGTTTTTAAGGGCTTGAAAATTAAAGGGTGGTGCGTGATGATTAGGGCGTTTTGTGGCGCGTTTAGAGCGATTTTAAGCGTGATTTCTAAACATGCGATAATCTCGCTAAATTCATGATTTTCACTCCCCACATTCAACCCGCTGTTATCCCATGATTCTTGGAGTTCAAAAGGCGAAAGGCGATTCAAAACTCCCAACACTTCCTTAACTAACGCCATTTTGATCCTTTGTTAAAGCGTTTTTTAAACGCTCTTCCCTTTCTTCTTCTTGCTCTTTATAAAGAATGGCGCACCCTTTCGCTAAATCCCTGATTTGTAAAATATAATTTTGCCTTTCAGCCACCGAAATCGCTTTTCTGGCGTCTAAAATGTTGAAAAAATGCGAACACAACATCACAAAATCATAAGCCGGCAGCGGGAGCTTGTTTTCCAAGCAATGCAAGGCTTCAGCTTGAGCGTTTTTAAACATTTCTAACAGCCTTTTCACGCTTGCTGTTTCAAAATGATACTTGCTGAATTCGTATTCGCTTTCTAAATGCACTTGCGCGTAATTCACGCTGTCATGATTGTTTTTAGCCCATTCAATCTCTAAAATATTTTCTACTTTTTGGACATACATTGCTAATCTTTCTAAGCCGTAAGTGATTTCTACAGGGATAAGGCTACAAGGAATGCCCCCCACTTGCTGGAAATAAGTGAATTGCGTAACCTCCATGCCATCAAGCCACACTTCCCAACCAAGCCCCCATGCCCCCAAAGTCGGACTCTCCCAATTGTCTTCTACAAATCGTATATCATGCTCATTAAGGTTTATCCCTAACACTTCTAAGCTTTTTAAATAGAGTTCCTGGATATTAGAGGGGCTAGGCTTGATGACTACCTGAAATTGGTAATAACTCCCCAAGCGGTTAGGGTTTTCCCCATAGCGCCCGTCTGTTGGCCTTCTAGAGGGCGCGACATACGCCACATTCCACGGCTTTTTATCCAAACTCCTTAAAAGCGTGGCCGGGTGGAATGTCCCAGCTCCTGCAGGAATATCATAAGGCTGGATCACCAAACAGCCTTGATTCTTCCAATACTCTTGTAATTTTAATAATAAACTTGAAAAATCTTGCATGCTCTCTTTCCTTTTAAGCGCGTCTGATCAAATCGTTCATGCTCTCTAGCACACTCTTACCCTTTAAAAGCAAGGCTAATTCGCTCGCAATGGGCGTATAAATGCCGTATTTTCTAGCGATTTCCACAATGGCGTTGGTCGTTTTCACCCCTTCAGCCACTTCGCCCAATTCTTCTAAAACCACCTCTAAAGGCTTGTTTTGGGCTAGCCCCAAACCCACACGATAATTCCTAGATAAAATGGAATTAGCGGTTAAAAACAAATCCCCAGCCCCAGAAAGCCCTAAAAAAGTCTCCGTCTTGCCCCCAAAGAACGCCCCAAAGCGTTGCATTTCCACCAAACCCCTAGACAATAAACTCGCTTTAGCGCTATTGCCTAATTTCAAGCCATCACAAACCCCCCCAGCAATGGCGATCACATTTTTATACGCGCCAGCGATTTCACCCCCTATGATGTCTTGTTGGGCGTAGGCTCTGATAAAAGAGGGGGTTTTATTGGCAAATTCTAGCGCTAAAGCTTGATTATTGGAATGAATGACTAGCGCGCAAGGCAGGCCTTGAATGATTTCAGCCGCAAAACTCGGGCCCGCTAAAAAACACAAAGAATTAGGATCGATAAAATCCTTTGCGATCTCGCTCACAAACGCCCTGTTTAAAACCTCTATCCCTTTAGAAGCGATTAAAACCTTAGCGTTTTTGGGTAAAGAAGCGTTTTGAAACCATTCCCTTAGATGCTGCACGCTAATAGCGATGACATAGAGCGCTGCTTTTAAGCCTCTTTGTAAATCCACTTGCTCTATGGGGGCAGAACCTTTAGAAATCAAAGCGTCATTGAGCTTTTTTAACGGCTCGTTTAGATCGCGCCTTGAAATGATTTTGACTTCATTCTTTTCTCCAAAAGCAAAGGCTAAAGCCCTCCCCCACGCCCCGCCACCAAATACTGCAATTTCCATTAAATTCCTAATCTCATTGATTGTAAAGCTCACCATTTTACAATAATAAGTTTAAAATAGCCCTTATGAGCCAATTCTTTGGCGCGGGCATGCGGTCTTTATGCACGGACTATCTTTTTGATCTCCTCCACTTCCGCAATTTTTTTTGGAGCTTTTTATTATTTAAGAGATTTTCATAATCTTTTTCATTAACTTCTTTAAAACTCCTAAATTCATAAAAATTTTCTGGTGAATTGCGTAGTTGGAGCATGTTATTATGGCGAACTATTCCTTCTGAATAATCTTGGATTTCTTTTTGGCTTAGACTATAGTCGTTTTGTATAGAAAACTCTTGAAAATCTCTGAAGAATAATATCATCTCTTTGATTTCTTCAAACTCCCTTTCGTTTAAATCCCTCCACTCCCGCAAATCGTTTTGAAGCTCCTCATCGTTTAAGGACTCTTGATAGAGATCGCTTAAAGCTTCTTTATATTCCCTAAGCGTCTGCAAGTTTTTTAAAGAATAGTCTAGTTGGAGAAATTCATTATTATAATCCACATTTTCTCTCCATTCTTGGATTTCTTGTTGGCTCAATTCATACCAATCCAAATAAAACAAACTGCGATCCCTAAAATACAGCACCATTTCTTTGATTTCTTCAAACTCCCGGTAGTTTTGTTCATCGTCGTTTTATTCTTTGTATTTTTCAAAAGTAAAAGCGCTCACACGATCAAAAACCTTATCAATGCTTTCTTTAAACAAACTGATCACTTGGTTGAGTTGCGCTAAATTCTCTCTTTTGGATTGCTCTTTATCAGAAAATTCTTTTTTGAGCGATTCTATTTTATTAAAAGTGTCATCATTGAAATCATCAAAGCCCTTTTGCAATAAATCCAATTTGATAGAGTGCAAAGCCTTTTGGTAGCGTTTGAATTGGTTAGCGTCTTGCTCAATAGCCTTTTCATACGCCAAACGCACATTGTATAAAACGCTTAAAATTTCGTTTTGTTTCTCGCCTTTCTTGTCCAAAGAGTGCAAAAATCCCTCAAGCGAGTCAAAAACATGGCTTTTTTCACTGAACTCTTTAATTTCTTGATACCTTGTAGCGCTATAGGCGCCAATCCCCAAAAACTCAATGCCCCTATCTTCTAAAATCTCTTTAATTTTAATAGCGACTTCTTCTAATTGTCTTTTTGTGCGCCTATCAGCCCTACTCACTACGATAAAAACCTGCTTGCCTTCTTCGTATAATTCTTGCAAATACTCTAAATCATCGCTTTCAATACCCCCACGCTCGCAACTAATGAGCCATAAAACATTTTGGGCGTGCTTTAGGGATTCTTTAGAGGCTTGTTTGTCCCCACCCGTGTAGCCTTGATTGGAAGGGTTATAGCCAGGCGTGTCTATGAAGCATAAAAATTCAAAAGGCACGCTAGGAGTGCTTAAAAGCATCAAAGGCATGATCTCTTTAAGGTTGAAGCCAAGGGAGTCTAAAAAGTTATGGTCAAAAGTGAGATGGGGTAATTCCACCATGCCCGCATTTTGAGAAAACCCCATCAAAACTTCTTTTTTACCCTTGAAGCAATAAGTGGGGATCGCTGTAGTGGGAAGCGTGTCTTCAGGGAGTTTTAATTTCAAACCCAACAAGTTGTTTAAAAAAGTGGATTTGCCCGCGCTAAACCCTCCCCCTACTGCGACCATGTTTTTATGAAACAAACTAGGGTAGCTCGACTAATTGCAATTCTTTTTTAATTTCTTGGAGCGTTAGTAACGCTATTTCCTTTTCTTTGAGCGAATCCACGCCGCTAGCGAACTCTAAAAACTCGTTGTCTAAAATCTGCTGGTATTCTTCTAGCCCTTCATTTTTCATTTTAGCGTTTAAAATACGAGCGATCAAATCGTAGCGCTCTTTTAATCCCACTACATTCTTTTCAACCTTGCTAAAGGGGTCATTCAAAGAATCAATACCCATTAGATCTCTCTCAAAGCTTTGATTTTTGCGTCTAATTGAGCGATGGATTGCTCTTTGTTTTGAACTTGATTTTTCAGGTTTTGCATGTCGTTTTTAAGCTTTGAAAGCACCCCATTAGCAAAATCTTGTTTTTCTAGATTCTTTTCTAAATCAGTGCAGTATTCTTTCACATCGTTTTTAGCCTCATTTTCAAAATCCCTCAAATGCGTTTCCACGCTTTGTATGAATTGAAGGGCTTCATCGCCTTCTAAAAGGCCTGTCTGTCCTTTTATCTCGCTAGGAAGCAAATCGGTATAATCAAACTCTTCAAATTTGATTTTATCCGTAACGGCGTTCACGCTCTTTTTGAAAGCGTATGGATCAATCAAACCATTATCATGGATAATTTC
Organism: Helicobacter pylori FD535; assembly: GCF_000296015.2. GTDB lineage: Bacteria > Campylobacterota > Campylobacteria > Campylobacterales > Helicobacteraceae > Helicobacter > Helicobacter pylori_CT. Next base: position 35,442 of record NZ_AKHP02000020.1, read on the forward strand.
GCGCAATTTAGAGAGAATTTTTTCGTAGAGTTCTTTCTTAAAAACGCTTTTAAAACCATCAGCGTTTCTGTTTAAAGCTTTTACACACTCATCATGCATCTCTATTAAAAGACCTATCACCGCTCCGGCTTTGATTTCCTTTCTTTTTATTTTTACATGGTATTTCTTTTCATCATAGCCCCAACTACTTTCACCCCAAAGATTACCAAAAAATCTTGCAACGCTTCCAAAAGGGCCATCTTTTTCAGTTTTTTCGACTCTCATACCGCTATCTTCCTTCTCTATTTCAAGATTTTTGCTATTCTCTTCAGCATTTTCTGCAAATTCCTTTAATGTCTTATTCAAGTCATCTTCAACCTTGTTGATAAAATCAATAACAAATTTTTCATACACATCTTTAAAGTCTGTCTTAATTTTGTCAGAGAGTTTTTCATACTCTTTCATCTGCTCAAAGATCTTCTTCAGATCAGCCATTCTAATCCTGTCTTTCTCTAACTCCAATTCTTCCAAGAGTTTTTCCACCAATGAAGAGAGGTTGTTCGCTTGGCTTTGTGCATAATCTTGCAATCTTTGAGAAACGATCTCTTCTTTCCTTTGAGTGGCTTTTTCTAAACGCTCTTTAATCGCATCCATATTGCTTAAGAGCAGCAGGCTTTCTTTGGATTTATCACCGCTGTTAAAAGCGTCAGGGTAAGCGTTGGTTAAATTCCGCCATGCATTGTAATACTCTTCTTTTTTGCTTTCCCAAGAAGCTTGGTTTTTGAAATCCTTATACATGCTAAAGCAAACCCCTGAAGTCAAAATGACGCCGTTTTTGATTGCTTTTTCAAAAATCCCTCGTTGGTTAGGGTAATCTTTAATCAACGCTTCCATGGTTTGATCTAAAGAAGATGAAAGGGATTTTTGCGCGTTTTCTAAGGCTGTGGGGAGGTGGCGGTCCGATTTTGCCGCTACACTCATCTCGCAAGCAACGCTGTCTGCTTGGCTTCCCACAAAATAAATTTCTTGAAGGCCTTCTTTATTAGAAACCCTGTCAAACAAACCCATATCGCTCCCCGTTAAAAACTGACCAGAAGGGCTTATGATAAACACCACATGGCAATCTTTCAACAAGGCTTTGGTGCGCTCTTCTCGTGAGACGATCGGATCGTTCACGCCCGGGGTGTCAATCACTTCCAAATCTTTAAGGTTGGGGTTATTCAAAGAAATTTCCACCGCTTTAGTGAAAGGCATATACTTCCCATTTGTGCCCACGAATTGAAGCAATTTTTGATTAAGCTCTTCTAAGCTATTGGCTTGAATGTGCGAATTCAATTTTTCAGTGTTGGTTAGCCCGCTCTTTTTTATTTTTTCGTATTGATCGTATAATGAAAAGAGTCTCGTATCCTCTTTTAATATATTTTTAGCAGTTTTTCTAGCCTTTTCTAATATTTCTTCATCGCTTGAAATCCTCTCTTTGGGCGCTTCTTTATCGCTTTTGTTTATGCTAAGAAATTTGCCAAACTTATTTAATCTCTCTTTAAATCTCTCTTTAGCCCTATTTGCCAAACTCTGTTTTTGTTCTTTGACTTTTTCACCAACCATTCTTTGAAATTCCCTTTCATACTTTGCATGTTCGTTTTTAAGCTCTTCAATATCCTTTTGGCTGTAAAACTCCACTTGAGCACTCAGGGTTTTTGCGTATTTTAAAACAGTGAGGCTAAAGGCTTCGCTCTTTCTTGCAAGCCTTGTTTTTGAAGCGTTTTTTCAATTAAAGCGCTTTTTGAATGATTTCTTGCGTGTTCATTTTAATCCTTTAAATATTGTTGTTCTAAAGTGCTTAAAGCGTTGATCTTATTTTCTAATGCTTGTTTTTGCGCTTCTAGATCGTTTAGGTGTTTTTCTTTTTCTGTTTGAGCGAGTGCGATTTCTTGTTTCTTGTGCGTGATTTCTAATTCGCACCGATCTTTTAAACCTTTTAGGGAATTTTCCAAGCACTCATTAAACAAGCCTGGCAAAACTTCTTTAAGCTTGCGTTGGACCTCTGGAATCACTTTTATTTCAATCAAATTTTCTAATTTCGCCCGCTCTTTTTCTTCATTCCTAAAAAATGCAGCGATGAGATTAGGCAACAATGTCAATAAATCTTTTAAAAGAGGTTTTAACTCTTGTAAAATCAGCGCGAACGGACTTGTAACCGGGTTTTTGGATAGAAACAAGCTTAAAGCGTTGATCCCTAATTCAAGGTTATGCTCTAAACTCACAGACAAGTCGCTAGAAAGCTGCGTGTTGTTCAAGCTTTCAAATTCCGCATGAAAATCTTTTGAAAAGGAAAGGTTGATCTTTTCAATCTCTAATTTCGTGTTTTTGATCAAGCTTTGTTGCGTGATGCTTTCTATTTCGCTATTGAATTCGTTAGGCTTGTTGATTAAAGAGGCTAAATAAGGCTTTTGATCCCTCACATCTTCTAGCACTTTTTTAACCACCGATCCCACAGCCACGCTGGAATACTCTTCTTCTAAATTAGCCCTTAATTTTTCATAGGTTTTTTCAATGTCTTTAACGCCCAAATCCAAAGCTTTGATCTCTTCTAACGCCTTTTCTTTGGAGTAATCAAAGCTTTCAATCACGCTTTTTAGGCTGTTTTGTAACCGGGCGTTCAAAAACTTCAATCGTTCCAAATACAAAGAGCTAAAAAGCTTTTCAGCGTCTATTTTATCCGCCACCTCTAAAAGAGCGTTATTGTCTTTATCAGAGCGGATAAGACGCGTTGTCAAATCAAGGTGATCCTGGATTTGCTCTTCAATATAATGAGAAACCTCTTCTGCTTGCGAAGGCGTTCTTAGATTCGTTTTACTCAAAATAAAGCTAAGGCCTTTGTCAAACTCTAAAAGGTTTTTCAACTCCCTAACCATGCGTTTAGTGAGGCTGCCCTCTTCTACGCTTGTGAGAATGACAAAATGCGCGCCTCTTTCTAAATATTCCAAAATGGCATGGGTGTGGCTTGAAATAGGGCTATCAAAGCCTGGCATATCCACAAACACTAAAGGAAGCGCTGTTTTCAAAGCTTCATTATTCAAATAAACCTTAAGGTAGGAATACTTCGTTGCATTCTCTTTAATCACCTCAAAACTTTGCTCATTCAGTTCAAAACTTTCTGCTTTTTCATCATTGTTTGAAAAAGCCTCTATGCGTTCATCAACGCTATAGTGCAACTCAGTGGCTAAAGAAGTCTCTGGTGTGATACCGGTGGGCAAAACGCTCTTTTCTAAAAAGCGGTTTAAAAGCGTGCTTTTCCCTGCGCTAAAATTCCCCACAACGGGTATGACAAGCTGTTGTTTTTGAACGCTTTCTAAAAGCGTATAACATTCTGTTTTATCGATCTCCACTCCTTTTAAAACTTCTAAAACCTGTTCTAAAAACTTTACAAAATCCGTCTGTGCGCATAAAACCATCATCAATCCTTTATAAATAAAAATTAAAAATTAAACAAGACGCAAAAATCCCCAAAAAATCCCTAAAAAGGGGTTATATGGGTATAAGTTTATATGGGGGTGAAAAGATAAAGCGGCTGACTAGAGAGAGAGAGAAAAAGAAAGCGAATTTTTAAGAATAACAATCATTACAAACTCCTAGCACCATTTAGAGACTCTTATTATACCTGATTTTACAAAACAATTTTAATCGCTGGCATTAAATCGTTGTTTTCTTCTATTTTTAACATTCTGACATCTTTAACGCAGATCGCAAAACTTGGTATTTGCTTGGCTAAAATTTGCACCGTAGCGACGCAAGTAACAGCGTTGATGGTTTCATCGCCAAAATACACGCTACCTTGTTGCCATTTAAAGCCATGTTGTTCCATGAATTTACGAATATCCGAATAAACTTTTGAGAGATTCATTGCGTTTTCGTTCAAGCAATTGGTGTCAAGGTCAAAGGTTACAGCATACATCTTAATTCCTTTATTGGTTTGTGTTATAGCGTATTTTACTGAGAATTTCGCTTGATTGGTGCATGCTTTTTACAACCCATGCGTTTGAGAATAAAACAATTTCATCTCTTTAGAAGCGAAGTGATCTTTGAGCGCTTTTGCTAAAGATAAAGCGATCTCATCGCTTAAAAAAAGCTTGAATTTAGCGTAATCTTTGCGCCCACTCACCTGCTCTTTTTGGCTTAAAAGCAGCGAAGAAGCGGCGTATTTATAGCATTCCACATAAAAAAAATCATCAAAGCCTTTTTCAAATAAATAATCTATTAAAGCGTCTTTCAAGCAAATATCAATATAAATTTCTAAAGCGAGCATGTGAAATCCCTTAATTGATTTTAATCTTTTTAGCAATGAGCATGAACATGGGCGGCAGTAAGAGTAAGGTTAGAGCGCTTGAGGTGACTAATCCCCCAAGCACCACGATCGCTAAAGGTTTTTGGACTTCTGATCCCACGCTGTGAGAAAATAATAAAGGTATCAAACCCAAACCGGCAATGCAAGCGGTCATTAAAACCGGCCTCAAACGCCTTTTAGCGCCCAATAAAACGCATTCTTCTACGCTTTTTCCTTGTAAGAGAAGCTCTTTGAAATAGCCTATCATCACCACGCCGTTTAAAACCGCAATCCCAAAAAGAGCGATAAAGCCTACGCTCGCTGGCACTGAAATATACTCCCCTACCGCAAACAACGCAATAAGGCCTCCAGTAACCGCAAAAGGGATATTCAAAAGAATGAGCAAGGCTAAAGGAATGCTTTTAAAAGTGAAAAAAAGAATGAAAAAAATCGCTAAGATGCTTAAAGGGATAACGGTGGAAAGCCTTTTATTGGCCCGTTGCTGGTTTTCAAACTGCCCCCCATAAGTGATATAGTAGCTAGAAGGGAGTTTGATGTTTTGAGCGATCACTTTTTTAGCCTCTTCTACAAAAGAGTTCAAATCGCGCCCCACCACATTACTGCGAACCACGCTCATGCGCATTGAATTTTCACGCACGATAGAAACAGGACCATCCACTTCTTCAATTTTAGCGATAGAAGTGATAGGCACTAAAACGCCATATTTTGAAGTCAAGGCTAAACTTTTGATTTTAGTGATAGAGCTTGCAAAATCGCTCTCTTGGCGGATCATTACCGGGGTTCGTGAAATCCCTGTAGGGATCACATCTACAACTAAGCCCTCTAAAGCGGATTTTAAAAACTTGGAAAATTCATCGCTAGTGATCCCCACATTCGCCATCGCTTCTTTATTGGGGGTTACATACAAATAATTCACGCCCTCATTGAGCGTGGTTAAAACTTCACTAGATCCCTTAATCCCTTTTAGAGCTTGCGCGATTTGAAAACTCAATTGATTCAATTCGCTAATATCATCTCCAAAAATCTTAACCGCTAAATCCCCCCTAACCCCTGTAAGCATTTCAGAAATCCTCATTTCAATGGGTTGGGTGAAAGAAAAGTTAATCCCCTTAAAGTCTTTTAAAGAATCTATGATTTTTTCCAATAATTCGTCTTTAGTTTTAACGCTCCATTCTTTTTTAGGGATGAAAGAAATAAAAGTATCGGTTTGATTCAAGCCCCCTAAATCCAGCCCCAATTCATCGCTCCCTGTGCGCGCGACAATGCTTTTAACTTCCTTGACATGCTTTTTAATCGCGCTCTCAATGTTTAACATGAGATCCCTAGATTGATCTAAAGAAACAGAAGGGGTGGTTTCCACGCTCAAAACCACATCGCCCTCATCTAAAGCGGGCATGAAATTCTTCCCCACAAAAGGGAATAAAGAAAGGCTTGCGATTAAAAAAACAAACGCTCCTAAAATCACTTTTTTAGGGTTACGCACAAAAAATTCCAATAAAGGGGCGTAGATTCTGTTTAAAAACCTCGTTAAAAAGGTTTCGCTATGGGGTGTGGCTTTTAAGACAAGAGAGCTCACTACAGGAATGATAGTGATGGATAAAACTAAAGTGCCTAAAAGCGCATACACAATGCTTTGCGCTAAAGGTCCAAACATCTTGCCCTCTAACCCCTGTAAGGTTAGAATCGGCACAAAAAACACAATAATAATCACCACCCCGCTCACCACTGAAACGGCGATTTCTTTGCATGAACGATAGATCGCATGGAGTTTAGTGGTTTTAGTGTTAGCGCTCAATTTTTCAAAAGCGTTTTCCACCACCACCACGGCTGAATCAATGAGCATGCCTATAGCGATAACCAACCCCCCTAAACTCATCAAGTTTAAAGTCAGATCGCTAAACTTGATAAAAATAAACGCCACAGACAAGCTTAAGGGTAAAATCACCCCCACAGCCACGCTCGCCCTCAAATTCCCTAAAAATAAAAAGAGCGTGATGATGATTAAAACAACGGCTTCAATGAGGGTTTTAGAAACGGTGGCAATGGCTTTTTGCGTGAATTCAGAGCGATCATAAAAAACATTAATGGACACGCCATTCGGTAAAAAGGGTTTTAATTCTTCTAGTTTTTGATACACTTGAGTGATGATTTCTTTGGTGTTGGCTTCTTTTAAAGAAAGCACCAAGCCCTCTGTGGTCTCACCCACGCCATCTTTAGTGACAAACCCTAATCGGGTGCGAGACTGGCTGATGACTTTCGCAAAATCCTTAATGTGCAAATGCCCTAAATTAGTGGAAACGGTGATTTTTCCAATGTCTTCTAAACTCAAAGAAGCGGTTTGGATTTTGACTAAAAAGGTTTCGCCATCTCTATCCACGCGCCCCGCTCCGCTGTTTCTTAAATTCACTCTTACAGCCGCTTCTAAATCAGAAATACTCACCCCAAGCCTTGCCATGTCGTTAAAATCCGGCACAATCACAAACGCTCTGCTAAAGCCTCCAATAGAATTGACATCCGCCACGCCGCTAATCATTCTCAATTGCGGGCGGATCACAAAGTCTAAAAGCTGTCGTTTTTCTATCTCGGTGATATTGCCATCAATGGTGAACATAAAGATGTCTGACAACGGCGTAACAATGGGCGCCATGCCCCCTTCAACCCCCATGGGTAAATCTTTCATCACGCTGCTCAAGCGTTCATTAACAATGTTTCTCGCTAAATAAATATCCACGCTGTCATCAAAATCTATCGTGATGTCTGAAATAGAATATTTGGAAATGCTTCTTAAAGATTTTTGCCCTTTCAAGCCTAAAAGCTCCAATTCTAAAGGGCGCACGATGTTGTTTTCCATTTCTTCAGGGCTAGAGCCAGGGAGTTTTAAAATGATTTTAACTTGAGTGGGCGAAATATCCGGGAAAGCGTCCACTGGAGTGTTGATAAAACTATAAGTCCCAAAAAACAAAATAAGAATCGCGCCAACAATCACGATCACCCGCTGGCGTAAGGAAAATTCAATAATGGAAGCGAGCATTATTCTTCCCCTAAATTGTTGATCATGCCTTTTAACCCTATCAATGACCCCACTGCCACGCTGTCATTAGGGTGTAAATTTTGAGCGTTCACGATAAAAATCTTGCTGCGCTCTTCTAAAACTTGAACCACCACAGGCCTAAAACCTTTAGGCGTTCTCACAAACACCAGGTAATCCTTCCCGTTTCTGATTAAAGCGTTTGAAGGGATCAAAACCGAGCCTTTAGGCTGTGAGCCTTGAATATACATTTCTACCATTTCCCCCACATGGTAATTGCCCTCATCTAATAAAGCGGTGGCTAAAATCGTGTTAGAGCCTTTGTCTAACACCACCGAAACGCTTTGAATCTTCCCGATTTTTTCCCCCTCTTCATTATAGACCGGCGAATCTCTTCTAATGGATTTAGAAACGCCTACAGGCAATTTGATTTGAGCGATCAAATCATCGCTTTTTGAAATACGCACATAGCTAGTGAAAGCTAAAATCTTCTCGCCCACATTTTTAGGCGCTAACGCTAAAAGACCGCCGTCTCTAGCCACAATCCTAAAACCATACTGCCCTTTAGGGTTTTTGGGATCCACGCCAAAGCTTTTAAACGCGCTCTCTAATTGTTCCACCTTTAAGCCCATTTCTTCACTGGTTAGAAAGCTCGTTTGATACTCCCTTTTAGGGATCACCCCGGCCCTATAAAGCTCTAAATCTTTTTTAGTAATATCTTTAGCGATTTTTAATTTATTTTGGTTGTTTTGCAATTCAAAATACAAATTGCCCAAATCAATGGAGCTCACTTCACAGATCACATCTCCAGCCTTCACCTGCTCGCCCTCTCTTTTATAAACCGCAACCACAGACGCATCAAAACTCAAGCTCTGCACCACAGAGCTTTTACTATCAAAATCAATATAAGCGTTAAAAGGAAGCCCTTTACTAAAGATTTCTTTATCTAATTTAATCACCTTTAACCCCATGGGTTGCAAGTTTTTTTCTTCCAAAACAATTTCTGGATACTCTTTGGCCTCCAAAAAAACACCCATTGAAGAAACGCCCATTGAAAAAACACCCATCAACACAAGCCACAATAACGCCCGCTTCAACGCAATTCTCCTAACCTGGTCAAACTCTCCCCTAAAGTCTCTTCTAAAAGCGCGCTAATATCAATGTATTCAATCTTGGCTTCCGCCAGAGTGATGAGAGCGTCCATGTAAGAATTTTGATAAATCAAGTATTCAAAAAGCCCGATTTTTTGGGCTTCATAAGCGATGCGCCCCATTTCCATCAAACGCTTTTTGTTGGCAATGGCTTCTTTTTGGGTTTCAATGTATGCTTCTTTGGTTTTGAGCTGGTTTAAGTAGGAGTTGGCGTTGATTCTAATGTTTCGTTTCATCACTTCATTTTGCGCGAGCGTCCCGCTTTGCAAATCCAAGAATTTACGCTTTTGATAGATGTTTTTAGGCGTTACTGGTAAAGGGATACGCACTTCCACGGAAAGGTTGGTTGAAGAGTTATAGCTTTCAGAGCCAATCCCGAATTCAAAGGCATTAAACACATCTCTGTTAGCCAATTTCGCATTCACCTGATAATCTTTAGCCGTCAAATCCAAAATATCCACATACAACGAGCGATCCAATTTAAACTTTAAAGCTTCAGGTTCTAGGCGCACGTATTCAAAATCCAAACCGATCACCTTAACATCATGCAAATGGTCTAAATAAGTGTCAAAATGCGCCCCCTCTTTGACCGGATCCACAATCGCTAGCATCGTGTCTAGCATTTTTTCTAAATCTATGAGTTTGGTTTCCACATTGGTTTTAGCGAGTTTGGATTCCAAATAAGAGTTATTAAAGTTGATATAATCTTTTTCGCTCATGCTGCCGGCTTTGACTTTTTCTTTAGCGATTTTGAGCTGCGAATAAAAGTTCGCTTCTCGTTGCACATACACCTGATACTTTTCTTTAGTCATCACGTAAGTCAAATAAAGGCGTTTAGCGCCAATAAAAGCGAGATTTTTATTTAATTGATAGCTTTTATCGTATTGAATGGTTTTGATAGAAAGGCTTTTGGATAAAAGCGAGCTCACCCATGGGAGCTTGGGTCTTACTATTAAAAGGGTTCTGGGTTGCGCTTCTATGATGCCTTGGAAGTTTTTCACCATAGAGGTTTCATTATCAATATAGGGAAAATCCCATGCATTGATTGAACGCTGTTCGTTCAGACGGCTTTTAAAATCGGCTTTTTTGCCGATCAACTCCATAGAGTTGGTTTCCACTTCTTTAAAAAACTCTTGTAGGGTAAAGGTTTTCGCATCAAGCGCGCCCGCACCGCTTATTAAAAAAGCTACCCCCAAACAAAAACGCTGGACTTTGCGTTTGAAAGAACTAATTCGCAATTTCTTTAATATCCCCAATTTCTAAGAAACTTTGATACACGCCCCACAAGAAATTTTTACGATTTTTTTGGATTTCTATGTCTTTATCCATGACTAGCACGCTTTTAAAATATTCTTCTAAAGGCGCATGCAAACCAAAATAAGCCTCTATTTTGCTATCCAAACTCTCAAAAGCGCTTGATTTGATCGCATTGAACGCTTCAAAAAGGGCATGCTCTTTTGGCTCTTTAAAAAGACGGGCAGAAAACTCGCTTGACTCGTTAGGGTTTCTGTCTTTATTGATATTGGCTAGGCGTTTGAAAGCGCTAAAAAGCAACTCTTTTTTTTGAGCGTTCTTGGGATCGTCTAAAAAGCGTTTTAAGGCTTTGACTTTTTGAATGATTTTAACAATGTCTCGCTCGTTGGTGTTTAACACGCTCCTTATAATAGAGGGGTTACAATCTATTAAATTGTTAAAGCGCTCCAGTAAAAACTTCTCCAAAATCTCTAAATCAAAGCTTTGATAAACGCCCACTTTTTCAAAGAGGTTTTTCAAATCCGCTTTCAAATCAAACTCTAACCCATAATGCGCGATAATTTTCAATAGCCCAAAACTCAAACGCCTTAAAGCAAAAGGATCTTTAGATCCGCTAGGGATTTTACCCGCGCTAAAAAGAGAAAACAGGCTGTCTAATTTCAAGCTCAAAGCCACGATCGCGCTAAAAACGCTAGAGGGCAAGGGAGCGTTTTCGCTTGCGGGCAAATACTGCTCTTTCACGCTCAAGGCGACTAACTCGTTTTCGTTTTGTTTTAAAGCGTAGTAATAGCCCATGATCCCTTGAAGCTCGCTAAATTCATACACCACTTCACTGAGTAAATCCGCTTTAGCGATTTTAACGGATCGGCCAATCAATTCAAGGGATTTTTCTAAAGGCATGTTTAAAGATGAAGCATATTTTTGCGTCAAGTATTGAGCGATGGTTGCTTCTCGCTCCATTTTATCCTTTAAAGTCCCTAAACCTTGCACAAAAACCACGCTCTCTAAAGGGGCGTTATCTAAAGGCTTTTTGAGATCGTTTTCATAAAAGAAAACCGCATCGCTCAAGCGGGCTTTTAAAACCTTTTGATTGCCTGCAATAATTTTTTGCTTGTCTTTATTGATAGCGTTACTCACCACAATAAAGCCGTTGTGTAATGTTGGGCTTTCTTCTTGGCTTTTTTGACAAAAGGTTGCAAAATAGCGCTGGTTTTCTTTCATGGAAGTAATGATGATTTCACTGGGTAATTTTAAAAACGCCTTGTCAAACTCCCCTAAAAGCGCGCTAGGGTATTCCGTGATCGCTACAACCTCATCTAATAAATCCCTATCTATTTCTACGATGATGCAATGCTTTGTTTCTAATTCTTTAATTTCTTGTAAGATTTTAGCTTCGCGCTTTTTAGGGTCTAAAATGACATGGTTTTTTTCTAAAACTTCAAAATAGGCTTTAGGGCTATCCACCTGGATAAAATCAAAACCCTCTTGTCGGTGCACTTTGGTGGCTTGTTTGGTTTTAAAGCCATACTCTTTGACTTCAATACCGTTAAAATTTTCCCCATTAAACAACACGCAAATATTATGAATGGGCCTGATAAAGCTTTTTTCCACGCTGCCCCAACGCATAGACTTCCCGAAATTCAAACCCTCTAAAAACTCTAACACAATGGGCATGATTAAGTCTTTTGTAGGCTCTTTCGCATGGATTTTAGCGTGATAAAGCACTTCTTTATTGTTTTTAAACGCTGTTTGGAAATGCTGGTGATCCTTTAGTCCTAATTTTTGATAAAACCCTAAACCTAATTCGTTCAGCCCTTGCGTTTTATCTTGATGATTGCATGCGATTTTAACGGGAGGCCCAAAAAATTCCTCTTTGGTTTCTTGGGTTAAAAGAGGAAAATCTTTAACGAACAAACACAAACGCCTAGGGGTGTAAAAAACCTCTATATTTCCCACTTCTAAAGCGTGCTTTTGAAAAAGAGCGTGGAGTTTTTTAGGCATTTCTTTATATTCATTCAATAACGCTTGCGCGGGCAATTCTTCAACCAAAATCTCTACTAACAATTCATCTGAATGCAAAATCTCAATTCTCCCTAAAAAACAAAATCACTTTTAAGACTAAATCATGTTAGAATTATACTTTAATTTATTCTTAGTTTAGTTTATTTCTTAAATACAAAAGGTAGGCGTTTTGAAACATTTAACCCCACTCACTCACACCATCTTTAAAGCCTTGTTGCTAGGCACAGCCTTAAGTGCATCTTTAAGTTTAGCCGCAACAGAAAGCCCCACTAAAACAGAGCCTAAGCCCGCTAAGGGGGTTAAAAACAAACCCAAATCGCCCGTTACTAAAGTCATGATGACCAATTGCGACAATATTAAAGATTTTAACGCTAAGCAAAAAGAAGTTTTAAAAGCCGCTTATCAATTCGGCTCTAAAGAAAATTTAGGCTATGAAATGGCAGGCATCGCATGGAAAGAGTCATGCGCAGGGGTTTATAAAATCAATTTTTCGGATCCGAGCGCGGGCGTGTATCATTCTTATATCCCAAGCGTTCTAAAAAGCTATGGGCATAATGATAGCCCCTTTTTGCGTAATGTGATGGGGGAATTGCTCATTAAAGACGATGCGTTTGCTTCTGAAGTGGCTTTAAAAGAGTTGCTCTATTGGAAAACACGCTACCATGACAATCTAAAAGACATGATTAAATCTTACAACAAGGGCAGTCGTTGGGAAAAAAACGAAAAATCTAACGCTGATGCTGAAAAATATTACGAAGAGATACAAGACAGGATCAGGCGTTTGAAAGAATCTAAAATCTTTGATTCGCAGTCTAGTAATGACCAAGAATTGCAAAAAAGTGCTAATAGTAACCTGGATTTAGACCCTATCGGCAACGCCATGCCTCAAACTTTAGCCACCAAAGAAACTCAAACAGAGAAAACCCAAGCAGAAAAATCCCAAGAAATGAAAGAGACAACTAGCGAGCAAACAAAGAGTAAGCCAGAAAAAGCAAAAGATAAACCCATGTATTTGGCTCAAATCAACAGCACTGATTTCACACCCGCCAAAAAAAGCCCCAAAAAACCGGCTAAAGTGAGTCCAAAACGCTCCCCCAAAAATAATATAAATAATATTAAAAGCAACACCAAAACCGCTTCCAAAAAACAAGAAGTGTGCAAAAATTGCTCTCCAGGGCAAAGAAACGCGATTTTAGCTAACCACATCACTCTCATGCAAGAGCTTTAAAAAGTCCTAAAAATGGCGCAAAAAACTCTTTTGATCATCACTGATGGCATCGGGCATCGTGAAGATAGCGATCATAACGCATTCTTTCATGCTAAAAAACCCACTTATGACTTGATGTTTAAAACCTTGCCTTATAGCCTAATTGATACGCATGGCTTGAGCGTGGGCTTACCTAAAGGGCAAATGGGAAATTCTGAAGTGGGGCATATGTGTATTGGGGCTGGTAGGGTGCTCTATCAGGATTTAGTTAAAATTTCTTTAAGCCTTCAAAACGATAACTTAAAAAACAACCCCGCTTTTTTAAACACGATCAAAAAAAGCAAAGTGGTACATCTTATGGGTTTAATGAGCGATGGAGGCGTGCATTCACACATTGAGCATTTTATCACTCTGGCTTTAGAGTGTGAAAAATCCCAAAAAAAAGTCTGTCTGCATTTGATCACCGATGGGCGCGATGTGGCTCCTAAAAGCGCTTTAACTTATTTAAAACAAATGCAAAATATCTGCAATGAAAACATTCAAATCGCTACCATAAGCGGTCGTTTTTATGCCATGGACAGGGACAAGCGCTTTGAAAGGATTGAGCTTGCGTATCATAGCTTAATGGGGCTTAACAACACGCCTTTAAGCCCTAGCGAGTATATCCAAAGCCAGTATGATAAAAATATCACCGATGAATTTATCATGCCCGCTTGTTTTAAAAATTACTGCGGCATGCAAGAAAATGAAAGCTTTATTTTTATCAATTTCAGGAATGATAGGGCTAGAGAAATCGTGAGCGCTTTAGGCCAAAAGGAATTCAGTGGCTTTAAGCGCGAAACTTTTAAAAAACTCCATATCGCTACCATGACGCCTTATGATAACACTTTCCCCTACCCTGTTTTATTCCCCAAAGAAAGCGTTCAAAACACGCTCGCTGAAGTGGTCTCTCAACACAACCTGACCCAAAGCCACATCGCTGAAACTGAAAAATACGCGCATGTAACCTTTTTCATCAATGGCGGAGTGGAGGCGCCTTTTAAAAATGAAAACCGGGTGCTTATCCCAAGCCCAAAAGTTACCACTTATGATTTAAAGCCTGAAATGAGCGCTAAAGAAGTAACCCTTGCGGTGTTAGAGCAAATGAAACTAGGCACGGATTTGATCATTGTGAATTTTGCTAATGGCGATATGGTGGGGCATACGGGGAATTTTGAAGCGAGTATCAAAGCGGTAGAAGCAGTGGATGCATGTTTAGGGGAAATCCTTTCACTAGCTAAAAAATTGGATTACGCTATGCTTTTAACCAGCGATCATGGGAATTGCGAACGCATGAAAGATGAAAACCAAAACCCCTTAACCAACCATACCGCTGGGAGCGTGTATTGCTTTGTTTTAGGGGATGGAGTCAAATCCATTAAAAACGGAGCCTTAAACAATATCGCTAGCAGCGTGTTAAAACTCATGGGCCTTAAAGCCCCAGCAACGATGGACGAACCCCTATTTTAAACTAAAGGAAAAGAATGCAAATTGATGACGCATTATTGCAACGCTTGGAAAAATTGAGCATGTTAGAGATTAAAGATGAGCATAAAGAGAGCGTTAAAGGCCATTTAGCGGAGGTTTTAGGCTTTGTAGAAAACATTTTCGCTTTAGAAACTAGTGCGCTAAAAACAGATACAGAGCTATGCACCCCTTTAAGAGAAGATGTGCCCAAAAGCCAACCTAACATAGCCAAAGAGATTTTAAGCCAAAACAAACACAGCCAGGATCATTACTTCGTTGTGCCTAAAATCATTGAATAGGTTTTATTGAAATAGGTTTCATATCAAGTTAAAAACTTTTGAAATCAAACAGACAGAAAAAAGCTGTCGCTTGATCCAATTCAAGCTTTTTACTATTTTATTTTTAAAAACGCTTTCAGCCTTTTTTTAATTCATCAAGGGTTTCCACTAACCCCACAACCGCCTTTTTGACTTCTTCATGCGTGATAATATAAGGGGGCATGAGGTAAATGGTGTTGTTTAAAGGGCGTAATAACAGGCCTTTGGTTAGAGCTTTTTTAAAAACCGCCAAACTCAAACGCTCTTTGGTTTGAATAAAAACTTCAAAGGCAAAAACCATGCCCAAATGCCTTAAATGAGACACCACTTGTTGCTCTATCAAGGGTTTTAATGCGTTTTGGAGCGTATTAAAAATAAATTCGCTTAAAGCCTTATTCTTTTCAATAACATTTTCTTTTTCAAAAATATCCAGCGTAGCGTTCGCGCATGCGCATGCTAGGGCGTTTCCTGTGTAGCTGTGCGAATGCAAAAACGCTTTATTTTCTTCATAGGGAGCGTAAAATTGGTTATAGATTTCATTGCGGGTTAATAGTGCGCTTAAAGGCAAATACCCCCCACTAATCCCTTTAGACAAGCATAAAAAATCCGGCTCAATCCCGCATTGTTCATAAGCAAACATGCTCCCTGTGCGCCCAAACCCGGTAGCGATTTCATCAAAAATAATGTGGATGTTTTTTTGCTTGCACAATAAAACGGCTTGTTTTAAATATTTTGCACTATAAATATGCATATTCCCTGCGCATTGTAAAAGAGGCTCTGCAATGAAGGCGCAAATTTCTTCATGATGCTTATCCAACAAACGCTTTAAAGCGTTCAAACTATTTTCTGTTTCATTGTCGTTTTTAGGCACGGGTGTGGTGAGATTCTTGAGCAATAAAGGGGTGTAAGTGTCTTTATAAAGTTTCACATCGCCCACGCTTAAGGCTCCCAAAGTCTCGCCATGATAGGAATTAGAGAGCGATAAAAAAAGCTTTTTGTGGCGCGTTTGATTCTTTAAAAAATGGGCGTGGTAGCTCATTTTCAAAGCGATTTCAATACAAGATGAGCCGTTATCCGCATAAAAGCATTTGTCCATATGGGTGAGCTGGCAAAGCCTTTGAGAGAGCGTGATAATGGGCTTATGGCTGAAAGAAGCCAAAAGGACATGCTCCAAACTATCAATTTGATTTTTAAGCTGCTGGCTGATGTAGGCGTTATTATGCCCAAAAAGATTCACCCACCATGAGCTGATTAAATCCATGTAAGCGTTATCATTAAAATCGTAGAGGTAAATCCCTTGAGCCTTTTTAATGGGGGTAATGGGGAAATTTTGATGCTCTTGCATTTGCGAGCAAGGGTGCCAAAGATATTCCAAATCCAAAGCGGCTAAATTTTCTTGAAAATTCATGTTAAAAACTCTCTATAATAAGGATAATTTTAATAACCTTTGGTTAAAATAGGGTTATTTGATTTTACTATAAGGTTGTTTAAACCTGAATTTCACATTTTTGATTTTTTAAAAGGGATTAGAGTTCTTATGATTGAATGGATGCAAAATCATAGAAAGTATTTAGTGGTTACAATATGGATAAGCGCGATCGCTTTTATTGCTGCCGGGATGATAGGTTGGGGGCAATACAGCTTTTCTTTAGATAGCGATAGCGCTGCCAAAGTGGGACAGATTAAGATTTCTCAAGAAGAATTAGCCCAAGAATACCGCCGCCTTAAAGACGCATACGCTGAGTCTATCCCTGATTTTAAAGAACTCACTGAAGATCAAATCAAAGCCATGCATTTAGAAAAAAGCGCTTTAGATTCGCTCATCAATCAAGCCCTATTGAGAAATCTCGCTTTGGATTTAGGGCTTGGCGCTACGAAGCAAGAAGTGGCGAAAGAGATCCGAAAAACGAGCGTTTTTCAAAAAGATGGCGTTTTTGATGAAGAATTGTATAAAAATATCTTAAAGCAAAGCCATTACCGCCCCAAGCATTTTGAAGAAAGCGTTGAAAAGCTTTTAATCCTTCAAAAAATCAGCGCACTATTCCCCAAAACCACTACCCCTTTGGAGCAATCCAGCCTATCGCTTTGGGCAAAATTGCAAGACAAATTAGACATTCTTATCCTAAACCCTAATGATGTTAAAATTGCTCTTAATGAAGAAGAGATGAAAAAATATTACGATTCCCATAAAAAGGATTTTAAAAAGCCCACACGCTTTAAAACACGCTCTTTATATTTTGACGCTAGTTTGGAAAAATCCGATTTGAAAGAATTGGAGGAATACTACCATAAAAACAAGGTGTCTTATTTGGATAAAGAGGGGAAATTACAGGATTTTAAAAGCGTTCAAGAGCAAGTCAGGCATGATTTAAGCATGCAAAAAGCGAATGAAAAAGCCTTAAGGAGTTATGTCGCTCTAAAAAAAGCGAACGCGCAAAACTACACCACGCAAGATTTTGAAGAAAACAACTCCCCCTATACTGCTGAAATCACGCAAAAACTCGCCGCTCTCAAGCCCCTTGAAATCCTAAAACCAGAGCCTTTTAAAGATGGTTTTATTGTGGTGCAGCTCATCTCTCAAACCAAAGACGAATTGCAAAATTTTGATGAAGCTAAAAGCGCTCTTAAAACCCGCTTGACTCAAGAAAAAACCCTTACGGCGTTGCAAGCATTAGCTAAAGAAAAACTTAAGGATTTTAAAGGGAAAAGCGTGGGCTATGTAAGCCCTAATTTTGGAGGCACTATTAGTGAGCTTAACCAAGAAGAAAGCGCTAAATTTATCAACGCCCTTTTTAACCGCCAGGAAAAAAAGGGGTTTATCGCTATTGGTGATAAAGTGGTGCTCTATCAAATCACAGATCAAAATTTCAACCACTCATTTAGCGCAGAAGAAAGCCAGTATATGCAGCGTTTAGTCAATAACACTAAAACGGATTTTTTTGATAAAGCGTTGATAGAAGAATTGAAAAAACGCTATAAGATAGTCAGATACATTCAATAAATGCAAGGGGAAATCATGGAACATAAAGAAATCGTTATAGGGGTTGATATAGGCTCTAGAAAGATTTGCGCGATAGTGGCTGAATTTAAAGAAGGGGTTTTGCGCATCATTGGCACGGCCCATCAAGACTCCAAAGAGATCACTTCAAAAGCCATTAAAAGAGGGCGTATCAATAGCCTTTCTCACGCTTCTAGCGCCATTAAAGAAGTGATCAATAACGCTAAAAAAATGGCGGGTTTGAACGCTGATGGCGATAAAAACAACCCCATGCCCCATTTTGGGGAATACCACCCTAAAACTAAAGCGATTGTTTCTTTTTCTGGGGCTTATACTGAAAGCATTAGAGACGTTACCGGTGTAGCGAGCACCAAAGATAATGTGGTAACCATTGATGAAATCAGCCGCGCTATCAATAACGCATGCGCTAAAGCAGGCTTGGATAACGACAAACACATTTTGCATGCCCTCCCCTATCGCTTCACTTTAGACAAACAAGAAGTGAATGACCCTTTAGGAATGAGCGGGACTCGCCTAGAAGTCTTTATCCACATTATCTATACAGAAAAAAACAACATTGAAAATTTAGAAAAAATCATGATCCAATCTGGAGTAGAGATTGAAAACATCGTGATCAATTCTTATGCAGCCTCGATTGCCACCTTGTCTAATGATGAAAGGGAATTGGGCGTGGCTTGCGTGGATATGGGCGGAGAGACATGCAACCTTACGATTTATAGCGGCAATTCCATACGCTATAACAAATACTTACCCGTAGGCTCCCACCATTTAAGCACGGATTTGTCACACATGCTCAACACCCCATTCCCTTACGCTGAAGAAGTTAAGATCAAATACGGGGATCTTTCTTTTGAAAGCGGCGAAGAAACGCCCTCTCAAAATGTCCAAATCCCTACCACCGGATCAGATGGCAATGAAAGCCATATTGTGCCTCTTAGTAAAATCCAAACTATCATGAGGGAAAGGGCTTTGGAAACTTTTGAAATCATCCACAGGAGCATTCAAGATAGCGGTTTAGAAGAGCATTTGGGTGGGGGCGTGGTTTTAACCGGAGGGATGGCTTTAATGAAAGGGATCAAAGAGCTGGCTAAAGCCCATTTCACTAATTACCCCGTGCGTTTGGCCGTTCCTATGGAAAAATACAACATCATGGGCATGTTTGAAGACTTGAAAGACCCTCGCTTTTCAGTCGTGGTTGGCTTGATTTTATACAAAGCAGGGGGGCATACCAATTATGAAAGAGACTCTAAAGGGATTATCCGCTACCATGAAAGCGATGATTACACAAGAGTAGCCCATCAATCAAGCCCTACCCCCCATATCTCGCCTACAGAAAGGAATTTGAGCGATTTAAAAACCCCTAGCGCTCCTTTAAACACCGCTAAAAACGATGATTTTTTACCCATAAAAACCACCGAACAAAAAGGTTTTTTTAAAAGTTTCCTTGATAAGATTTCTAAAATCTTTTAAGATACAGCCATTTCTTTATGCGATAAAAACGCCTTAATAGTTATCAAAAGCCAGAAAACCATGGTATAATCCCTTAGAGCTATTTATCAAAGTTTAAGATTTGCAAAAATCGTATCTCAAGGGGAATGTGGCTATGGTTCATCAATCAGAGATGGAAAATTATAATATTGGTCAAGCAAGCATTGAAGAAGTAAGCGATCCAGCTTATAAAGGGGCTAAGATTGTCGTCATCGGTGTTGGAGGTGGGGGGTCTAACATGATTAAACACCTGGTTGAATACGGCGTGCATCAAGATGTTACCCCCATTGCAACGAACACTGATGGCCAACACCTCAAAAACAATCCCGCTCCGGTTAAAATCCTTTTAGGCAAAGAATCCACTGGAGGTTTAGGCGCTGGAGGAGTTCCTGATATTGGCAGAAAAGCCGCTGAAGAAAGCGCTAATGAAATTAGAGAAGCGATTAAGGACGCTAAATTAGTCATTATCTCTACAGGGCTTGGAGGAGGGACTGGGACTGGAGCCACCCCTACTATCGTTAAAATCGCAAAAGAAGTGGGAGCGCTCACGATTGCTATCGTTACTAAGCCTTTCAAATACGAAGGGAGTCAAAAAAGAAAGAGGGCTGAAGAGGGATTGAGAGAATTGGAGCAATCTAGCGATTCTATTTTGGTTATCCCTAACGACAAGATCCTTCTCACCATGAAAAAAAACGCTAGCACCACGGAATGTTACAGGGAAGTTGATGATGTCTTGGTTAGGGCTGTGAGTGGCATTTCTACCATCATCACTAAACCCGGTAATATCAATGTTGATTTTGCCGATTTAAAGAGCGCTCTTGGTTTTAAAGGCTTTGCGTTAATGGGTATTGGTGAAGCCACTGGCGAAGGTTCTGCTAGAACAGCGGTGGAAAATGCGATCCAATCGCCTCTTCTTGATGACGCTTCTATTGAAGGGGCTAAGAGCATTATTGTCTTTTTTGAACACCACCCTGATTATCCTATGATGGCTTATTCTGATGCGTGCGATTTTATTCAAGAACAAGCCCATCAAGATGTTGACGTGAAGTTTGGCCAACACACGAGCGAGAATATCCCCATTGATCATGTGCGCGTTACTATCATTGCGACCGGTGCTGAAAGAAACAGCACTGGATCGAGTTTGGAATCTATCGCTACGCCCTCTCAGCCTGTGGTGAAACAAACAAGAAAAGTGGGTAATAGCGATTTTTTAAGAATCCCTACTGAAGAAGAACTATCCACACCCACAGCCATAAGGATCCAGCAAGATTAATTGCAGGTCTTGCTTTTCTCCCCTATTTTTATAGGGCTATAATAAAGCAGTTTGTTAGGTTCGCTCTCATTCGTTTTTTAGAATAAATTAAAAAGCTTTGATTTTAATGGGTGTGCTAGTTTTTAGAGCGTTTGGGGGATTTTAAAGTGCTTTAAAGGGGGAAATTATCCCAAAAACACCCCATAGTTAATGAAGCGCTAGAAACTCATTTGGCAAAAACCAAGGGCTTTCATGCTTGCGTAAATTCATAAACTCCGTTATAAATTTGGTAAGTCAATACATTTTTACTTTGATTGAACCTCACATCTCATCAAATACAGATTATTTTTCCCATCAAAATAATTGATAATAGCAATGATTTTATCAGACAAGTCATCACTTTCTTTGATAATCTTTTTTCAAAAGATCGCATGCATCAGTGAAAAACTCTCGCTCATTGGCTTTATGAGTCTTCTAACACGCTCGCAACAAGACCAACGCTTACGCTCGGCTTTGTCTTGTTTCATTCTTTGCTCGCCCTTTTTTTCACTCCTGATTGACTTGCTCTGATTTGACAAGATCAATAATCAACGCTTCTAATGTTGATTTTAGATTATGTGCTTCCATGTTTTCTAAACTCCAAGATGATACCGCCCAACTACCACAATTATCTATTAAATCAATACTTAAACATAGCTCTTAATTAAAACATAGCTCTTGCTCTCTGTTTATACCAACAGTGTCATGGTCTTATTTGCTCCTTTAGTTTTATCTTGTTTTTTGTTTTCTTTGCTTATTATAACAAAAAAAGGTCATGGTTTTACCAACGCCCCGCGTTCTTTTTAGGTTGCTTAAAACGATAATAAGCCCTCATGCACCCTATTTTGCTCTATTTGTTTTTTATAGTCTTCATAGGTTAATCCTAGCTCCAACGCCTCCTTTTGTAGCTTTTGTTTCTTTCTGGGTCGTCCATTTTGTTTCTTGCTGCGGCGCATTCTAACAATTTCTCTCTTAATGTCTCATAGCTTAAACCATGATAGTCTAGGATCTCAATACGCTTGCCATTCTTTCTTAAAAAGCAAATGGCAGGCGTGTTAGTTTTGCTGTTTTCCACCCCAAGAAGCTATGCTAATGGCCATGAGATGAGAAAAAATTCCAACAATATTTCAGGGAAGCGTCGTGTAAGCGGTGGGGTATGATGTTCATTGTAGCGGTTTTAATGCTGGCGTTTTTAATCTTTGTCCATGAATTAGGGCATTTCACGATCGCTAGGATTTGTGGGGTGAAAGTAGAAGTCTTTAGCATTGGTTTTGGTAAAAAACTTTGTTTTTTCAAGCTTTTTGGCACTCAATTCGCTCTGTCTTTGATCCCGCTTGGGGGCTATGTGAAATTAAAGGGCATGGATAAAGAAGAAAATAAAACGAATGAAACCCATCAAGCGAATGACAGCTACGCGCAAAAAAGCCCTTTTCAAAAGCTATGGATATTGTTTGGCTAAAACTTTCAGCATGTCCGCTATTGGGCATGAGAGCGATTTTTTATTGAGCGATTTAGTGGCGGATTTAAGGGCTTCTACGCCTTCAAACGCGATGGAGATTTTGCTCCCTAATAGCGATGAATGGTTGCAAAAACTTGATGGGTTTAATGTGAAATTGCACCGCTCTATTAAAACTTTGCTCCATCAAAAAAAGGCGCATTTAGAGCATTTAGCGGCTTCTTTTAGAGAAGAGGAACTACCCAGTTAACCATTCCGAACCTGGAAGTCAAGCTCTTCATCGCTGATAATACTGCTCTTTTCAAGAGTGGGAATGTAGGTCGGTGCAGGGATAGGGAAATGTTTTTTAGTCTTGCTTTTTATTTAATTTTATTATTGACTCATTGTTTCGTTTGTTTGGGTGGTTTATTGGGGTTTGGTTGATTTATTCAAAGTTTTTTAGAGATTTAAGAAAACGAGCTTGATGGCAAAATAAAATCTAAAATCATAAAATAAAATTTAAAATCAAATTTTTTCTGATCAATTTCAACAGAATTTGATACAGGTTTTCTTTGTTATTATACCTAAATTCACACTCCTTCAAATGGAGTAAGAAATTCTCTCTCTTTATTCCCTTAAACTGACTCAAACGACCCTTTAAGAAAAGCTCCAAAAATTCTCTATGCCATTGATATGATTTCTTGATCACTCATTCTTTGAGTATTCCACTCTATGAGTGTGCTTTGAACACATAATCCACCAACCCATCATAAGACTTCTTGCCATTACTCACAATCTTTGAGTATAGACATTTCCATTGCGTTTTAACATACCAAATACGGGCATTTTTAATAAGCTCCACGCCCCCTTTTATCTCTCACTCTTTTAGCTAACTCTCATCCACTTCTATTTCCTCATTCAATTGGGTGATCTTTTCGCATTCTTTGGTTATTAAGATTCTTATTTGTTTGATGATTTTATTGATGGTTACTCTTAAAATGCGAGTGATTTTGGCTATTTTAGACGCTTCAATATCCATTGAAAAGTATCTGATAATCTCTCTGATTTAGCCTTGAGAAATTCAATCACATACTTGTTTAACATCGTAGTCATAGTGACTCAAGGCTCCTTGATGGGAGTTTAAGTTATCTTGACTTTTTTTGGAATAAGTTTCTTCTAACTCTTTTATTGCATTTGTCACAGCATTGGTCTTAGCCTTAGAATATTCTTCATGAGTAATTGCGTTCTTGTAGCAAAACCATTCTTCGCTTATATACTGTTTAAAATCTACGAAGGTATCAGATAAATTCCTAAACCTAAATACTAGTGCCAATGCTAACAATACGAAAGTACACTGAATTTCTGGTGGGAAACTATGATGAACCGCCATCATAACTCTCCACATAGCTTGCACATACTCGTGTAATTGTTTTATATAATTAGTTAAAAACTCCATAACTTTCTCCCTGAAAGTAAAATTCTAGACATCAAAGATTTCTCTATATACCTATTACCTTAATAAATAATGGTATATAGTTTTTTTTGAGAATAAAAGAAAAAATATAAGTAACTCAAAATAGAGTTCTTTCATTTTTGCCTCTTGCCTCAAACGCATTTTTCTGACGCATTTTAACA